>NZ_JAQQPS010000002.1:0-367959 GCF_036688685.1 Massilia sp. S19_KUP03_FR1 | reverse complement strand
GGCGCAACCGGTGCGGGGGCCGCCGGGGGCGCGACCGGCGCTTCGGCGCCGTCCCTGGCCTGGTCGAGGCGCGCCATTTCGGCGGCGATCCAGCCGCGCCGTGCCTGTGCGTTCGCCGGCAGGAATGCCCAGCCCGCGCGCGCGTAGCGCGTCGCCAGCGCGCGTGACAATTCGTCGAGGCGTTCGAGCTCGATATTGAGTGCATATTCGCCGGCGCTGCGCGTGACGTTCTGGCGCATCAGGACGATGGCTGTCGCCACCACGCCAAGGATGGCAAGCAGGACGGAGAGGAACAGGCGCTGGCCGATGGAAATGCGCACGGAGTGATCTGGGCAATGGAGAATCCCGTAGTGTAGCGCCAGCTCTGATAAAGTAAGTAACACCTGACCACCTTCTTGCGCCTCCATGCCATCGACGTCCGCCTTCTCGATCCGCCCCGCCGCCCCGACCGACATCCCTGCCCTCGAAGCCTTGATTGCCCGTTCCGCAGCCGGACTCGGCACGGGCTTCTACTCCCCCGCCCAAACCGCAGCCTTGTCGCGCGAAGTGTTTGGCGTCGACAGCCAGCTGGTCACCGACGGCACGTATTTTGTGATGGAAGTGGACGGCGTGACGGCGGCCTGCGGCGGCTGGAGCCGGCGCTCGACCAGATTCGGCGCCGACAAAATGAAGACCGCGCCGGACCGCCTGCTCGACCCGGCCACCGAGCCGGCCAAAATCCGCGCGTTCTTTGTCGATCCGGCCATGGCGCGGCGCGGGTACGGCAGCGCGCTGATGCGCCATTGCGCCGCTGCCGCCGCGGCGGCCGGCTTCGGGCAGCTGGAACTGGTGGCCACCATGCCCGGGGTGCCGCTGTACCTGGCGCACGGGTTCGCGCTGGTCGAACGGTTCGACCTCACGCTGCAAGACGGCGCTGTCGCCGCACCGATGGCGCTGATGCAGCGCGCGCTCTGAGCGCCAGCGTTCAGGCGCGCCGGTTGGCCTGGCGCCGTTCCGGCGTGGCAGGGTCGGGTGCGCGCCGCCGTTCGGCGCCAGTGCGGCGCTCGCCAACGAGGTACAGCCGGTCGGGCTGCGCGGCATTCGCGGCGCCATCGGCCGGTGCGCTGTCCCAGAGGGCATGCAGGGCGGCGCACAGCGATGCAATGGCGCGCCCGCCCTGTTGTTGCAGGTTGGCGTTGCTGACCGCCAGCGCGCGCTCCATGACAATCTTGCCGATGTTGTAGCCGAGCGAGCGGTAGGTTTCGAACTGGGTCTCGTCGAACCACTGGTCGAGCGTCGACTGGTGCGGGAAGGTCTTGTTGATCTTGCGGTAGTTGAGGATGTCGGCGAACTCCTTGCCGCGCAGCGAAGGCTTGATGTAGAGGAGTGTGCCGATCACGCCGTCGCGGTCGATCTTGTCGTAGCGGATGCGGCCGGTGACGCAATGCGCCTCGCTGAAATCGCTGCCCTTGAGCAGGTCGATTTTGCCAACGTCGATTTCGACATCGACAGACAGGTCGGTCGCGCATTTGCGGATCGCATTGCCCAGGTCGGAAAAATCGAATTGCCCGTCGGCGCCGGCGTCGACCACCACGATCAGGCGACAGCGCCGCCGCACCAGTTCGTACACGCCGAGGTTTTCGAAGTGGCCGCCATCGGACAGGTACAGGAACGGCGAACTGGCATCGGTCAGGCCGAACAGTTCGCGCAGCAAGTAGCGGATGCCCAGCCGCGGCGACGTGGTCGGCGTTTTCGGCGTTGTTGGCGTTTTCGGCGCGGTCAATCCTTTATGCGCACGGCGTTTTACGGGCCGGGTGGGATTGGCGAACCAGCGCCCCAGCCGCACATTAAACAGCGTCATCAGGAATGCCAGCGGCGGCGACGAGTGAAACCCCATGCTGGGACTGGCGGCCGCGCCCGACACCGCCATCGCCATACCCAGTTGCACGCCCGCCTCTTCTTCCATGGTGCCGCGCGGCGGCGCGGTGTACAGCTTGATCGCACGGAAGCAGCCGCGCTGCGATTCCTGCGCCAGCGCCGCGCCGCCGGGGTTGGCCATACGCGGCAATTCAAAGCCGCAAAAAGCCGGCGTGAACGCAAAGCCCGCCGCCTTGCGCGATTGCCAGGCCAGCTCCCTGCCATTGACCAGGTTCAGCGTGGTGTTGATGATGTGATACGGCCGCTGCAGGGCCGGCGCCGCGCCGGGGTCATCGTTCTTTTTGAGCAGCTTCTCCAGCTGCAGGTCGTCGCCCGGATCGAAGCCGGTGAAGGGATGCGGCGCCCGCTCGATATTGCTGGCGCCCAGGTAGGCACGCACCAGCCGGTTGCGGTACATCATGTGCAGCGAGAACTTGTTGACATCGACGCGCCACGCCAGCAGCATGCCGGCGCCCAGCAAGCACAGGCCCACCACCACCAGCATCTGCCAGGTCGAGGCCAGTGTTTGCATGTCGTACTGCGCCAGCACCGCGCCGAAGTGCGAACGCGCGTTCACCGGCGCGGCCGGCATGCTCGAGAGCGCGCGCAGAATGTGGTGCAGCGCTGTGGCCAGCAGGCACACTGCGCCCACTGAAAACACCGCCGGCGCCAGTCGCGCCAGCCATTCAAGGCGCGCATTGGCCGGCGCGGGCAGGCCGGCATTGGCCATGCTGGCGCCGGTGGCCTTGCTGTTTCCCACCAGCAGGCCGGCGGCGGTGGTCGCGATCCAGCCGCTGGCCAGCAGCGCCGACAGCCACGGCCCGAACAGCTGCGCGTTCATCCAGGACAGCACGCCCGGCACGTACAGGGTGACCGCGACCAGCGCCACCCAGCCGCTGACGATGATCGTGGTCCAGCCGCTCTGGCGGCTCCACCATTCGCGGCTTTTGTCGCTGTAACGCCGCCCCACCAGCCCGACGCACAACACCATCGTGAAGCCGAAGATGCTGAGCAGAATCGGCATGCCGAACGCCACCACCAGCACCGTCATGTCGGGGGCGGCGTCGCCCTGGTCCAGCATCCCGTTCAGCCAGGTTGTCGTGGCCAGCACGGCGAGCGTCCCCAGCCCCAGCGCGATGAGCGCGCACAGCAGGTGGCCGATGCCATCGGACAGCACTGCGCGCACCAGCGCCGCGCGCTGCGGCGCCACGCTGCTCGCCGGCGCGGCAGCGGCGCCGGCCTGGTGCAGGCGTGCGTTGTGGATCTGGGCGCCGCCCCAGCCCAGGGCCCAGGCGCCAAAATACGCCAGCCCGGTGCCGAGGATCCAGGGCAGCAAGGCATTGCCGAGGCCGGGATTGTCGACCAGCGCGTGCACGCCGTCGCTGATGGTGTCGCGCAGGTCCCACAGCGCCACGCTGCCGGCGCAGCCGGCCACCATCAGCGGCAGCACGATGAACAGGATGACGCTGGCCTGGGTCTGGCGAAACAGCGCATGGGTTTCATCGGGAACGGGCCGGCTGGCGATGTTCGCGGCAATCATGCCCACCGACCACAGCACGCACAGGATGGCGACGGCCGCAAACGGCCACGGCGTCGAGCGGCCGGGAATGCCGGGGGGCACCTGCGCGATCAGGCTAACCAGCAGGCGCGGCAGGACCATCACCGCCGTGAGCAAGGCCACCAGGATCGCCAGGTTGAGCGTGGTGTTGCGCACGTAGGTGGCCAGCAGCGCCCACGTGTCGGCACTGAAGAAGCCGGTGCGCGGCGTGAGGTAATTGGTGTATTGGCGCAGGAATTTGACCTCGTCCGCTTCGGCATGTGGCGCGCCGGGCGCGCCAGGGGTGAGGGCCTTTTCAAGCTTGCCGATATCGCCCTTCTCGCGCTCGAGCCAGCGCGAAAACCAGGCGCCGATGTAGCCGCCGCCGGACACGGTGGAGAGATAGTCGAATTTGCCCAGCAGGCGCAGTTCGGCCAGCGCCTGCAGGATGCCGAGGTTGAACGTGGCGCTACGGATGCCGCCGCCGGAGAAGGCCAGTCCGGCCAGCTGGTGCGCATGCGCGCGCTGCGCCAGGTCTTCGCTGGCCGGGGCCACGGTGTCCGGGAAGGGGCCGCCGTCCAGCGCATCGAGTTCGTATTGCCAGACCTCGGAAAACACGCTGCCGGCCTGCAGGTTCAGTTCGTTCCAGGTGGCGGCGTCGCACATGCCGTCTTCCGGCCCCAGCCCGTAGCGGCGCTTGAACGCATTCACCGCGGCCACAGTTTCGACGCCGTACGCGCCGCACGGGGTGGCCCCGTTGTCGGGATTGGCGCAACGCAGCTTCTTCAGGGCGGCCAGTTCAGGCATGTGGCGCACATCGAGGCTGGCGAGCTTGCGCTGCAGGTCCGCCACCGCAACGCCGGTGTCGCCTTCTGAAAAAGAAATGGTCATGACCGCCTCTTCAACACAGCAAGGCGACGGAGATAGCGCCGTCGCACGCCGGGACCGGTTCCAGCTGGATGCAGCCGGATGCAGACCCGTATTGACGGTAGCGCGCACGGATGGGGTTTGACCAATCGTTTTTTTCAATCTGCAGTAAATGTGCAAAAAACACAACAATTTGTTACTTGCCAACAAATACACTTGAAAATTTTTCATGAACCTGAGCGACCTCAACGTTGTTGCAGGTGCACAAACGATGCAACATCCCAAATAAAGATAACGCAACTGAGAACGATTCGCATTTACATGCAACAGAAAAGTGGTTACACTTCTCCTACTTTTTAGGGATGAGGAAACCATGTCGCATATCAAGAGCCGCAAACACGCAGCCAACCGTTTCAACCCACAGATGAGCGCCGCCATTGCCGCGATGTTGCTGCCGCTGGCCTCCGGCTATGCGCACGCCGCGCCAGACGCGCCGGCAGCGCCGGCAAACATCGCGGCCGACGAGCCCGTCTCGAAGGTCGTCATCGTCGGCACGAATGCCAACGACTTCAAGGCCGACAAGGCGGCCTCGTCGAAGTACACCGAAAAGCTGGTGGACACGGCCCAGACCATCCAGGTCATCAAAAAAGAACTGATCGAGCAGCAAGGCGCGCTGACGCTGACCGATGCGCTGCGCAACACGCCAGGCGTGGGCGCATTCTTCCTCGGCGAAAACGGCAGCACGAACACCGGCGACGCCATCTACATGCGCGGCTTTGACACCTCGGCCAGCCTGTTCGTCGACGGCGTGCGCGACGTCGGCTCGATCTCGCGGGATGTGTTCAACATCGAACAGATCGATGTACTGAAAGGTCCGGCCGGCACCGACACCGGCCGCAGCGCGCCGACCGGCTCGATCAACCTGGTCTCGAAGCGCCCTTCCCTGCAGGACGCGGGCGCGGTTTCCGTGACCGGCGGCAGCGCCTCGCAAAAACGCGTTAGCGGCGACTACAACACGGTCCTCGACGCCGAGCGCGGCACCGCGCTGCGCCTGAACGCCGTGGTGCAGGACAGCGGCGTGCCCGGCCGCGACGAAGTCAAGAACAAGCGCTGGGCCATTGCGCCGAGCCTGGCCTTCGGCCTGAACGGCCCGACCCGCGTGTTCGTCAACCTGCTGCACGTGAAACAGGACAACCTGCCCGACGGCGGCGTGCCGACCATCGGCCTGCCTGGCTACACGGCGCCGAGTACCGTGAAGGAACCCCTGCGCGCCGACGTGATCCGGGCCCTGAACGCGGCCCCGCGCGTCAACCCGGACAATTTCTACGGCGACGTGAGCGATTACGACCGCGTCAAGGCCGACATGGCCACCGTCATCGTCGAACACGATTTCAGCGCCAGCAACAAACTGACCAATACCACCCGCTACGGGCGCACCAAGCAGGATTACGTCCTGTCCGCCTTTATGAGCACCGGCGCCAACCTGGCCTTGCCGAACGTCGCCGATCCGTCGACCTGGACCCTGGCGCGCACCACGCGCACCATCAAGGACCAGGAAAACCGGATCATGACCAACCAGACCAACCTGGTCAGCAATCTCGGCAGCGGCTGGATCAAGCACACGGTCGTCAGCGGCCTGGAATTGACGCGGGAAGAACAGAGCACCGTTGGCTACGTCACCGGCACGTTCGGCACGCTGTCGCCGGCCAACTTGTACAACCCGGTGCACAATTCCCTGCAGACCTCGATCAACCCGAAGCCGAGCGGCGCCACCAACGACGGCACCCTCGAGACGGCCAGCGTGTACGCGTTTGACACGGTCAAGCTCGGCGAGAAGTGGATCATCAACGGCGGCGTACGGGTCGACCATTACAAGGTCAAATACGACGGGACCTCCGCACCGACGGCTGCGACGGCGACCGCGCCCGCCGCTGCCAGCGTGCGCACCAGGCTGGCGCTGGATGACAATCTGGTCAACGGCAAGCTGTCAGCCCTGTACAAGCCGACGCCGGACAGCAGCGTGTATGCGCTGGTCGCCAGCTCGAAGCAGCCGCCAGGCTCGAACTACACGCTGGCGAACACTGCCAGCAGCGCGCAAAGCATCAACGCCGATCCGCAGGAAACGCTGACCAAAGAAATCGGCGCCAAGATCGACCTGCTCAAGCAGCGCCTGGGCATCTCCATCGCCCTGTACGACACCACGGTGAAGAACGAAGTGGAGCAGGATCCGGTCTCGCTGGTGTACTCGCAGACCGGCAAGAAGAGCGTCAAAGGCGTGGAGATCGGCATCACCGGCGAGATCGTGCGCAAATGGCTGGTCAGCGCAGGTTACAGCCGCATGAACACCAAGGTTGAAAATGGCCGCGTCATCAGCGCAATCGGTGAAAACGCCCTGACCTACACGCCGAAGCAATCGTTCACCGCGTGGACTTCGTACACCCTGCCAATCGGCCTGCAAATCGGCGGCGGCGCGCGCTTCAACGACCGCCTGCTGCGCGGCACCGACGGCGCTGTCGGCACCCCGGCCTACGTGAATTCCTACTGGGTGTTCGATGCCATGGCCTCGTACCCGGTCGCCAAAAACATCGACCTGCGTCTGAACGTCTACAACCTGGGCGACAAGGAATACGTGGCAGCGATCAACAAGAGCGGTTACCGCTACACCCCGGGCACCCCGCGCTCGGCCAGCCTGACCGCGAACTGGCGCTTTTAAGCAATCGATGTCTTCTGCTGCCGGGGCGGGCGCCCCGGCGGTTCAGGTGTGTGGCTCCCCGCTACATTTGCCGCGCCCCTCTTCGGAGGGGCTTTTTTTTGCCCGTCAGACAGCGCCTGCATCGACCCCGGCGCGCGTCAGGAGCGCCTGGTTGCGCGCCGAGACGTGCAGTACGTGCAAGTGCTTGCCGGCCTCCTCATAACGCTGGTACAGCGTCTCCATCGCGGCAATCGCCGAATGGTCGGCCATGTGCAGATGGCGGCAATCGAGTTCGATGCGGGCCGGGTCGCTAGCCGGCTGAAACAGCTCCAGGAAGCGCGCGCTCGAGGCAAAGAACAGCGTGCCGTGCGGCGAATAGGTGCGCTGGCCGGCCACGCTGTCGTCGATGTCCGCTCGCATCTCGCGCGCATGCTGCCAGGCGAAATTGAGCGCGGCAATCACAATCCCGCACAGCACCGCCATGGCCAGGTCGGTGAACACGGTAATCACGGTGACGGCGACGATCACCAGCGCATCGTGGCGCGGCACCTTGCCCAGCACGCGCAGCGAACCCCATGCGAAGGTCTCGAGTGCGACCACGAACATCACGCCCACCAGGGCAGCGAGCGGAATCTTTTCGATCAGCGGCGCCAAGAACAAAATAAACAGCAGGATCATCACGCCGCTGACCAGGCCCGACAGGCGCGAGCGGCCGCCGGAACTCAAGTTGATCATGGTCTGGCCGATCATCGCGCAGCCTCCCATGCCGCCAAAACAGCCGGAGACGATGTTTGCCGCCCCCAGCGCCACGCATTCGCGGTTGGGCGCGCCGCGCGTTTGCGTCAACTCGTCGGTGAGGTTAAAGGTCAGCAGCGTTTCCAGTAAACCCACCAGCGCGATCAGCGCCGCGTACGGCAGAATGATGTGCAGCGTTTCCATGGTCATCGGCACGCTCGGCCAGTGCCAGGCCGGCAGGCCGCCGGCGATCTGCGCCAGGTCGCCCAGCGTGCGCGTCGGCAGCTGCAGGTAATAACTGGCGAGACCGACGCCGACAATGGCGACCAGCGCCGGCGGCACGCTTTTGGTGACACGCGGCAGCAGGTAGACGACCGCCATGGTCAGTGCCACCAGGCCCGCCATCAACCACAATGCGCTCCCCTGCAGCCACTGTCCCGGCGACTGGCGGAAATGCGCCAGCTGGGCCAGCGCAATGACGATCGCCAGGCCGTTCACGAAACCGAGCATGACCGGGTGCGGCACCATGCGAATCAATTTACCCAGTCGCAACAGGCCGAACACCGTCATGAAGATGCCGGACAGGACCACGGTGGCCAGCAGGTAATCGACGCCGTGCTGCACCACCAGCGCGACGATCACCACCGCCATTGAGCCGGCCGCGCCGGAAATCATGCCGGGCCGCCCGCCGAACATGGCGGTCATCGCGCAGATGATGAAGGCGCCGTACAAACCCATCAATGGATTAAGGTGCGCGACCAGCGCGAAGGCAATGCATTCGGGGACGAGGGCAAAGGCGGTGGTCAGGCCGGCCAGGGCATTTTGTTGTGGCTGCGCGAACCAGGCGGCGCGAAAAGTCGGTGAGAACATGGGACAGGCTGGACAAGGGATGGCTTGCGCGGGCGCGCGCGCAGGCAAGCGCCGTTGGCGGCGTGCATCGTTGTCACTGGAACAGCGAGAAGGAAACGGGCATCAACTGGCAGGCGCGGACGTGCTTGGCTGCGCAGCGATTATACAGAAGCGTGTAAAAGCCGGCCTCGCAGCCGGCGCCGGGCTTATTTGTTGCGGAAACCGTCGACGTGGAGCAGGCGCGCCACGAACGAGCGCCGGCCGGCGGTGTCGGTGACACCGGCGTCGACCACGTCGCGCCAGTTGGCCACCAGGCCTTCACAGGTGGCGCGCACGACCGGATCGAGATCGCCGCAGCGCGCCAGCGCCGCCAGGTGGCGCTCGATCGACGAGGCCAGCTTCACGCACTGGGCTTCCTTGTCGGCGGTGCAGTAATGCGACATCAGGTGCAGGACGGAAGAAATCAACAGGGTATCGCGGGTGCCCGCCGTGGTCGTCATCGCTGGATTCATCGTGCGCTCCTGGAGGTAAAGTTCAGCTTAATCTAAATGAGAATTATTCTCGATTAGAATAGACCAGAACGCGATGGGGTGCAAGCGTTTCTGCGACGATCACACCTCGGCCCACTGGCGCAACAGGTTGTGGTAGTGCCCGGTCAAACCGACGATCGGTGCCGTATCGCCATGCGCCTGGCGCAGTGCCTGGATGTGGATATCGAGTTCGTACAGCATGGCGCGGCGGGTATCGTCGCGCACCATGCTCTGGGTCCATAAAAATGAACATACCCGCTCCCCGCGCGTGACCGGTTCGACCCGGTGCAGGCTGCCGGAGGGGTAGACGATCGCGTCGCCGGCCGCCAGTTTCACCTCGTGGGTGCCGTAGGCGTCCACCACGACCAGTTCGCCGCCGTCGTACTCGTCCGGGTCGGACAGGAACACGGTGGTCGAGACATCGGCGCGCAGCGGCGGCAAGCCGCCGCGCTGCTGGCGCACGGCGCCGTCGATGTGCAGGCCGTAATGCTCGCCACCCGCGTAACTGTTGAAGTACGGCGCCAGGATGCGCAGCGGCAGCACCGCGGCGAAGAACAGCGGGTTGCTTGCCAGCGCGGCGCTGACCGCCTGCCCCAGTTCCACGGCCACGCTGGACGCCTCCGGCAACTGGCGGTTGCGCTTGACCAGCGCGCCCTGGGCGCCGACGCTGTCACGGCCGTCGACCCAGTCGGCGGCGGCGAGTCGGGCGCGCATGGTGGCGACCTGGTCGCGCGTCAAGACCGCCGGGATATGCAACATCATGTGTGGCTCCTCGCATCGGAAAACAAAAGGCTCCCAGACCCTAAGCCGGGGAGCCATTCCTCATCTCAGATGAGAACGATTCGCATTATCGAGGTATCCTGCGTTTATTGCAACCGCATTCAGCGCTGGCTTATTCGTGCATCGCATCCATCGGCATGGCATCCTTTTTCATCGCGTCTTTTTTCATGGCGTCCTTCTTCATTGCATCCTTTTTCATGGCCTTGTCATCCTTGGCCATCTTGTCCTTGGCCATCGGCTTGGCCATGGCGTCTTTTTCCATGGCCGGTTTTGCCATGGCGTCTTTCGACATGGCGTCCTGGGCCTGGGCAGCGGAGGCGAAGAGCATGGCGGCAGCAAACATGGTGGTGATGGTTTTCATGGTGTGTCCTCGATTGATGATGTGGTGGGTGAAATGACTGTACAACGCGGTGCTGTACCGGCCCGGACTCAACTGCCGCCGAACCAGTTATACCCCTGGTTTTCCCAGTAACCGCCGGGATAGGTATTCGTGACGAAGATCGCCTGGATGTGCTTGGGATTCTTGTAGCCGAGCTTGGTCGGCATGCGCAGCTTCATTGGAAAGCCGTAACGCGGCGGCAAAGGCTGGCCGTCGTAGGTCAGCGCCATGATGGTTTGCGGATGGCGCGCGGTGGCCATGTCGATGCTGGTGAAATAGTCGTCGGCGCAGCGAAAGCCGACGTAGCGGGCGTGGCGGTCGGCCCCGATCAGGTCGAGGAAATGGGCGAACGGCACCCCGCCCCATTTGCCGATCGCGCTCCAGCCCTCCACGCAGATATGGCGCGTGACCTGGCTTTCCTGGCGCAACGCGCGCAATTGCGCCAGCGTCCAGGGCTTGCGGCGCGCCACCAGCCCGCTTAGTTCAAGCCGCCAGGCGGCGCCGTCAACCGCGCGCACTTCGTCCTCGCCATAGTAGGCATTGAACGGGAACGGGCGCGTGATCATCGAGTCGGGATAGGTTGGCGCCAGCCGGGTCGGGTCGAACAACAATCCCTGGGCACGGTCGTTCAGGCGCGACATGGCGTTCAGGGCCTGCTCGACGGCGCTGTCGTCCGACAGCGAACAGCCGCTCAGCAGCGCCAGTCCGCCCAGCGTGACGGTGCGCTGCAGGAAGCCGCGCCGGGCCGGATCGGGCACGCGGCGCAAGGCGTCGGCCAAAGTGGCCTGGCCAGCTGGGTCGGTGAGATGGGTCTTGATTTTCATGACGATAAACTTTCCGGTCAACGGCCGCGCAGCATGGCCAGCAAGGTGCGCGGCACCAGTGCGACCATGACGAGGTGAATGGCGACAAACCCCAGCAGCGCCGCCATGGCGAGGAAGTGCAGGCGGCGCGCCAGCTCGTAGCCGCCGAACAGTTCACGCAGCAGCGGGAACTGGACCGACTTCCACAGCACCAGCCCGGTCAGTACCAGCAGCACGATGTCGAGCATGACGAACAGATAGGCCACGCGCTGCACCGCGTTGTAGTGGCGTGGATCGGCGTGCGCCAGCCTGCCGCGCAGGGCGGCCCCCAGGTCGTGCAGGAACTGGCGCGGCGTCACCGGCCAGAACTGGCGCCGCAAGCGGCCCGTCAGCACGTTCATGGCCAGATAGACGACGCCGTTGACCACCAGCAGCCACATGGCCGCGAAATGCCACTGCAACGCGCCGCCCAGCCAGCCGCCCAGCGTGGCGTCGGCCGGGATGGTGAACGGCCAGAACGGCGCCGCGTTGTAGATGCGCCAGCCGCTGGCGGTCATCAGCACCACGGCCACGGCATTGATCCAGTGGGTGATGCGCAGCCACAGCGCGTGGATGGTGGATGACGCCATCACAGTCCGCGCGCCGACGGTGCGCTGGTCGGTGTGATCGTCACCGGCGCCGTACGGTCGTTGACGGCGCCGATGGTATCGGCCAGGTCGGTGGACCAGCCGCGCAACTCGCGCCAGCCGATGTGATCCCAGTACGTCACGTGCAGGGCCGGCGGGCAGCTGGAACAGCCTTCGCTGGTGTACAGCTCGATGAGGGCGGCCGTGCGCACGCCGCTTTTCACGCTGCAGGCCGGCTGCGCGTGTGCCATCGACATCGCCAAAAGCAGCAATGGCATTCGTAATAAAAAGGTTCTTGTATCCATGGTCGCACCAGGTTTTATCGGGTAGTGTTCGGTAATTCGCCGGCCCCACCGCTTTGGTGACAGCCCTGCATAAAAATTTATTTTTGACGTCCCATGTCACCAAACGACCCCGACCAACGAATACCAGTGAGTGCCTTGCTGCGCGCCACCGAACAGCGTTTGCACGGGCTGATGGTGGCCGCCATGGCGGGCGATGCGGCGGCTTACCACGCCCTGCTGGACGCGCTTGCGCCGCACCTGCGCAACTTCCTGCGCCGGCGCATGCGTCAGTGGCCGGATGAAGTGGAGGATATTTTGCAGGAGTGCCTGCTGGCGCTGCATAACCAGCGCCATACGTGGAATGCAGCGCTGCCGGTGACGGCATGGATCCAGGCGATCGCGAAATACAAGCTGATCGACTGGCTGCGGCGCCACGGCCGGCGCGGGGCGCTGCACGAGGAGTACGACGACAACGATGCACTGTTCGCCAGTGCGGACGGTGCGGGTACCCAGGCTGCGCAGGAAGCGGCGCGCGACCTGGCCGCGCTGCTGGCGCTGTTGCCGGCGCAGCAGCAGGCGGCCATCGTGCATACCAAGCTCGATGGCTGGTCGGTGCGCGAAACGGCGCAGGCATTAAAAATCTCGGAGGACAGCGTGAAAACCGCCGTGCACCGCGGCCTGAAAGCGCTGGCAGGCAAGATAAGGAGCATGACATGAAGACCGAAGAATTGATTGCGATGCTGGCGCGCGGCGAAGATGTCGCAGCGCCGGCACGTACGGCGACCGTGCCCATCGTCCTGGTGGCGGGCCTGCTGGCCAGCATCGCGCTGATGCAGGCGATGCTGCGCACCTTGCCGCAACTGGGCGACGCCATCGCCTGGCCGGCGTTCTGGCTGAAGGTCGGCTTCGCGCTGGCCATGAGCGCGGCTGCCTGGCACGCCGCCAGCGCGCTGGCCCGTCCGGGTGCGCCTACCGCCGCCCTGCCCTGGTGGCTGGCGGCGCCACTGCTGGTGCTATGGCTGGCCGCCGCCGTGATGCTGGCCCAGGCGGCGCCGGACCAGCGCGCGGCGCTGTTCTGGGGCAGCACCTGGCGCGCCTGTCCGGTCCTGATTGCCATGCTGTCGGCGCCGCTGCTGGCGGCCAGTCTGTGGACGATGCGCCAGATGGCGCCGACGCGGCTGCGCCTGGCCGGCGCCGCGGCGGGCCTGGCGGCGGGTGCGGCCGGCGCGCTGGTCTACTGCCTGCATTGCCCGGAGATGTCGCCCGCGTTCGTCGGCACCTGGTACGTACTCGGCATGCTGGTGCCCACCGCCATCGGCACCCTGCTCGGCCCGAGGGTGCTGGCATGGTAAGCGCCGTTTCAGGCGTCGGCGCCGGCGCCGTGCGGGCATATGGCGCTGCGCCGGCCGATGGCCGGGCGCAGCTGCAGCGCCTGCAGCATCAGCTGTCGGACAACGTCAATTGCGCGTCGGCCAGCACGCGCGAAGGCAAGGCGACGATTGCCGCCATCCAGGAAAAAATTTCGGCCTTGAAGCAGCAGATCCAGGCACCGCCGGCGCCTGCCGCGGTGCCGGATGCGGCCCGAATAGGCAGCACCAGCGGCGGCGTGATCGACGTCTACGCGTAGCGCGCGGTCAATGCAGGTCAGCGCCGTCCACCTCCGGCAACGTCAGGCGCTTGCCGCGGAAATCGTACTCGTACAGCTCGCCATAACGGCCCCACTCGACGGCGATCTGCAAGGTGCGCCGGGCGCGGTCGTCCTCCATGCCCTCTTCCAGCAATTCGATGAACGGGTATTCGGACAGCGCGCCGCTGTCGCTAGCCACCAGCGCGGCGCGGATGCGCGCCACCAGCGGGATATTCGCCAGCACCTGGCGCCCGAACAGATCCTGGCGCGCGGCCTGGTCGGCGCCGGCATACTGCACGCCCAGTGCGGTCAAGGTAATGTCGGCGTCGGCCACCTGGGCCAGGCCGAGCATGGTCAGTGCTTCCAGTGTCGGGAACAGTTCTTCGTCGGACAGCTCGGTTTCTTCGGCCAGATGCGGCAAATCGGCGCGGCCGCCGAACGGTGGCTGCGCGACCAGTTCCAGCACCGCCTCGATGCGGCTGACGTCAGTGTCGGGCAGCGCGTAGTCGGGCAATGCCGTCGTCACCGCCGGCACTTTGCGCATCGTCATCAGGCCATATACTTCATCGATCAGCGCGCGCACGCGCGCGCCGTCGCCGGTGCGCGGGCGCGGCAGGTCGATCGCCACTTCGCTGACGATGCGTCCGGGGTCGCTCGACAGGATGATGATGCGGTCGGCCATCATCACCGCTTCCTCGATATTGTGCGACACCACCACGATGCCGCGCGTGGGGATCTGCTTGCCGTCCCACAGTTCCAGGATGTCGTTCCTGAGCGTCTCGCCGGTCAGCACGTCGAGCGCGGAAAAGGCTTCGTCCATCAGCAGCACGTCCGGGTTGATCACCAGCGCGCGCGCAATGCCCACCCGCTGGCGCATGCCGCCCGACAGCTCGCGCGGCAGCGCGCCGCCGAAGCCGGACAGGCCGATCAGTTCCAGCATGGCGTCGGCGCGCCGTTCGCGTTCTTTCGGCGCCACGCCCTGCGCTTCCAGGCCCAGCTCCACGTTCTGCTGCACGGTCAGCCACGGAAACAGGGCAAACGACTGGAACACCATGGCCACGCCGGCCGCCGGTCCGGCGATCGGATTGCCGTTGTAGGTGGCCGAGCCGGCATCAAGCGGCACCAGGCCGGCGATGATGCGCAACAGCGTCGATTTGCCGGAGCCCGATTTGCCCAGCAGCGCGACAATTTCGCCTTCGCGCAAATTGAAATTGACGCCGTCGAGAATGCGGCGCGGGGTGCCGTCGGCGCCGGTGAACGATTTGCCGACCGCGGCCAGTGCAATCAGTGATGCCATCTTAAAATCCTCGGTTGTCGGCCAGCAGGTACAGCTTGCGCCAGAAAAAACGGTTCAGCAGCATGACGAAGATGCACATGATGCCGATGCCCAGCGCAATGCGATGAAAATCGCCGGCGTCGGTCATCTGCTTGATGTAGCTGCCCAGGCCTTGCGCGGCCAGGGTGGTTTTGCCCCAGGTGACGTATTCGGCCACGATGCTGGCGTTCCACGAGCCGCCGCTGGCGGTAATCGCCCCGGTGACGTAGGCCGGAAAAATCGCCGGCAGGTACACCCGCTTCCATTTCAGCCAGCCAGTCAGGCCCAGGTTGTCGGCCGCCAGGCGCAATTCGGTCGGAATGGTCGAGGCGCCCGCCACCACGTTGAACAGGATGTACCACTGGGTGCCGAACACCATCAGGGGACTGAGCCAGATATTCGGATTCAACTGATAGCGCACCATCAGGAACACCACTACCGGGAACATCAGGTTGACTGGAAACGCCGCCAGGAATTGCGCCAGCGCCTGCACCCGTTGGGCGTAGCGCGGACGCAGGCCAATCCACACAGCCACCGGCACCCACAACAGCGAGGCCAGCGCAATCAAGACCATCACGCGCGCGAGTGTTGCCAGGCCCAGCACGACGACGTGGCCGGCTTCCTGCCAGCCGACCGCGCTGTGCACGTACAGCACCAGGCGCAGGGTGGCGTACAGGACCAGCGCGGTGAAGATCAGGTTGCCGATGCGCGGCAAGGCACGCTGGAAGGCGCCGGGTGGGCGCGCGGGCGCGGCGTGCGGCGTGGTGCCGAACCAGCCGAGGGTGGCGCGCATGGCGGACCAGAAGCGCTCGGCGAGGCGCCGCATCACATTGCTGCGGCGGCCCCAGTCGAGCAGCCAGGAGCGCTGGGCCGTCTCGCCCTGCGATTCTTCGAAGCGGAATTTGTCGGCCCAGGCCAGCAGCGGGCGGAAAAACAGCTGGTCGTACATGACGATGCCGGCGAACATGGCGACGATCGCCCACGCCACCGCGCTGCCGTTTTCCTGGTCGATGGCCACGGCAATGTAGGCGCCGATGCCAGGCAGCTTGATGTCCTGCCCCGCCACCGAGATGGCTTCGGCCGCGACCAGGAAAAACCAGCCGCCCGACATCGACATCATCATGTTCCACAGCAGCGCTGGCGTGGCGAACGGCAGCTCGAGGCGCCAGAAGCGCTGCCAGCCGGACAGCTTGAACACGCGCGCCGCCTCCGACAATTCGGCCGGCACGGTGCGCATTGACTGGTACAGGCTGAACGCCATATTCCACGCCTGCGACGTGAAAATGGCGAAGATGGCGGCGCACTCGACGCCCAGCAGCGTACCGGGAAACAGCGCAATGAAGGGCACGATGGCAATCGCCTGGAACCCGAGGATCGGCACCGACTGCAGGATGTCGAGCAGCGGGATGAGGACTTTTTCGGCGGCGCGGTATTTCGATGCGACGGCGGCGAACACGAAGCTGAAGATCAGCGACGCACCCAGCGCGGCGAACATGCGCAGAATGGTCCGCAGCAGGTAGTACGGCAATTCGGCGATGTCGAGCGAGATCGGCGTGGCCTGACCCAGCACGAAGGGACGCGTCATTTGCATGGCGCCGTACGCGGCGGCGGCGATGAGGCACAGCACCAGCGGCAGCAACAGCCAATCCCAGCGGTTGGCATTGCGGTAAATGCCCCACATGGCACGTGTATTGGCCGGCTGGCGGCTGGTAAACGACTCGAACATCCTGATTTCCTTGCGCCTGGCCAGAATCGCGGCAAGCATGGCGCGCGAAATTGGCGCAAGTGTAAGTGGCCGCTCAGCCGTGCGTCAACCTGTTTGCATGCGGGCGGTGGTAGCGTCAGACACCGCGCAGGTCCAGCAACTCGGCCCAGTCGTCGATGGCGGCCTTCCAGAATGCGTCGACCGACTGGGCGCGCTGCATTGGCAGGCCGAGAAAGTGGGCGGCGACCAGCAGCGCTTCCACGGCAGCGACGGCGTTGCCGGGCGCGATCGACAGCGCACCGGTCTGCTTGGAGAGTTTTTCGCCCGTCGCGCTGCGCAGCACCGGCACGTGCAGATAGCGCGGCGTCGGGTAGCCAAGCAGATGCTGCAAATACACCTGGCGCGGCGTCGAATCGAGCAAATCGGCGCCGCGCACGACGTCCGTGATGCCTTGCAACGCATCGTCGACCACCACCGCCAGTTGATACGCCCAGTAGCCGTCGGCGCGGCGCAGCACGAAGTCGCCCGATTCGGCGGCCAGCTGCTGGCGCATTTCGCCGCTCAGGCGGTCGGTGAAGACGATCAGGTCTTGCCCGGGTTCGGGCACGCGCACGCGCAGGCTGCGCGCCGGGCGGCCGGGCGGCACGCCGTCGCGACAGACGCCCGGATACAGCGCGGCGCCGTCGGCGGCCAGGCCAAGGCGCGAATCGGCAATTTCGCGCCGGTTGCAGCCGCACGGGTAGGCGTGGGCAGCGAGCCGGTCGAAGGCGGCCTGGTAAAGTTCCTTGCGCCGGCTTTGCCAGACAATCTCGCCGTCCGCTTCCATGCCGAACGCGCGCAGCGTGGCGATGATGTCCTGCGCCGCGCCGGGCGCCGTGCGTACTTCGTCAATGTCTTCGATACGAATCAGCCAGGTGCCCTGGTGGGCGCGTGCGTCGAGGTAGCTGGCCACGGCCGCCACCAGCGAACCGGCATGCAGCGGGCCGCTGGGGGACGGGGCAAAGCGGCCGATGTATGCCATCGCCGGCAGACCTATTTTGCCCCGAGGGGCGCTTCGTAGTCGCCGATGGTGCCAATCACCTTGCTGCTGATTTCGTTCGGCACTGCGATCGACAGCTGGTAATGGTCGATCTCGAAGCTGTTGCCGACCTTGTGCATGACGCCGCTGGCCTGGCAAATGCCCATCTTTGTTTTAAGAAGTTCGTCGAACCAGATCACCGATTTATCCGGCGACATGTACACATTCCGGCGGATCGGCGTGAATGCCCACGCGGTGGGCCGTTCGAACGCTTTTTTGGCCCACACCTTGAAGGCGTCGCGCTTCCACAGTTCGGTCTTGTCGGTGCCGATGTAGACACCGTCCTTCGCCATCTTGTCGAAAAAAGCGGGCCGCGAATTGGTGGCGTCTTCATGCCAGCCGTCCACGAAGGCGTTCACTTGCTGCCTGAGCGCGGCATCGGGGTCGGCCGGTGCCTGGGCTTGGGCGGCGCAACTGGCCAGCAGCAAGCAGCCGAGGAAAAAACGTTGAATCAGCGGTTTCATGGGCACTCTCGGGGTTCGGCTAAGGGTAGGAACATTGTACACGGAACAACATTTACTTTTCATTCAACAGGGCCGCACAAGCGGAAGTTTTGGTACAGTTGCAACTCATCATTGGAAGGTCTTCCATGCTCTCAGCCCTGCTCGCGGCCACCCTGGCCACCCTCCCTGCCGATCCGCTGGCGCTCCCATCGACGCTCAGCGCGCGCCTGCGCGACCCTGGCGTGATCCGCGCCGCCGTCAGGCAGGCCGTCGCCGGCGATCCGGCACCGCCCCTGGGCGGCAAAGTCACTGTGCTGAGCGCCGCGCCGTACCGGGGCCTGGCGGACGCGATGGACGACGCCCGCGTGCCCGCCTGCGTGGGGCCGGACGGATTGAAACACCAGCCGACCAACATCGGGCCGCTGGCCGTTGGGGGTGTGCTGACGCTCCCCTTCCTGGCGCTCGCGGCTTTGCGCGGCCGGTGCAACTGACACCGCTCCACAACACTCGCGCCGCGGCGCGGAATCATGGATAATTGCGACCCATGACCGATACCACTCCACTCCCGCCCCTTCCCGACCGCCTGTCGATCGATCCCCGCAGCCCGCACCACGTGGCCGCCATCTTCGAACACGAGATCGGCATCAAGTTCAACGACAAGGAACGCACCGACGTCGAAGAGTACTGCCTGTCCGAAGGCTGGATCAAGGTTGCCGCCGGCAAGACCGTCGACCGCCAGGGCCGCTCGATGCTCATCAAACTGAAGGGCAAGGTCGAAGCGTTTTACAAATAGGCGGCAGGGTTCCGATCCTGCCATGCATGAAAAAGCGGACCGCGGTCCGCTTTTTTCCGTGCAGCTCTCCCTAGCCTGCCTTGCGTCGCCTGACCAGGCGCACGCGTTCGACGGCATACGCCACAACGATACTCGCCACCGACAACGCGCCCATGGTTTCCACATCGTGTGCGTCGAGGCTGCCAACGCGATGCCAGTGTCCAATGCTGATAATTGCGGTGCAAACCAGGACTCCGCCAAACACACGCCCGATCCGGCGCCACGCGACCGCGTTCAGATTAGCCATACCATCTCTCTCGTTAACATATTGATTGAAAGTATATTATATAAACGATGAGAGGACTCGCATGGTGGCCTCTTCTACAATGCACTGCTCACCTGTAAATGGTTCGCGCACTGTCACGACAAATAAAAAGCGGACCGAAGTCCGCTTTCTGTTTACCGCAAAAGCCAATGATTAACGCTGCTCGATCGGCTTCACGTCACGGCTCGTCTCACCGACGAACAGCTGGCGTGGACGACCGATTTTCTGTTCAGGATCGGCGATCATTTCGTTCCACTGAGCGATCCAGCCGACCGTACGGGCCATGGCGAAGATGCCGGTGAACAGCGACACCGGGATGCCCAGTGCGGATTGGACGATGCCAGAGTAGAAGTCGACGTTCGGGTAGAGTTTGCGCGACACGAAGTATTCGTCTTCGAGTGCGATCTTTTCCAGGGCCATGGCCAGCTTGAACAGCGGGTCATCCTGCAGGCCCATCTCTTCCAGCACTTCGTGGCAGGTTTCACGCATCAGCTTGGCGCGTGGGTCGAAGTTTTTGTACACGCGGTGACCGAAGCCCATCAGCTTGACGCCGGAGTTCTTGTCCTTGACCTTCTCGATGAAGGCCGGGATGTTCTCGACGGTGCCGATTTCTTTCAGCATATTCAGTGCAGCTTCGTTGGCGCCGCCGTGGGCAGGGCCCCACAGGCAGGCGATGCCGGCTGCGATACAGGCGAACGGGTTGGCGCCCGACGAACCGGCCAGGCGGACGGTCGAGGTCGATGCGTTCTGCTCGTGGTCGGCGTGCAGGGTCAGGATACGGTCGAGGGCGCGCACCAGCACGTCGTTGACTTTGTATTCTTCGCACGGGTTGGCAAACATCATGTACATGAAGTTGGCGGCATACGACAGGTCGTTGCGCGGGTACACGAAGGGCTGGCCGACGTTGTACTTGTACGCCATGGCGACCAGGGTCGGCAGCTTGGCGATCAGGCGGATGGCGGAGATATCGCGCTGTTCCGGATCGTTGATGTCGAGCGAGTCATGGTAAAACGACGACAGTGCGCCGACGGTGCCGACCAGCACCGCCATCGGGTGGGCGTCACGGCGGAAGCCGCGGAAGAAGTATTGCATCTGGTCGTGCACCATGGTGTGCTTGGTGACCGTTTCGGTGAACTTCTGCTTGTCGACGGCGTTTGGCAGCTCGCCTTTGAGCAGCAGGTAGCACGTTTCCAGGAAGTCGCAATTGACCGCCAGTTGTTCGATCGGATAGCCGCGATACAGCAGCTCGCCCTTGTCGCCATCGATATAGGTGATGGCCGAGTTACACGCCGCAGTCGACATGAAACCTGGATCGTAAGTGAATTTGCCAGTCGCGCCGTACAATTTGCGGATGTCGATGACGTCAGGGCCAACGGTGCCCTTGTAAATCGGCATGTCGATCGGCGCGCTGCCATCCGAGAACGACAGGGTGGCTTTGGTATCAGAAATATTCATGGCACTTCCTTCTTGGAGGTGAATCTTCAAAAAAACACGAAATCGGAGTTTCGCTCTACGCTTTCCGCAAGCGCGCCAGCAAGGCATGTACATGCGGCAGGTCGACCTCACCTTCGGGCTCGGTGCGGGCCAGCACCAGATCCAGCAGCGGGTTGTCCGCCAGGTCCAGCAAGCGCGTCAGCGCATCGACGTCGTCGTCAGTCAGATCTTCTTCATGCGCATCGAGGAAGCGCGTGAGGATCAGGTCGTTTTCGAGCAAACCCCGGCGGGCGCGCCAGCGCAAGCGCGTGCGGTTGGCAGGGTCAGATTGATGCGCGTTTTGCGGCATAAGCACACGAGAGTCCGTTGTTGGGTCAACATCATACGCCGTCTGCCAAATTCAGGCAGTACGGTACTAATACTGTATTTATTATTTAGCTACTTAGTGCACGGTCGTGCTGTTTTTTGCTTCTATTGCGGCCAAAAGTTGAGGTGATATAGGTTCCCGCCTGCGCGGGAAGTCATTCCGAGCAGTGCGAGGGATGACAGTTTTGAGGCTAGCGGCTTCGAAACGTCATCCCCGCGAAGGCGGGGACCCATAACACTTACGATTGCACCACTTAGATCGCGCGTCGAACCAGCATTTCCTTGATCTTGCCAATCGCCTTGTTTGGATTGAGACCCTTCGGGCACACATCCACACAGTTCATGATCGACTTGCAGCGGAACAAACGATACGGGTCTTCCAGGTTATCGAGGCGCTGGGCGGTGGCTTCGTCGCGCGAGTCGGCGATGAAACGGTAGGCTTGCAGCAGGCCGGCTGGCCCCACGAATTTGTCCGGATTCCACCAGAACGACGGGCACGACGTCGAGCAGCAAGCGCACAGGATGCACTCGTACAGGCCGTCGAGCTCTTCGCGCTCGGTTGGCGTTTGCAGGCGCTCTTTTTCAGGGCGGATCGAATCGTTGATCAGGTACGGCTTGATCGAATCGTACTGCTTGAAGAACTGCGTCATGTCGACGATCAGGTCGCGGATGACCGGCAAGCCTGGCAGCGGACGCAGCACGATCGGCTGGGTCAGTTCGTTCAGGTTGGTGGTGCAGGCCAGACCGTTCTTGCCGTTGATGTTCATCGCGTCCGAACCGCACACGCCTTCGCGGCACGAGCGGCGCAGGCTCAGCGTGTCATCGACGTCAGCCTTGATGCGCTGGATGGCGTCGAGCAGCATCTTGTCGCTGTCCTGCAGTTCGACGGTGACGTCCTGCATGTACGGCTTGGCATCCTTGTCCGGATCGTAACGGTAAATCTTGAGTTGTACTGTGCGTGTCATGGTGTGACCTGTCTTTAGAATGTACGTGCTTTAGGCTTGAAGGTGTCGACCGTCAAAGGCTTGGTGATCACTGGCTTGTAATCGAGACGGTTGTTCTCGGAGTACCACAGCGTGTGCTTCATCCAGTTGGCATCGTCGCGGGCTTCGAAATCGCCGTGCGCGTGGGCGCCGCGCGATTCTTTACGGGCCTGGGCCGATACGATGGTTGCCTTGGCGGTCTCGATCAGGTTGTCCAGTTCCAGCGCTTCGACGCGCGCCGTATTGAAGACCTTCGACTTGTCCTTGAACGAAACGTGCTTGCGGCGTTCGTCGAGCACCATGATTTCCTTGACGCCCTGCGTGAGCAGTGCATCGCTGCGGAACACACTGCAATACTTCTGCATCGTGGAGCGGATGTCGTTGGCGACGCCCTGCACTTTTTCCGTGCCGGTGGCCGTTTCAAGCTTGTTCAGGCGACCCATGGCGTAATCCGAGGCATCGGCTGGCAACGGCTTGTTCGAACGCTCTTTCAGCTTCGAGGCAACCACGTGGTTGCCGGCGGCGCGGCCAAACACCAGCAAATCGAGCAGCGAGTTGGTACCGAGGCGGTTGGCGCCGTGCACCGACACGCAGGCGCACTCGCCGATTGCGTACAGGCCATTGACCACTGCCACCGGGTTGCCGTCTTTCGGCGAGACCACCTGGCCGTGGATGTTCGTTGGAATACCGCCCATCTGGTAGTGAATCGTCGGCACGACCGGGATCGGTTCCTTGGTTGCATCGACGTTGGCGAACTTGTGGCCAATTTCCAGGATGGAAGGCAAACGCTTCTGGATGACGTCGGCGCCGATATGGCGCAGGTCGAGCATGACGTAGTCCTTGTTCGGGCCGCAGCCGCGGCCTTCCTTGATTTCCTGATCCATCGAACGCGACACGAAGTCGCGCGGGGCCAGATCTTTCAGGGTTGGCGCATAGCGCTCCATGAAGCGCTCACCCTGGCTATTGATCAGGATGCCGCCTTCGCCGCGCACGCCTTCGGTAATCAACACGCCCGCGCCGGCCACGCCGGTCGGGTGGAATTGCCAGAACTCCATGTCTTGCAGTGGCAGGCCGGCGCGTGCCGCCATGCCCATGCCGTCGCCGGTGTTAATGAAGGCATTGGTCGACGCGGCGAAGATACGGCCGGCACCACCGGTGGCGAGAATCGTCGTCTTCGCTTCCAGGATCATGCATTCGCCGGTTTCCATTTCCAGCGCCACGACGCCGACGATATCGCCTTCGGCATCACGGATCAGGTCGATGGCCATCCACTCGACAAAAAAGTGGGTACGGGCGCGCACGTTGCGCTGGTACAGCGTGTGCAGCAAGGCGTGGCCGGTACGGTCGGCCGCGGCACAGGCGCGCTGCACTGGCTTTTCACCGAAGTTGGCGGTGTGGCCGCCGAATGGACGCTGGTAAATCGTGCCATCCGGATTGCGGTCGAACGGCATGCCGAAGTGTTCCAGCTCGTAGACGACCTTTGGTGCTTCGCGGCACATGAATTCGATCGCATCCTGGTCACCCAGGTAGTCGCCACCCTTGACGGTGTCGAACATGTGCCAGTACCAGTCGTCCTCGGACATATTGCCGAGCGACGCGCCGATGCCGCCCTGCGCTGCCACGGTGTGCGAGCGGGTCGGGAAGACCTTCGACAGCACGGCCACGTTCAGGCCGGCTTCCGCCAGTTGCAGCGAAGCACGCATGCCGGAACCGCCGGCGCCAATGATCACCGCATCGAAGCGGCGGGTAGGAATTGCAGTTTTGATTGCTGCCACGATTACACGCTCCAGAGAATTTGTACCGTCCACGTGGCGCAGGCGAGCAACCACACGACGACGACGACTTGCAGGATCAGGCGCAGGCCGGCTTTCTTGCAATAGTCCATCGAGATGTCGCGCATGCCGACCCAGGCGTGATAAAACAGGCCGAACAGGGTGACCATCGTGAACAGTTTGAACCATTGCCGGGCAAACAGGCCAGCCCAGCCTTCATACGAAAAGTTTTGGCCGGTCAGGAACAGACCCAGCAGCACAACGGTGTAGATCGCCATGACGATGGCGGTGAGGCGTTGGGCCAGCCAGTCGCGCAGGCCATAGTGGGCGCCGACGACGAGACGATTCTGGCCGATGTTGTTTTTGGATGCCATGATTAAAATACTCCGAACAGTTTCAGGCCAACCGCGACGGTCAGCAGCAAGCTTACGATCAGCACGCTCTTGGCGGTCATGCGCGAGCCGTCTTTGTCGAGCGCAAAGTGGTTGTCCATGAACAGGTGACGCACGCCAGCGCAGAAGTGGTGCAGGTAAGCCCACGACAGGCCCAGCACCAGGATCTTGGCGACCGGATGCTCCAGCACGCCCTTGAATTGCATGAAGGTCGATTCCGACAGCAAGCTCAACTGGAACAAATACAGCAGGAATGGCAGCATCAGGAACATGCCGGCGCCGCTGATGCGGTGCAGGATGGACACGATCGCCGATGGCGGCATACGGTAATTGCTGAGCTCTGTAATATTAGTATTACGGAACACCGGCCGCTCCTTTTTAGGAACCTCTTTCACGGCTTCGGACATACTGCACCTCCCCTTAAACTGACAATATTTAGTGAACCCGCAATCTTCGCCTATTTAACAGGCCGCACCCACGTCCCCATGAAGATAATAGCGGGACAGGTACGGCGACTGCAGGTTCGTTCGTTATTACATGCAATCGGCGCTATTTTACGCCTCAAGCACATGTTTTGCTGTATTGCACCATGGTTTGTTATAACTGCGAGTAGTTATTTACCAACAACGCAAATGGCACTACGACAACTCGTTCTGGTAATGATGGTGCGCCGTCAGATACAACCCGCGGCGCAACTCCACTGCCTTGTCTCCATAGGTAAAGCTGACCCGCTCTGCGCACAGCAGCGGCGTGCCGCTTGCTACCTGCAGTTGCGCCGCGGTCGCCGCGTCGGCGGCCAGCGCGCGGATCTTTTCGGTGGCCCGGATCATGCGCGTGCCGAATTCGGACTCGAACAGGCCATACATCGGCCCCTTGTACTCTTCCAGCTTTTCCGCCGTCAGTCCCTTGAACAGGGTTCCCGGCAGCCACAATTCCTCCAGGATGGTCGGTGCCCCCGCAAACGACATCAGCCGCTTGATATACACGACGCCGTCGCCCGACTTCAGATCGAGCAGCCGCGCCACCTCGGCCGGCGCGCGCAGGCGCTTGACTTCGAGGATGCGGTTGTCCGGATGCACCGGCACGCCTTCGTCCGGCATCAGTTTCAGGAAGCGGAAATGGGCGCGCTCCTCGTGATGGGTCGACACGAAGGTGCCCTTGCCCTGGCGGCGCACCACCAGATTTTCATTCGACAGCTCATCGATGGCCTTGCGCACCGTGCCCTGGCTCACTTTGAAGCGCGCCGCCAGCTCGACTTCACTGGGGATCAGCTCGCCCGGCTTCCATTCACCCGCCTGCAGGCTTTGCGTGAGGAGCGCCTTGATCTGCTGGTACAGCGGAGAAAAAGTCGGCGCCGTCGTGGCGGACGGATTCGCAACACCGGCGTTGGCAGGACCAGGGACAACCGGAGAGTCGGGGACGGGATTCATAAGGCGCAATTTCACCACAAAACCGCCCTGCCCGTCCAGCATTCGACACCATAAACTTCTGTCTTATATAAGACATATGATGTAATTGACAGATACACTTGAGGAGCCTACACTCGCGGTCGATCCGGCTTGGCCGCCGACGCGTGCGCGGCCTGACGATTTGGTATCATTGCTATTTGTAGGACCTGCGAAGGTCAGTTGCGTTGCATGGTTCACAACGGCGTCGACCGTTTTCTTTTCCTAATTCTTTTGGAGATTCAACATGGCTAAAACCCCACTGCGCGTTGCTGTCACCGGCGCCGCCGGCCAGATCGGCTACTCACTGCTGTTCCGCATCGCCAACGGCGACATGCTCGGCAAAGACCAGCCCGTCATCCTGCAACTGCTGGAAATCGCCGACGAAAAAGCACAGAAAGCGCTCAAGGGCGTCATGATGGAAATCGACGACTGCGCCTTCCCGCTGCTGGCCGGCATGACCGCCCACGCCGATCCAATGACCGCTTTCAAGGATGTCGATTTCGCCCTGCTGGTCGGCGCCCGTCCACGCGGCCCTGGCATGGAGCGTAAAGACCTGCTCGAAGCCAATGCCCAGATCTTCACCGTACAAGGCAAGGCGCTCGACGCGGTCGCTTCGCGTGACGTGCGCGTGCTGGTGGTCGGCAACCCGGCCAACACCAACGCCTACATCGCCATGAAGTCGGCCCCATCGCTGCCAGCGAAAAACTTCACCGCCATGCTGCGCCTGGACCACAACCGCGCGTTGTCGCAAGTGGCCAGCAAAACCGGCAAACCAGTCGCATCGATCGAAAAACTGGCCGTTTGGGGCAACCACTCGCCAACCATGTACGCGGACTACCGTTTCGCCACCATCGACGGTGCGTCGGTGAAAGACATGATCAACGACGACGCATGGAATAAAGACACCTTCCTGCCGACCGTCGGCAAGCGCGGCGCCGCCATTATCGAAGCGCGTGGTTTGTCGTCGGCAGCTTCGGCTGCCAACGCCGCCATCGATCACATGCACGACTGGCACCTGGGCACCGCCGGCAAATGGACCACGATGGGTATCCCGTCGGATGGTTTGTACGGCATTCCTGAAGGCACCATGTTCGGCTTCCCGGTCACCGTGGAAAACGGCGAGTACAGCATCGTGCAAGGTCTGCCGATCGACGCCTTCTCGCAGGAACGCATCAACCTGACGCTGAAAGAGCTGACAGAAGAGCGTGACGGCGTGGCGCATCTGCTGGCTTAAGTAGCAGCACCAGGCGGCTTCATTTTTAGCCGCCGCCCGCAAGACCGTCATCCCGGTGCAGACCGGGATCCGTACTGAACCGAGAGTACCGTTCTCTCAGCGCAGCATGGGTTCCGACTTGCGCCGGAATGACGAGGTTTGCGGTGCTTTCGCCGCAAACACAATCAACACTGAGTAAACATGCACCCATCCGAGGTTTTATTCCAGGGCAAACGCCAGCCGCTGCTCCTTCCCGCCTGCGATCACTACGCCGGCTCGGAAAAGCTGATGCGCAAGTCGATGACCCTGCAACAAGAGCTTGGCCCCCACTTCGACATCACCTTCGATTGCGAAGATGGCGCAGCAAGCGGACAGGAACTGGTCCACGCCGAGATGGTCGCCAGCCTGATCGACAGCATCCATAACCGCTACAACCGCATCGGCGTGCGCGTGCACGATGTGCACAGTCCGCATTTCGTCACCGACCTCGCCACCATCGTCGGCGCAGCCGGTGGTCAGGTGGCGACCCGCCTTGCGTATGTTGTGTTGCCTAAAGCCAACAGCTTACAAGATGTTACTCTTGCGCTGGAGGTGCTGAACCGCTATGCAAATGGCGCCGGACGCACCCATTTACCGGTGCATATCTTGATCGAAACCCATGGCGCGCTGCGTGACGCCTGGGACATCGCGGCCCTGCCGCAGGTCGAATGCCTGTCGTTCGGCATCATGGATTTTGTCTCGTCCCACTACGGCGCGATTCCCGCCAGCGCGATGCGCACGCCGGGCCAGTTTACCCACCCGCTGGTGGTGCGCGCCAAGCTGGAAATGGTTGCTGCCTGCCATGCGCACGGCAAGATCCCTTCGCACAATGTCACCACCGATATCAAAGACAGTGCCGTGGTGGCCAACGATGCCCAGCGCGCCGGGGCCGAATTCGGCTTCACGCGCATGTGGAGCATCCACCCTGATCAGGTCAAACCGATCGTCAAAGCGTTCACGCCGCGCCTGTCCGAAGTCAACGAAGCGACCAATGTGTTGACCGACGCGGCAAGCGCGAATTGGGGCCCGATTGCCCAGAACGGCCGCTTGCACGACCGCGCCAGCTACCGCTACTATTGGACGGTACTGCAGCGCGCGAAGCTGGCCGGCCTGAGCCTGCCAGATGCGGCTGCTGCACTCGTCAATCAACCGGAACCCCTCCCATGACCTCCCAAACGAACCGTTATTTTGCTGCCTGCGCATTTGCGCTCGCAGCGTTCAGCCTGTGCGCCACCAGCAGTGCTGCGGATACCCATCCAAAGGCAGAAAAAGTCGTCAAAGCCAAAAAGGCCAAGGGCAAGAAAGTCGCCGCCGCGGAAGAAGAGCACGCCCTGGCGTCGTCCGAGCCAGAACCGGAAATCGCCGATACCATCACGGTCGATTACGCCTGCGAACTCGGCAACAAGGTGACCATCTACACCATGGAAAACGATTCGTCGCAAATGGCGCTGCGCTGGAAAAAGCGCCTGCACCGCATGACGCGCGTGGGCACCTCCACCGGCGCCAGCCGCTTCGAAAACACCAGCGCTGGCCTGGTCTGGATCGGCATTCCCGCGAAGAGCATGTTGCTCGACTCGAAAGCCAACCGCCAGCTGGCCAATGAGTGCCGCAATGCCGACCAGAACAAGTCGGTGATGACCTCGACGCCAGTGGGCGGCAAATCGTAAGTAGCACGCAACAGCGACGCAACAGCGACGCAACAGCGTCGCTTGCTCAAACGCAAGCGACGTGCAACACCGGACATGTAGCACCGAACACGCAGCACCAGACAAGCAGTAATCGCCACTAAGGCAGTCGCAGCAACAACCGAGTAAAAACAAAACATCACCGAAGGAGAGCTTATGTCCCGTAACACGTTGAACACGCTGAAGGAATTCCCGTTAGCGCCAGGCCAGAGCGGCCAGTATTACTCTCTGCCGGCACTGGCCGAGAGCCTGGGCGTGAACCTGTCGCGCCTGCCCGTGTCGATTCGTATCGTGCTTGAGTCGGTGCTGCGTAATTGCGACGGCAAAAAAGTTACTGAAGAACACGTCAAGCAGTTGGCGAGCTGGGGCGCGAACGCGGCCCGTACCGACGAGATTCCATTCGTCGTCGCGCGCGTCGTGCTGCAAGACTTCACCGGCGTGCCACTGCTGGCCGACCTGGCCGCGATGCGCAACGTCGCCAGCAAAATGGGCATGAACCCAAAGAATATCGAGCCGCTGGTCCCGGTCGACCTGGTCGTCGACCACTCGGTCACGATCGACCACTACCGTGAACCAGGCGCGCTGGACCTGAACATGAAGCTGGAATTCTCGCGCAACAACGAGCGCTACCAGTTCATGAAATGGGGCATGCAGGCGTTCGACACCTTCGGCGTCGTGCCACCAGGCTTCGGCATTGTCCACCAGGTCAACCTGGAATACCTGGCGCGCGGCGTGCACAACGCAGGCGGCGTGTACTACCCTGATACGTTGGTCGGCACCGACTCGCACACCACCATGATCAACGGCATCGGCGTGGTCGGCTGGGGCGTGGGCGGCATCGAGGCCGAAGCCGGCATGCTGGGCCAGCCAGTGTACTTCCTGACGCCAGACGTCATCGGCGTGAACCTCACCGGCAAATTGCGCGAAGGCTGCACCGCGACCGACCTGGTTCTCACCATCACCGAATTGCTGCGCAAAGAAAAAGTCGTCGGCAAGTTCGTCGAATTCTTCGGCGCCGGTACCGCCACCTTGTCGCTGACCGACCGCGCAACCATCGGCAACATGGCACCGGAATACGGCGCGACCATGGGCTTCTTCCCGGTGGACGACGAAACGGTCGAGTACTTCAAGGGCACCGGCCGCACCGAGACCGAAATCACCGCCTTCCAGAATTACTTCAAGGCGCAGAACCTGTACGGCGTGCCACAAGAAGGCGACATCGACTACACCCGCGTGGTTTCGCTCGACCTGGCCACCGTCACGCCATCGCTGGCGGGCCCGAAGCGTCCACAGGACCGTATCGAGCTGGGCAACGTCAAAAACAACTTCACCGAACTGTTCTCGAAGCCAACCACCGAAAACGGTTTCAACAAGTCGCCTGACGACCTGAACAAGGTGTACACCACGACCAACAACGTGCGCGTGAAAAACGGCGACGTGCTGATCGCGGCAATCACCTCGTGCACCAACACCTCGAACCCGAGCGTGATGATCGCTGCCGGTTTGCTGGCGAAAAAAGCTGTCGAGCGCGGCCTGACGGTAGCGCCACACATCAAGAGCTCGCTGGCCCCTGGCTCGCGCGTGGTCACCGAATACCTGACCGCTGCCGGCCTGCTGCCTTACCTGGAAAAACTGGGCTTTGGTGTCACCGCCTACGGCTGCACCACCTGCATCGGCAATGCCGGCGACCTGACCCCGGAACTGAACGCCGCGATCACCGACAACGACATCGTCGCCTCGGCTGTGCTGTCGGGCAACCGTAACTTTGAAGCGCGGATCCACCCGAACATCCGTTCCAACTTCCTGGCGTCGCCACCGCTGGTGGTCGCTTACGCCATCGCCGGCAACATGACGCGCGACCTGATGAGCGAGCCTGTGGGCAAGGATGCGAATGGCGTCGATGTCTACCTGGGCGACATCTGGCCGACCTCGAAAGAAATCGCCGACCTGATGAAGTTCGCCATGAACTCGGACGTGTTCAAATCGAACTACGCCGACGTCAAGGGCAACCCGGGCAAGCTGTGGGAGCACGTCTCGACCGTCGAAGGGCAAGTCTACAACTGGCCTGAATCGACCTACATCGCCGAGCCGCCGTTCTTCGCCGACTTCACGATGACGCCAAAAGCGGCCGCCACCGGCATCACTGGCGCGCGCGCACTGGGCGTGTTCGGCGATTCGATCACCACCGACCACATCTCCCCTGCTGGTTCGATCCAGGAGTCGGGCCCTGCCGGCAAATGGCTGAAGGCGCACGGCGTCCTGAAAGCCGACTTCAACTCGTACGGCTCGCGTCGCGGCAACCATGAAATCATGATGCGCGGCACCTTTGCCAACGTGCGGATTAAAAACCGCATGATTCCGGCCAAGGAAGACGGCTCGGCAGTCGAAGGCGGCATCACGCTGCACCAGCCGGACGGCGAACAGATGTCGATCTACGACGCGGCGATGAAGTACGTCGCAGCGGGTACCCCGACCATGGTGTTCGGCGGTGAAGAGTACGGCACCGGCTCGTCGCGTGACTGGGCTGCCAAGGGCACCCAGCTGCTGGGCGTAAAAGCGGTCATCTGCCGTTCGTTCGAGCGCATCCACCGCTCGAACCTGGTCGGCATGGGCGTGCTGCCACTGCAATTCGTTGGCGACGACAGCGTGCAGACGCTGGGCATCGTGGGCGACGAAACGTTCGACCTGAAGGGCCTGGAAGGCGAGATCAAGCCACAGCAACTGGCAACCCTCATCATCCACCGCGCCAACGGCGAAGTGCGCGAAGTGGTCGTGCTGCTGCGTATCGACACCCCGATCGAAGTCGATTACTACAAACACGGCGGCATTCTGCCATTCGTGCTGCGCCAGCTGCTCGCTGCGTAAAAAGCAAAGCGCCGGATGCGTCCGGCGCTTTTTTTTCGTCTGGAGAAAAGGAAAACGATGCTCGAATTGCGCCCTACCTGCGAACACTGCAACAAGTCCCTGCCACCCGCCGCGACGGACGCCCGTATCTGCTCTTACGAATGCACCTTCTGCGCCCACTGCGTCGATACGGTTCTGGCCAACGTCTGCCCCAACTGCGCCGGCGGTTTTGCCCCGCGCCCGCTGCGGCCGGCCCGGAACTGGAAGAACAACAATTACCTCGGCAATGATGCGGCCAGTACGACGGTCAAGCATCGGCCGGTCGATCCGGTCGCGCATGCGGCGTTTGCGGCGGCCATCAAAGCGATCGCGCCGGAACAGCGCTAATCGTTTATCCTAGCGTCTGCTTACACTCCCACGGCGGCACGATGCGGCGCATTACCATTTCAGTCAACGAAGAACTGGCCCAGCAATTCGACGACCTGATCGAACGGCACGGCTACGAAAACCGTTCGGAAGCCTTCCGCGACCTGCTGCGCGCACGCATCGAAGACGAGCGCAAAAGTTCCGGCTGGACCGCGTTGCACGGCGTCGCCACCGTCACCTACATCTACAATTTCCACGAGCGCGACCTGGCCATGCGCCTGGCCGCCCTGCGCCACGACCACCACGATTTATGTGTTTCGGCCACCCACGTTGTGCTGGACCACGCCAACTGCCTGGAAACCGTCATCCTGCGCGGCAAATACCGCGATGTCGATGCCTTCGGCAAGGTGCTGGTGGCGCAGAACGGCGTGCGCCACGGGAATGTCCACATGGTGCCGCTGCACCTCGATACCCCATCGCTGGGCGTGCACCAGCACCGGCATTTTCAGCCGGGCTCCTGAACCCTCAACCGGCTAACCAGCGCATCGATCAGCAGCACCGCCAGCATCGACGCCCCCAGCAACGGAAACACGCAACCCAGCACGACGGCGATGACCAGCACGCCTTTCGCCAGCCGGTCGCCGTCCTTGCGCGGCGGCGCAGCCAGCTTGCCGACTGGCCGGCGCTTCCACCAGACGACGATCCCGCTGACGCACAGGCATATCAACGCCAGGCACCCTGCCAGCATGACCAGCAGGTTCGGCCAGCCATACTGAACTCCCTGGTGCACCGCAACGCCCCATTCGGTGACGCGTCCGACGGCGCCGATATTGCCGCCGCCAATGTCCAGCAACACGCGCCCGCTGTACTGGTCGAAGTGGACCACCCGCTGCTGCTCCACCGGCCCGGGCAGCTGGATCATGCTGTAGACGCCGCGCGCGTCGCGCGGCAGCGCCAGGCGGTAGCCGCCAGTGACGTTCAGGCTGGCCACGCGGGCCGCGATTGCATCGACACCCAGTCCGGCCGGCGCCATGGCCATTTCCATGTGCATCCCGTGGTGCAGCGCATGCGCATCCATCGAGGCCGGCAGCGCATCCTGCTGCTGCGCCCACGGCAGCGTGCCAAGCGCACTGGCCGATAAATCCGACTTCGGCACGCCGACCCACATCCCGACCGGCACGCCGAGGCCGTGCGCCGTCAGCCAGGCATTCACATTCGTCCCCCACACCACCGACCACGGCATACCGGTCAGCGCCAGAAACAGGATCACGATGCCACCGAACGCGCCAGTGACCGCATGCAGGTCGCGCCACCAGGTCCGGCCCTGCGCGTGCGGGCGAATCGACACCACGCCGACCGTGCGCCCGCGCGGCCACCACAGCCACGTGCCGGTCGCGATCAGCACGATGATCCAGCCGGCCACGATTTCAATGAGCACCTGACCGGCGCTGCCGACGATGGCCAGCGAGTGGATGTGCTTGACGACCGTCATGATGCGCGAGCCTTCCTCGACGGCGTTGGCCACCTTGCCGGTGCCGGGGTCGACGAATACCTGCAGCGTGCCGCCGGCGCGGACCACGTCGACCTGCGCATTGTGGCGGGTGTCGGAAGGCAGCGTGATGGCGGCCGGCTGCCCGGGATACGCCGCCACGGCTTGCGCGATGAGGCGCGCCGGCGCCTGACTCGCGCCAGCGGACTGGCGCAGCAGCGTGGGGCCGTACACCAGGTCATCGATCTGCCGGTTGAACAGGTACAGCGCACCGGTCATCGCCAGCGACAGGATGAACGGCACACACAACACGCCGGCAAAAAAATGCCAGCGCCAGATGCGGCGGTACAGGGCCGAGGTGTTCATCTGTTTAGAAATGGTAGGCCAGCGTCAGCTGCGCCGCGAGCGGCTGGCTGGGTGCCAGCGCGTAATTGAAGACGCTGGCCGCGCCGCCGCTCACGTAGCGCCGGTTGAACAGGTTGGCGACATTGAGCTGCGTGCGCCACGGGCCGCTGCGGTAGGACAGCGACGCGTCAACACGCGCATAGCCCGGCAGGCGGTAGATATTCGGCAGGTTCGCCTCGCGCGCGCCAACATAATAAACGCCGGCCCCGAAGCCCAGCCCTTTCCAGGCGCCGTTCTGCAATTCATGGGTGCTCCACACGCTGGCATGGTGGCGCGGCACGTTCGACAAGGCGTCGCCGATTGGCAGGCTGGTATCGCTTTTCACGACGGCATCGAGCCAGGTGTAAGCGCCGATCACTTTCCAGCCTGGCGCAACGGTGCCGGCGATATCGAACTCCACGCCGCGGCTGTTCTGGCGGCCGGTGAGCACCTGGCGGGTCGGGTCGAGCGGGTCGTTGGTGAGCATGTTGGCGCGCTTCAGATCGAACACGGCCAGCGAGGCATGCAGGCGATTCCTGATGATTTCCTGCTTCACGCCCGCTTCGACTTGCTGGCCGACTTCGGCGTCGTAGGTGCTGTTGGTGATGCTGTGCGCAACGTTCGGCGCGTGGCTGCGGCTCCAGTCGGTGAAGAACGAAGTGCGCCCGTTCGGCTGCCATACCAGTCCCACGCGCGGGGAGATGGCGTTCTGGCCGCCGCGCGCGGTTTGCGCATCGCCCAGCAGTTCGCGATTGTCGAAGCGGTCGGCGCGCAGCCCCAGGTGCAGCTTGAACTGCGGCGCGATAGCGATCAGATCCTGGACGTAGACACCCAGGTCCTTGCCGCGCGCCTCGTGATACGGACCCGCGGCCGCAACCGGCGCAAGCGTCGACACGTCGCGCGGGTCGAACAGGTCGAGCGTCAGCGCCGATACTGCCGACCCTGCCCCGCCCTGCGCCAGGTAGCCGTAATCGATCCCGGCCAGGATCGCGTGCTGCATCCCGGCCACGACCACCTTGCCCACCAGCTCGGCCTGAACGTCAACCTGCTTCGACGATTCGTTGGCGCCGCTGTACACCGAATAATCGAGCAGACTGCCACCAGCATACGAAAACAGATCGGGGAAGCTTTGCTGCGACAGCTGGTGCGCGTGGCTGACATGCGCCGACAGGCGCGCGCGCCATTGGTCGTTCAGTGCATGCTCGAACAGCAGCGTGGCCGCCTGGGTGTCGTTCTTGCCGAAGTCGCCACTGTCGCCGTAATAGCGGGTGCGCGCCAGGTCCTGGTAGCGCGGGATATTCGGCACGCCAAAATCGAAGGCGTCGCGCTCGAGGTGATTGAACTCGGTAAGGAGCGTGAGCGAGGTACCGGCGCTATTGACCCAGCTGATCGACGGCGCCAGCGACCAGGAGCGGGTGCCGGTGTCATCGCGAAAGCCGCTATTCTTGTCGAGCGCACCATTCAGACGCACGGTGACACCGTTCTCCAGCATCCGGTTGACGTCCAGCGTGGTGCGCGCCAGGCCGGCCGTGCCAAGGGTCAGGCCGGCGTCGCCGAAATTGGCCTGCTGCGGGCGCTTCGACACCGTATTCACGTAGCCGCCGATGGCGCCCACGCCGCCATACAGGGCGCCGGCCGGGCCCTTGAACACTTCCACGCGCTCGATGTTCTGCACGTCGCGAAACGCCAGGTAGCCGTAGTTGCGAAAGCCGTCGCGCAAGCCATTGTTTTCGCTGAAGCCGCGGATATTGAAGAAGGTGGCGCCATTGCCGCCGTAACTCGCTTCGGCCAGCACGCCGCTGACGTTGTCGAGCAGCTGGTCGGTGCGGGTGACGCCGCGCTCGCGCAGCAGTTCGCGCGGCACGACCTGGATCGATGCCGCGAGGTCCTTGAGCGGGATGGTGGTGCGGCTGGTGCTGTCGGCCTGGTCGTCGCTGGCGGCGTCGCCGTGGACGGTGACAGTGGGTACGGGCTGCTCGACGGCCCATGCCGGTACGGCAAGCGCGATGAGGATGGGGAGTGCCTGGGATGCGGCGTAATGATTCATATGGTTTTCCAAAAATGCATGGGGAATGACGGCGCCGGGCACGACCACGGTACGGGTGTGCCGGTCGCGCAGGCGAACGTCAGGAAAAGAGCAGAAAAATCAGACGGCGGCAGGCGGCGCGCGCGCTTGCGCGACGCTCCAGGCAGGCAGGGGGGAAGGCGATTGAAAGAATAAGCTCGGGTACACATCGTGTCCGCCCAGCACGGCAAACAGCGTGACCGACTGCGGCGGGAGTCCGAACGAGCCGGCGTGGGTGGCGCACCAGGCGCAGTGGTTCATGCCCTTGGCCAGTTGGCCCGGGTCGGGCTTGTCGCCTGGGATAGCCACCATCGTCACGCCCATCGCAGTACAAATTTCGACTTGCGCGGCCGCTGCGCCGGCGTTGGCGCGGGCATGCGAGAGCACCGGGACGAGCGCGTTAAACAGGATGGCCATGATGGCGATCCATGCGCAGGCACTCCACCTTTTCGCGCTCCGATACATACCGGGATTATAAGCCAGCGCCGCCTAGAAGTTCGCCACCAGGTTCAGGCGTACCGAGCGTGATTCGACCGGATGGAAGTGGATGTCCATGCGTCCCTCGGCCGCTTCACCTGGCAAGCGCGACTGGTAGTAATAATCGATGGCCGAATCGCGCCGGTCAGTCAGGTTGTACACCTCGAGCGCCAGGCGCAGGTTCGGCGCCAGCTTGTAGCCGATGCGCCCGTTGACGGTCCCGGTCGCGCGCGAGCGCACGCTGTTGTCTTCAATCAGCGGGCGTGGCCCGAAGTAGCGCAGCTGCAGCGCCCCGAACCACGGCCCGACGTTATCGACCGTGAGCGCCAGCGACGCCACCCCTTCGATCGAGCCGGGTATGAAGCGGCCGGCCGGGTCGCTGTCGCGATAGCGCGTGCGCGCGTAGGCGAGGTCGGCGTCGACCGTCAGCCAGTTGGCCAGCTTGTAGTAGTTCGACAGCTCTAACCCGCGCCGCCGGCTCGGGCGGCCGGTGTCGGCCGTGGAACCAGCGTCGCCGGCAAACAGCAGCTCCGAATCGTAATCGAGCTGGAACAGCGCCAGGCTGGTTTGCAGGCCGCGCACCAGTTCACTGCGCGCGCCCAGCTCCAGCCCTTTTGAGGCAACCAGCGGCGCTTCGCGGGTGGCCGCCGTGTCCGGATTTTTCGGGTCGACCCGGATCGTGGTGCCGCGCGCATCGTTGCTGTGAAAGCCGCGCCCCAGGTTGACGTAAAACTCGGTCTTGTCCCACGGGCCAAAAATAAACGCGGCTTTCGGGCTGAACTGGTGCCCGCTGGCGCGACCGGAATTGACCGGCAGCGCGCTCGTCACATCGTTGTGGACATAATCTGCGCGCGCGCCCAGCACCGTGCGAAACCACGGTTGCCAGACGATGGCGTTCTGCGCATACAGGCCGGCGCTGCGTTCGCGCACGTGATCCTCGCGCGTGGTCGCAGTGCGCACGCGCGCCTGGGTGTCATACAAACCGTTGTGGATATCGTCGCTCTGCAGCTGCAGACCGAGCACCGTCTCGGATGCCCGGTTGAACAGCTGCGCGCGCCACGCGTGCGACGCGTTCAGACCCAGCGTGATGCGGCGGTCGGGCTGCTCGAACTGGTCGCCGGTGTCCGGGTGATCGAGGAAATACGTAAAATTCGAGTACAGGTCGAGCTGGTTCTGAACCACGTAAGCGTTGACCTTCGTGCTGCTGTCGGCGTCAGTGCGGATCCACGCGCCGGACAGGCTGTAACGGTGCGCCTCGCCCCCGTCGGTGGGGTCGATGGTGTCGAAGCGGCTGGCCAGCTGCCCATTCTCGAGCGCGCGCTGCGGCACTTGGTCGGTGGCGTTCCAGTGCGCCTTGTAGGCCATCAGGCTGACGTTGAAGCCATTCGTCTCGCTACCCTCGCTGTAACGCAGCACGCCGTTCAGTTTGCGGTATTTGTCCTTGTTGACGAACGGGCCATCGTTCTTGAACAGCTCCAGTGCGTACAGCAGATTACCGTTGCCAACTTGCGGCGAGTCGGCGATCAGGGTGCGGCCGTAGCCATTCTGGCCGATGCCGACGCTGGCAATGCCCTGCGCCAGGGTATTCGCGTAATGCACGCTCACCGCGCCGGCCGAGGCGAAATCGCCCTGCTCCGCGCTGTACGGTCCCTTGGCGTATTCCAGGTAAGACGACAGCTCCGGAATCATGAAGTTCACATCGGTCCAGCCCTGCCCGTGCGCGTGGGTGCGCTGGTTGACCAGCATCCCGTCGACGCTGGTGCGCAGGTCGGTACCATGGTCCAGGTTGATACCGCGCAGATAAAACTGGTTGGCCTTGCCTTCTCCGCTGTGCTGGCTGACGATCAGGCCGGGTGTCACTTCCAGCAATTCACCAGGGCGGTACACCGTGCGCGCCTCAAGCTGCTTCTGGGTGACAATCCCGGCACTGGCGCTTTCCGCCACGCCCAGCTGCGAGGCGCGCGAACCTGCGACGACAACGGTATTGAGGGGCGCGGCAGGCGCATCGTCGGCCAGCGCCGGTGTGCTGAACAGGGCGGCCAGCGCCAGGCAAACGGGAGTTCTGATAATACAAGGCGGCATCGTGGTGTCTTCCATGTGTATGACGATTTTTTTATTCATCATACACTTGTACGTGGACAAGCCGATAACAGATTCAACGTTTCAAGAATTTATTCGCCAGGCGCGCCGCGCAGCAGGCTGGCCAGCGCCGCCGCATGGGCCGCTACCGCCGCCGTGCTGGCCGCTTCCATGGCACGGAAGGCGGCCAGCACCGCGCGCCCGGTCTCGGTCACGCCGGCGCCGCCGCCCTGATGACCGCCGGCTGCGCCGATCACCAGTGGCGCGCGGAAGCTGCGGTTCATCACGTCCACCAGCAGCCAGGCGCGCCGGTACGACATATTCATGCTGCGCGCGGCGGCGCTGATCGAGCCGGTGGCGCCAATCGCGTCGAGCAGGTCGGCCTTGCCTGGGCCCATGGCAATCTCGTCGCCGGCACGCACGCGCACTTTTACATCGATCCGCATCGTCATCTTGTCCTCATGGTCCGGGTTTTATCGATAGCAAGGCCACGGCTTTTACCTGCGCCCAGACTGGCTTGCCAATCTCGAGGTGCAGCTGGTCGTACGAGCGCCGCGTGATGCGCGCCAGCAGCGCCGTGCCGGCGGCGTCGAGCTTGACGATGACGTGGGCCGGCGTATTCGCCGGCCAGGTGGCCACCACCTTCGCCTGCACCAGGTTCAGCACCGAGCTGTCCTCTGGCCGCGCCAGCGCCAGGCTGACGTCGCGCGCGAGCACGCGCAGGCGCAGCTGCGTGCCCAGCGCCAGTGCGGCGTGCGCGACGTACCAGGTGGCGCCCGCCGCCTGCAGGTGCACCAGTCCATATGCCGCGTCGATGCCATGCACGACGCCTTCGACCAGCACACCGGCGTCAATTGCCAGGCCGTCCGCCAGGTCCAGACGCGCCAGCGTATCGGCGGCCGGTCCACTGGCCAGCACCTTGCCGTTCCCGAGCAGGACCACGTGGTCGGCCAGGCGCGCCACCTCTTCGGCCGCGTGGCTGACGTACAGCATCGGGATATCCAGCTCGGCGTGGATGCGCTCCAGGTAGGGCAGCACCTCTTCCTTGCGACGCGCGTCCAGGGCCGCCAGCGGCTCATCCATCAGCAGAATCGTTGGCTGCGTCAACAGCGCCCGGGCGATGGCCACGCGCTGGCGCTCGCCACCGGACAAATCAGGCGTGGCCCGTTCCAGCAAGTGTTCGATGCCGAGCAAGGCCAGCACGTGGTCGAACAGGGCCGTGCCTTTGTTGGTCGTGCGTTTCAGCACGAAATCGAGGTTGCCACGCACCGACAGGTGGGTAAACAGGCTCGCTTCCTGGAACACATAGCCGAGTGCGCGCTGGTGCGTCGGCACGAACAGGCCGCGCGCATCGTCCTGCCAGAGCGCCCCATTGACCTCGAGGTAGCCGTTGGCATGGCGCTCGAGACCGGCGACGGCGCGCAGGATGGTGGTCTTGCCGGAGCCGGAATGACCGAACAGCGCGGTTACGCCGCGCCCCGGCAGTGCGAGGTCCACGTGCATGGAAAAGCCCGTGCGGGCCACATCGCAGCCGAGCTTGATCATTTGGGCGTCCGGGTCGGATTGAAGGTGTACAGCAGCAGCAATGCAATAAAACTGAGCACCAGCATGCCGCCGGCCAGCCAGTGCGCCTGGGCATATTCGAGCGCTTCGACGTGGCCATAGATTTGCACCGACACCACGCGCGTGACGTTCGGCACATTCCCGCCAATCATCAGCACCACGCCGAATTCACCGATGGTGTGGGCAAAGCCGAGCGTGGCGGCGGTAATGAAACCCGGTTTGGCCAGCGGCAGCACGACGTGAAAAAAGGTGTCGAGCGGACTGGCGCGCAAGGTGGCGGCCACTTCCAGCGGGCGCGCGCCGATGGCCTCGAAGGCGTTCTGCAGCGGCTGGATCACGAACGGCATCGAATACAGCAGCGAGCCGAGCACCAGGCCGGGGAAGGTAAACGGCAGCAAGCCAATGCCCAGCCACTGGGTCAGGTGACCGATGGGGCCGTGCGGCCCCATGGTCACCAGCAGATAGAAACCGAGTACCGAAGGCGGCAGCACCAGCGGCAGCGCGACCACGGCGCCGATCGCGTTTTTCAGGCGCGAGCGGGTGCGCGCCAGCCACCACGCCAGCGGCGTGCCGATCAGCAGCAGCAACAGCGTGACCAGCGTGGCCAGCTTCAGGGTCAGCCAGATCGCGCCCCAGTCTTCGGCATCGAGCATGGCTTACAGACCGTAGCCGTAGGAGCGGATGATCGCTTTTGCCGCATCGCCCTTGAGGAAGGTGACGAAGGCAGCCACCGCCGGCTTGTTGCCGCCCCTGCTGAGAACAACGGCATCCTGGCGAATCGGGCTGTACAGGTGTGATGGCACCATCCAGGCCGAGCCGCTTTTCAGCTTGTTGCCTTCATACACTTGCGACATGGCGACAAACCCCAGTGACGCGGCGCCACTGGCGACGAACTGGTAGGTTTGACCAATGTTTTCGCCGGTGACGAATTTGGCTTGCCATGTGGTGAGCAGGTTCAGCTTCTGCAGCGTTTCGACGGCGGCCAGACCGTACGGCGCCAGCTTTGGATTGGCCACGGCCAGATGGTCGAATTTGCCGGTTTTCAGCACATCGCCTTTGGCGTCGACCACGCCCGCCTGCGCACTCCACAGCACAAGTTTGCCAATGGCGTAGGTGAAGCGCGTGTTCGGTGCGGTGGCGCTTTCCTGGTCCAGTTTGGCCGGGGTGGCATCGTCGGCGGCCAGCAGGATGTCAAACGGCGCCCCGTTGCGGATCTGCGCATAGAATTTGCCGGTGGCGCCGTAGGAAGCGAGGACCTTGTGGCCGGTGTCTTTTTCGAATTGGGCGGCGATGACTTTCATCGGCGCCGTGAAATTGGCGGCGACAGCCACGCTCACTTCATCGGCGAACGCGGGCATGGAAACGGCCGCGGCAAACAGCAGCAAGGCAAGACGGTACATGAAAGCTCCGGTGCGCGATATATTCCTGAGTATATAGCGAGAAGCCAGAGGATGCCAGTTTGACAGCGCGTTGGCACACACAAGGTAACGCGCCGACGTGAATCAACTACAATATGGCATCCGCTTGAAAAGCACGCCCAGGACACCGATCCGCAAACTTCACAACGAGACTTCAAAGCGATATGCGTCGTCCATCTAAAGATTCCACACCAAAATTGTCGGCAGAAAGCCTGCGCCTTGCCAGCCTCTCCCAAGCCATCGTCCAGGTTGCCAGCCGCGTCGAAGAGCGCGTCCTCGAACGCCACCTCGACACGCACCTGCAAAAGCTGCTCAAAACCAGCCACCAGGACAGCATCGATGCCTCGCTGAACATGCTGTTCAAGGACGACCTGGCGGCCTACGACGTGCTGATGGATGGCGTTGAAGCCATCAGTGAATCGTCGACGATGGTCGAGATGCAGGACGGCGTCGAAGTGACCTGGCAAGCCCTGCTGGTCGCCGCGCCGATCCTGGCCTGGACCCGTTTCACGATTGCGTCCGGCCCCATCCCTGGCGAGATCATGACGACCCTGTCGGCGCATTTCTCCGCCCACCTGCTGGCCGAAGGCACACGCCTGGCGATCGCGCCCACCCTGTACGCCATCGACCAGTTGCCGCGCACGCATGCAGAAGCATATGCGATGACCCACAAGCTGGCCCAGTCGGCGCACAAGGGCAGTGCCATCAAGGCGCCCGCGCGCGCGCCCGATACGGCGCCCTTCCTGGCCGACACGCGCTATTTGCTGGCGGTAATCATCGCGCCGCAGGGCGCGCCAATGTTCCGCTGGCAAGAGCCAGCCCACCATGTGAATTTCGTGGCCGAGCGTAGCAAGGCGCTGGAGCAGTGGCGCACGCAGGCGACCCCGACGCTGGCGCGCCTGATGCCCGGTTGCGGCATCGAAGTCTTGCTGCCGGAAGCGTATTACGTGGCCTGCCGCGAAGCCGACAAGCTGGTGCGCCCGGTCTCGATCCGCGCCGCGGTGCACTATTTAACCAATGTGCTGGGCGTGGAAGCGGCCGATCTGCGCGCCGTGATTGCCGGGTTTGGTGAAGAAGCGGCGGACGGCCAGGTCGACGAATACCGCGTCAGCTTCACGCTGCGCCAGACCGCCGACGTGGTGTACGGCATCGTCTGGCCGCTGTATGGCCAGGAAGACGAAGACGGCACGCCGATGAACGGCCTGCAGCCGGGTGCGCCGGGCAGCGAGCCGGTGCTGGTGACGCCGGTCGATGAAATCATCGGCCACCTGAAGGAAGTGGGCATCAACCACGTCAAGAAAATCGGCGAGCGCTATGTGGCCGAGTACTGCGACGATTGCGGCGCGCCGCTGTTCGCCGATCCGGGCGGCGAGCTGGTGCATGCGGAGATGCCGGAAGATACGCCGGAAGGGACCGAGCACTTCCATTGATGCGCAAGTAGGCGTGCAGGTTGCGCGCCTGCTGAAACTACTTGATGGCCTCTGCCACCCGCTTCACAAACTCGGCCGGATTGCCCGCGTGCCAGCGCCACACGACCACCAGGTCGTGCTCGGGCGAGACCACGATGCTGTTGCTGCCCGCCCCCAGCGCGGCATAGGCCGTGGCCGGCATCCCGGGCAAATTCTTGCCCTTGGTATTCAACCACCATAGATAGCCATAATCGGGCCCGTTGGCGCTCGGCGTGAGCGCAGTGCTGACGTAGGGCGCCGGCACGATCTGCCTGCCCTTCCAGGCACCCTGGCGCAGCCACAGGTAGCCGAGGCGCGCCATATCCCAGCTATCGATCCACATGCCGCCACCGTTCCTCCAAACTCACGCAAACCTAGCCGAAGCTAAGTTTTCTTGCCGTTGGATTCCCGCTTCGCTGGGGCCGGTTTCGCCTTGCGTTTGCACGCATGGCCAGAGCTGTCCCCTCCACAGGCCGCAGCGGTAGAACTTACCGCCAGATTTCTCAAATTGATCGCCGCATTGATGTCGCGGTCATGCATCGCATGGCACACCGGGCAGTGCCACTGCCTGACTCCCAGATCAAGCCTCTCGAGCTTGTCCCCACAGTTTGAACACAGCTTGCTGCTTGGATACCAGCGATCGGCGACGACGACTTCACCACCGCGCCGCCCTGCTTTGTAGGTGAGTTGGCGACGCAATTCATGAAAGCCCATGTCGGCGATGGCGCGCGCCAGGCGGTGATTTTTCAACATGCCTTTCACGTTCAGGTCCTCGATGACGATGGTATGAAAACGGCGCGTCAGCTCTGTTGTCAGCTTGTGCAGGCAGTCGCTGCGCAGGTGGGCGATGCGCGCATGTAACCGCTCCAGCTTCTGCCTTGCCTTGGCCCGGTTGCTTGAGCCTTTGACCTTCCGCGACAGACTGCGTCCGAGGCGGCGCAGCTTCTTCAATAGCGTTGTCAAAGCCTTCGGCCCGACAACTTTCTCACCGGTCGACAGTGTGGCCAGCGCCGTAATGCCCAGGTCCACCCCAACCGCACCTTGGTTTTCGGCTTGCGGTAAGGACGTTTCGTCAGGCGTATCGACAGTAATGCTGGCGTACCAGTGGCCTGCATGACGCGCGACCGTCGCCGAGACAATGTGGCCCGCATAACGCAACGACTCGCGCATACGCACCCAGCCCAGTTTAGGAATGCGGATGCGCTTGCCGACAATGTTGAACTGGTCGTTGGTGAGCGTAAATCGGTCATCATGGCCTTTCTGGCGGAAAGTCGGGTAACGGCTGCGTCCCGCAAAGAAGTTCTGGAAAGCGTCGCCTAATTGCATGATGGCCATTTGCGGCGCGTTCTTGGTTACCTCAAGCATCCACGGAAAACTGCTACGCTTGATGGCATTGAGCTGGCGACGCAGTGCAGCCTCGTTCGGTTTTGGCAGCGCAGGGTTTGTTTGGCAAACGTCGTACTGCCGTTTCCACTCATTGAGCGCCCAGTTATAGGCGAAGCGAGCAACACCGGCGGCTTTGGATAAAGACGTTGCCTGAACATTGTTCGGATTGAGCCGGATGCGGTGGGCTAACATTGTGCCTCCTTGAAGGCGCAGCGGACACTTTCAGCCTGTGCTGGTCGAGGCGCCGATGACCCTGGCTGCGGTACTGATCGGTACAGGCTTGTTCATCCGGATAAGACTAGCCAAGTTCAATTAAGTTCCGAAGAAACTGTTAAAACCCCAGCGCGTGCCGCCGCTGACCGAGGCGGCCTGGCGGCCGTGCAAGTCGACATAACTGTTCGTGTACGGCACCCATTTCCATGACGACGAGGCCCCGATCGGCCCCATCACTTCTTCCTGGAAGACCTCGGGTAAGGGCTGGTCGAACACGCGCAGCAGCGACAGCGCAAAGCGGTTGATGCGCACGTCGTTGTATTCAAAGAAGGTGCCGGGCGCAAGCGCTGCGCGTGGCTTGCGCTCGCCCGCGCCAAACGCGGCGGCGCCGATAAAGTCGGCATTCTTGCCCCACAGACTGCCCTGCCACTCGGATTCCTGCTGCAAATGGTGCTGCCACGTGATGCCCGCATTGGGCCCCGCGTAGCCGCCATCGACGACACTCTTGCCAACCGGGTCGATGAGACTGGCGATGCGGCCGTCGCGCACGGCGACCCCGGCGATGGTCGCCAGGATGCTTTTCGCCACCGAATAGGTCGGGTCGACGGCGCTGGTGTCGCCAAACTCGGCGACCACGAAACCCTTGTAGATCACCATGCCATTGGTGTGCGCGCGCCGGGTCGGCATCGAGCCGAGGCGCGTGCCGAAGGTTTTTTCCTGGTCGGAAAAATCCAGTGCGCGTTCGGTTTCGTGCGCCTGCGCCCAGGCGATGGCGGCGCCCAGCTTGACCGGGTCGAGGCCCAGCTCCGCCGGCTGTTTGTGCGCCCAGCTGCCCGCTGGAGGAAAGTAGGAAGACTGGGCCGACACCGTGCCGGCCGTGAACAAGACGGCCAGCAGGCAGCGCTTCATGGGTTCTGTTGCCAGGTGGAAAACGGTTGTTTGATCAGGCTCGAGTTGTAGTAGCGCGCCTCCCCCGTGACTTCGAGGCCGACCCACGCCGGCAGCAGGAACGGTTCATCCTCCGCCGCCAGTTCGATCTCGGCCACCAACAAACCCTGGTTCGCGCCGAGGAATTCATCGACTTCCCAGACGTGCTTGCCGACGCTAACGCGGGTGCGGAACTTTTCCACCAGCGGCGCGCTGCACAGGGTATCGAGCAATTCGGCCGCCTCCAGCAGGGGGATCGGGTACTCCCACTCGGCGCGCGTGGCCCCCGTGTTCTTGCCCTTGATGGTCAGCACGCCCTGCTCGCCTTCGATGCGCACGCGCACGGTGCGCGCCGGGTCGGTACTGAGGTAACCCTGGCGCAGCAGAACAGGGGCGCCGAGCTGGCGCCAGTTGTCACCGGTCACCAGGAACTTGCGCTCGATCTCGACGCCCATGGCGGCCTAGTCGAGCGAGTGCAGGATTGGCTGCAGGATCGCCGCGCCCAGCGCGACGCTGCGCGCGCCGTTCCAGCCGACGTAAGGATCGGGCAAATCGGCATTGTCCTTGAACGGCATTTCCAGCGTCAGCGCCAGGCATTTGAAGGTGTGGCCGATGTATTTGGAGGCCAGCGTCAGCATGTCTTCACGGTACTTGCTGGCGGCGTAACCATACACTTTCTGGAAGTCCGGGCTGGCGGCGATGTACTGGTCGATGAAGGCGGCCTGGTGGGCGGCGCGCTCGGGCGTGAAGTCGGCCAGCATTTCGTTGCCAGCCACGAAGTTGTACGGCAGCGCTTCATCCCCGTGGATGTCGAAAAACATGTCGCAGCCGACTTCATGGATCTTGTTTTTGACGCACAGCACTTCAGGACTGCGCTCGATTGTCGGCGTCATCCATTCGCGGTTCAGGTTGGCGCCGGCGGCATTCGTGCGCAGGTTGCCGCGCACGGCGCCGTCCGGGTTCATGTTCGGCACGATATAAAACACGGCTTTTTGCAGCAGCTTGCGCGCCACCGGGCTGGCGTCGTCGAGCAACGCATCCATCAAGCCTTCGACGAACCATTCGGCCATCGTCTCGCCTGGGTGCTGGCGTGCAATGACCCAGATTTTTTTGGCCGCCTGGGGGTCGCCGATGACCACCAGGTTCATGTCGCGACCGTCCACGGTGGTGCCGATGTCATGCACGCGCGCCAGCGGATTTTCAGCCACTTCGCCCAGCAGGCGCAGATGGCGCTCCCACGAATATGGCTCGAAATACGCGTAGTACACGCTGTCCTGCTCGGGCGTGTGGGTGACCGTCATGACCTGGCCGTCGAACGTGGTCGCCACGCGGAACCAGTTTTCGGTGTCGTAGCTGGCTGCCACCTGATAGCCTTCGAAGCCCTTGGCGTAAGTCGCCTGTCCGGCGTTCAGAAAGCGCATCGTGCAAGCCTGGCCGCGCGCGCCCTGGAGACGGAAATGGAACCACTGGTGAATATCGGCGTGCGAATCGCTGCGCAGGTTCAGGTCGATCTGGCGCGGATCGGTCGCCTGCACGACTTGAATGCTGCCGGAGTCGAAGTGCTGGCTGATTTTGATGGTCATGATGGATCCTTCTGGGAAGTGCTGGGTCGCCCGGGCGGGTTCGCCGCAGGCGTCACGTGAGAGCCGGGCGTTACGCGTCCAGGTCGATCAGGTCGTTTCGATAGTGCATCATGACTTGGCGCAGCAATTCGACGTTGGCGCGATTCAGCACCACGGTCAGGTCTTGCTTGGCATTGAGGATGAACGTCAGGCGTATGGCTTCGCGAAATTCCTTGGCGTCGACCCGCTGCGCGACCGGCACGGCGCGGCTGTCCCAGTCGGCCTGGGTAATCTGCGGCCCCGGTGGTGGCGCGACGAGCGTGGGATCCTGGTTGACCGGCAGATGTTTCAGCAGCCAGAAGATGATACTGGCCGGGATCTGGATCATGGTGTCCGAGGCGCCTTGCGAGGAAAACTTCGCCAGCAGAAGGTTACCGATCTTGTCGCACGACATGGAAAGGCTTTTGACTTGACGGATGACCACTTGTTTCACGACGATTCCTTGCGGTAAGTTAAAAAGGCGCAACGATTTTACCGCAATCCCCGCGCAGGCGGGGGCCCACAGCACACCTGTTCTGTGCTGATGCATGCAGTATCGTTACGCCTGACTTGCCACTTTTCCCGATGGGTGATGGATCCCCGCCTGCACGGGGAAGGCCTCAACCCGACTTCGCCCCGCCCCCCGTCGAGCGGCTCCCACCTTGCTTGTTACCAGCCGGCGTGGCAGATGTGCTTGCCTTGCTGCCGGCAGACGACTCGGCCGACTGGCGATTGCCGTGGCTCATGCTGCCGGCGCGGCGCGCTTCTTCGGATGTAAATTCATGGGCAGTTCCCTTCTGGTGCGCCGCTTTTCCGCCTTCGCTGGCGATTTCGCGCTGGCGTTGCGGATCCATCGATGCGAAGCCACGGTTTTTGGTGCCGGAATTTTGCTTGTTGCCTTGATTGCTAGCCATGATGCTCTCCTTGTATTTGCAAGTGTCCCGCACACGCTGTTGCACGGTTCGCTGCAAAAATCGCCGCGTTCTGCGGCAGATGGTCAGCCCCTTTGCTTGCGCACCGGAGCCGGGAACCGCCGCGCAAGCGGCAGGATCGATCGCCGCCAACGTAGATGAGCGATCAATTCATCTTAGGCAGCCCTACATATTGCGGGTATAGGACAGAATCAGATGACTTTGTAGGACAACAGGCGATAGAAAATGCCCTTGCGAAAAGAACCTTGCCGCTGGTTCGATGAGAGGCAGGCTCCTACAGGGTGCCGGTCGTCGTTCCTATCCCAAGTGCAGTTTATTGCGCGCAAAATGGTTGAATCGACCCACTTGGAGGCACAACATGAACAACGCAGAACTCATCGAAAACAACCAGCAACTGGACAATGTCAGCAAGCGCAAGGGCCAGCCGGATGTTGCCGGGGCGGATCACAGCGTCGGGCATGACTCGAACGACGCGGCCGGCGGCTATCCGCGCAGCCCCGGCGGCGCCAACGAACTGGCGGCCGACCAGAAAATGGACGACGACACCGGGCTGTCGAATACCGCCAACGCGCAGCCGCCGGGCGATGCAAGGGCGCGCCAGGCCCGCCAGAGCAATGTGGGACGACGCGACGACATGACGGCCGACTAAGCTAAGCTTCGCCAGACACGCACAGAAGGCCGGCTTGCGCTGGCCTTTTTTGCGTCTGGATGACAGATCCTTGATCCAGATTCAGGCGCCGCGGGGACGCCGGAACCGGGGCGGTGTCGCGGCGTCGAATCATTTCCCGCGCCTTGCCCGCGTTCGCCCATGGAGGCCCACCATGCCCGCCGCCGCCATTGACCCTGCCAACATCGCCCTGTCCGTTGTTGTGCCCACCTGGGGCCGCCTGGACCAGCTCGACAGCTGCCTCGATGCGCTGACGCGCCAGACGCTGGCGCCCGAACGGTTCGAAGTCATCGTCGTCGACGACGATCCCGACCACAACACGCTGCACCTCGTATCGGGCTGGCGCGCGCGCCAGCTCGACCGCGGACCGCGCCTGACCTACCTGGCCAACCCGGGTCCGCACGGCGACGCCGCGGCGCGCAACCGGGGTTGGCGCGTGGCGCGCGCGCCCATCATCGCTTTTACCGACGACGCGGCCATCCCCGCCCCCGACTGGCTGGAACAAGGCCTGGCGGCGTTTGCCAGTGGGGTGGATGCCGTGTGCGGCAAAATCACCATGCCGCTGGCCGCCACGCCCACCGAGTATCAGCGCCAGGCGCTGCGCAAACAATCGGCCGAATTCGCCTGCACCAACTTCTTCAGCCGGCGCAGCCTGCTCGAAGCAGAAGGCGGTTTCGACGAACGCTTCGAAGATGCCGATTGCAGCGAAAGCGACCTGCACTTCCGCCTGCTGGCCCGGCCGGCCCAGATCGCCCATGCCGAGCAGGTGAAGGTGACCCAGCCTCTGCGGCCGCCGCCGTGGGGCGCCAGTGTCAGCGAACTACGCCACAGCGTTGGCCAGGCCCTGCTGTTCAAAAAACACCCGGCCATGTACCGCGCCAAAATCCAGGACCGGCCACCCTGGGATTATTACGCCATCGTCGCGGTGCTGTTGCTGGCCATCGTCGCCACCCTGGCCGGCAGTCCGCTATTGGCCGCGACCGGCGTGCTGGCCTGGCTGCTGCTCACAGCAGGCCTGTGCCGGCGCCGCCTGCACGGCACCTCGCGCAGCGCGCGCCATGTCGCCGAAATCCTCGTCACCTCGGTACTGATCCCGCCGCTGGCCGTGTTCTGGCGCTTGTCGGGCGCGCTGCGCCACCGCGTGCGGTTTGCCTGAGCCCGATTGCGAAAGGACCCTTACAAGATGAACACGCGATGAGCCCTCCCCTCGAGCGCCACCACGGCGCCAGTGCGCTGCTGGCCAGGGCGCTGTTCGTCGACCTGGCCAGCGTGCTGCTCGACAGTGCGCCCACGCACGGCCGCCAGCCGGGCCTGCGCGCGGGCGCGGGCGCCGCGCTGCGGCTGCTCGACCGGCTCGACTATCGCATCGTCGTGCTGACGCCATGCGTGCGCGACCGGCGTCGGACCAGCGCCATCCCGCTGGCGCGCATCGCCGATCTGCTGGCGCGCGAGCGCATCGACCTGGCAGGCGCCTGCTGTTTTTACACCAGTTGCCACGCCGGAAGTCACGGCGCCGGCGCGGCGTGCGATGGGTGCCCACCCGTGCCGGACACGCTGTTGCGCCTGGCCCGGCAGCACGGCATCGACCTGGCGGCGTCGTGGCTGCTGGCGGGCGGCGCGCAGCACTGCACTGCCGGGCAGCAAGCCGGCTGCAGGACACTGCTGCTTGCAAGCGATGGCGAGCACTGGCCTGCGCCGCAAGCGCGGCTTGCTGCCGGCGCTGGCCGGGCGGCGTACCAGGCCCGCGATATCGTCGATGCGGCGCTGGCGATCGTCCGACTCGATGACGGCAGTTGAGGCGGCGTGCCGGCCGGCGCCCTACTTCCCGAACTTCAGCAATACATCATGAATCTTCTGCGCGTTGTAGGGCTTGACGATGAACCCGCGCGCGCCGGCGCCGAGCGCGGCCATCACGTTATCGAGCCCGCTATGCGCGCTGACGATCACGGTAAAACAATCCGGCCGCGTATCTTTAACAATCCCCAGTACTTCCAGCCCCGTGAAGCCGGGCATGTCGATATCCAGGAACGCGATCTGAATGCCGTCCTGATTGATCGCCTCGACTGCCTGCGCGCCATCGGGAACAAATTTAATGTTCTGGTAGCCCATGCTGCGCAGTATCGACGACAGCAACTCGCGCATCAGGTTCTCGTCGTCGGCAATTAATACCGGAATATTGTTCATGCTTGCCATATGCTCGCTCCCGCCAGATTAACTTGCCGTAATTCATCCAAAGCCATCAAGTGCGCGAATGCGCGCCGCACGCCCGGGCGGTCGGATCGCAGCGCCGTCGCCTCCACCTGCGCCGCTGCCTGCGTGACACCCGGGAAACCGAAGGCGCCGGCTGCGCCCCTTAATTTATGCGCCAGCGTGGCTACCTCGTCCCAGCGTTCCTGCTCGATGTTGTCGGCCAGTTCCTGCAGGCGCGCCGCCAGGCCATCCTGGAAGGCCGCCTGGATTGCCGGATAACCGTCGATTTCCTCGAAGCACATCGGCGCGTTCAACCCCTCGGCATTGCCCAGCATGCGCGCCACTGTCTGCACAAAATGCGCGACCTCGATGGGTTTGCCCACCGTGCCGTTGCAACCGGCGCGGGCGTAGCGCGCCAGATCCTCCGCCATGACGTTGGCGGTCAGCGCCACGATCGGGCGCGCGTAGCCGGCGCCGCGCAGCACCGAGGTCGCGCGCACGCCGTCCAGCACCGGCATTTGGATATCCATCAGGATCAGATCGAAATTACCGGCCAGGGCAGCCTGCACTGCGGCGCCACCGTCCTGCACGATCTCGTAGGTAAGGCCCATGGCGTCGAGAAAGGTGCAGATCAGGACCTGGTTGTCCGGGCCGTCTTCGGCCAGCAACACGTGGCCAGCCAAGCGCTGCGCGAACGGGTTGCGCTCCAGCGCTTTGCGCACCGGCGGCGCGGCCGGCGGCGCCCGCTCCAGCCATGCGGGCGCCGCCGGCAGCGGTGCCGGAATGGCCACGGTGAACGTCGAGCCGTGCCCGGGACGGCTGGCCACCGTGACCTGTCCGCCCATCCGGGTGACCAGCTGGCTGACCAGGTACAGCCCCAGGCCGGTGCCGCCATACTTGCGCGCGACGCTGCTGTCGGCCTGCGAAAACGGCTGGAACAAATTGGCCTGGTGCTCCGGCGCGATGCCGATGCCGGTGTCCGTGAGGGTGCTGACCAGGCGCCCCGTGGCGTTGTCGTAGTGCAGCGCCAGCTGCACACTGCCCAACTCGGTAAACTTGATGGCGTTGCTGGCCAGGTTGAACAGAATCTGTTTCCAGCGCGTGGGGTCGGCCACCACCTGCGCCGGCAGCGGATACGCGACGGCCAGTTCAAAGCGCAAGCCCTTGGCCAGCGCCTGGGCCGCCATCAAGGCATGCACGCCCTCGGCCAGTTCGTACGGCGAAAAGGTCAATTCTTCAAGCGGCAGGCGGCCCGCCTCGATCTTCGAAATGTCGAGAATATCGTTAATGATGGTCAACAGATGTTGACCGTTGCGCAGGATGATGGCGCCCGTATTGCCGCCCGGCCGGCCCGGCTGGGTGCGTTCGAGGATTTCCGCAAACCCGATGATGGAGGTGAGCGGCGTGCGGATTTCATGGCTGATCATGGCCAGGAAATCGGACTTGGCCAGGCTGGCCGCTTCCGCCACCGACTTCAGTTTCCGGGTCGCTTCCATGTCCTGTTCGCGGCGCTTGAGCAGGCGAATGAGTACCGCAAAAATGAGCAGCAGCGCACAGGTCGATAAGCCGCCCACCAGCGACAGCACGGTGGAAAAGCGCCGCCACTGGGCCAGGAAGCGCGCATCGGTGACGGTGACGTTGACGATCAGCGGATAGCCGTCGAACAGGCGCGCCGCGCCCAGGCGCACGACCTGGTCGCCGTCCTGCGCAAAGCGCGGCGAGGTCACCATCATCACGCCGTGGTTCTGCTGCAGCGTCTCGACGATGTGAAAGGTCGAGCCGGTGCGGTTGATTTTCCCCATCAGGCGGTCCACGTGCGGCCAGCGCGCCAGCACCGTGAAGTCGCGCCGGTACAAGGTCACGCTGGCGTCGGCGCCAAGATTGATTTTCCGGTAAAACGCGGACAGGAAGGTACTTGAAAACCCTACCAGCGCCAGTCCCAGGAATTCGCCGTTGGGGCCGCTCAGCCTGCGACTCAAATAAAAGGTCCACTGGCCATTGCCCTTGTTGCGCACCGGTTCGGAGATGTACACGCCCAGCTGCGGGTCGCGCATGTGCGCCCGGAAATAATCGCGGTCGGCCAGGTTGATCTGCGGGGCCGGATAGGATCGGGTGAAATTGATCACATCGCCGTCGGCTGACACGATGGTGGCCACGTCCACTTGCGGCAAGCCGCGGATCTTGTCGCGCATGCTGTCGAAGTGGCCTTGTGTCGCCATTTTGCCACGCAGTGCATCGCGACTGGTGACACCCTGTGCCTCGACCGTCTCGGCAATGCTGTCGAGCACCAGGTAGGCCGACTTGACCTCTTGCGCGCCCTGCTCGGCCAGCACCAGCGCCAGGTTATCGAGTTGACCGCGCCATTCGTCGATGGCCTGGTCGCGCGCAAACCAGATCGCCAGACACAGCGTGGCTAGCATGGCCAGCAACAGAAATGTCGCCAAGGCAGTCGCGATGCGGCTTGAGCGTGTAGTGATTGCCATATGCGCCAGGGGAAAGATGCCTGAAGATAACACATCGCGTTGCGGATAAGCATGCGCTTGCTGGATTTTCCGAATTTTAAACGACCATCACACAAGCAACGCCGATGGCGCACGGTCCGCACGCGTGCGCGCAGCCCGGCGCAAAAAAACCAACAAGCAAAATTAAACGTAACTGGTAGTTTCTCAGAAACATGATTCAGTCGACAGCCCTATGCATTCCGTCTAGAGTGACCTCATGGCATTATTTACGTCCAAAAATTTGGCCACCCGCCAGCAGCTCGAATGGGTGGCGCTGGCCATGATCTTCGTCGCCGTCGGCGCTGCGGGATTCGTGTCACACAATGTCGAGACGCAACGCGCGCTCGACACGGAACGCCTGCGCCTGGTCACCCTGGTCGACGTGGTCGGCAGCGACATGGCGCTCAATCTGGACGCCATGGACCGCGCCCTGGTCGGCGTGGTGCGCGACCATCCGGACCATTTCGGCGCAGCCAACCAGGTCTCGATCCAGCGCCACCTGCGCGCCATCACCGACGCCATGCCCGGCATGCGCGGCGCGACCATGATCGATACGCGCGGCGTGGTGATAGCAGGGTTTCCGCTGGACCTGATCGGGCGCGATTTTTCCGACCGCTACTTTTACACCGCGCCCAAGGCCCGGCCCGATGCGAACACGCTGTATATCTCGCATCCGTATGTATCGATACGCAAGGATGTGATCGTGACCGCCTCGCGCCTCATTCCCGGCGCCAGCGGCGCGTTCAACGGCACCATCAACGGCATCCTCAATCCCCTGTATTTCAGCGAGCGCATGCGCAGCGTGCTGTATGCGCCCGACGTCAAGGCCTGGATGGGCCACAGCGGCGGCGCCACCTTCGTGAGCGTGGCCACACCCGGCTACGACAGCGCGGCGCAGCAGTCCCGGTTTTCCGCTTCGTTCCTGTTCCAGCCCTTGAAGCCGCTCAGCGTGCAGCGCACGGTGGCACCCCTGACCACGCACAGCGACAATTACCTGCTCATCGGCATCAGCCGCGATCCGCATGCGGTGGTCGCGCCAATGCTGCGCCAGGGCAAAATGTTCGCGCTATTCCTGACCGCGCTGACGATTCTGTGCTGCGCCCTGCTGGCCGTGCTGCAATTGCGCCGGCGCCGCTGGTTGCGCGACAACGCCGCCCATGAAGTCGAACAGGCCGAAGCCGATGCGCTGCGCCTGTCCGAAGCGCGCTTCCGTACCCTGATCGAAGAAGCCCCGGTGGCCATCGCCATCGTGCGCCAGGGCCGTTTTGTCTACACCAACCGGCGCTACAACGTGCTGCACGGCTACACCGACAGCGACGAACTGGCCGGCCTGCCGTGGAGTGCACTGATCGCCGCCGACTCGCTCGACGGCCTGAAGATGCAGGCCAGCCTGATCAATGCCGATTCGCCCACCGAATTGCGCTTCGAAGTAATGGGCATTGGCAACACCGGCAGCTTGATTCCGATGTTCAAGGCGACCACCCGGGTGGCGCTGCGCGACGGTCCGGTCACGCTGATTTTCGCGCAGGATATCTCGGCACAAAAACGCGCTGAAGCGTTCTTGCTGGAAGCGCGCGATGCCGCCCAGGCCGCCAACCAGAGCAAGGCCGAATTCCTGGCCAATATGAGCCACGAGATCCGCACCCCGCTCAACGCCATCCTGGGCCTGGCCTACCTGCTCGAACAGTCCGGGCTGGGCCACGATGCCGGCGCCATGCTGGTCAAGATCCGCAGCTCGGGCCGCTCGCTGCTGGGCATCATCAACGACGTGCTGGACGTATCCAAAATCGAAGCCGGCGCCATGGTCGTCGAGCACACCTGGCTGCGCCTGCAGGACGTGATCGACAGCGTGGCCGCCACCATGGGCGTGGCGGTGGGCGAGAAGCCGGTGCAGCTGCTGGTGCACCCGCTGCCGCCGGGCGTCTCGAGCATCAAGGGCGACGCCCTGCGCCTGGAGCAATTGCTGGTCAACCTCACCAGCAACGCGATCAAATTCACCATCCAGGGCCACGTCGAATTATCGGTGCAGCATGGGCGCGCCGCCAACGGCGCGCGCACGCTGCGCTTCTGCGTCACCGATACCGGCATTGGCATCGTCCAGTCGCTGCAGGAAGCGGTGTTCACGCCCTTCACCCAGGCCGACAGTTCCACCACGCGCCGTTTCGGCGGCTCCGGCCTCGGGCTGACCATCTGCAAAAAAATGGTGGAATTGATGGGGGGCCAGATCGGCCTGTCCAGTACGGTCGGCGTTGGCAGCAGCTTCTGGTTCACGCTACCGCTGCAAAGCATTGCCGACGCCGATTTTTCGAGTGCCGAAATGGTCCAGCTCGACGCCATCGTCGCCTGCAACCATGGCGGCGCGCTGGCCAACCTGGACGCCACCGGACGCACACTGGGCTGGAAAGTCTGTGCTGTCGAGTCGCCCCAGGAAGCGCTGATGGAACTGACGCGCCGGGCCGGCACCGGCAACGACGCCGCGGCCAAGCTGCCTGCAGTGATCGTGCTCGACTGGGAACGCAACGGCAGCGACTGCATTGCGGTGGCCCGCGCCATGCGTCAGATCGCACCGTCGGACCAGTGCCCGATCGTCGTCATGGCCTGCACCGCTGCCGCCGCTGCCCTGAAGCGCGAACAGGTCGACGGCGTCATCGATGCCCTGCTGACCAAGCCGGTCACCGCCTCGACGCTGCACAACGCTGCCGTGGCAGCGCGGCGCAAGCGCGCCAACGCCGGCGTCGACGTGACGCCGCGCGTGCCGGCCGGCTGCGAGCTGGCCGGCCTGCACATTCTGGTGGTCGACGACAGCGACATCAACCGCGACGTGGCCCAGCGTATCCTGCAGGAAAAGGGCGCCAGCGTGGCCCTGGCCGAAGACGGCCAGCGCGCCATCGCCTGGCTGCTGGCCCATCCTGACACGGTTGACCTGGTGTTGATGGACGTGCAGATGCCGGTACTGGACGGCATCGAAGCGACGCGCCAGCTGCGCGCCATGCCGCGCTTTGCCAATTTGCCGATCGTGGCACTGACTGCGGGCGCCTTCAAATCGCACCATGAAGCGGCGCGCGCGGCAGGGATGACCCATTTTGTCACCAAGCCCTTCGATATTCCGCTGACGATCGACCTGATCTTGCAACTGACGGGTCGCGCCGGCGCCACCGGCGTGGCAACGGCGGCGCACGTCAGCGCAGTGGCCACGCCGGCGCCGCGGCTGACGGTGATCGACCTGCAACGCGGCATCGACATCTGGGGTGACGTGGAAACCTATCAGCTGTACCTGCGCAAGTTCGCCGCCAGCTTTGCGACGTGCGCCAGCGAAATAAAGGCACGCGCGGCCGCCGGCGACCTGGCGGGAGCGGCCAGCATGGCGCACAAGCTGGCCGGCGCCGCCGCAAATGTCGCCTTGCAGGAAGTGGCGCAACTGGCCATGGAGGCCGAGCGCCAGCTGGCCGGATACGGCAGCGAGGGCGCTGGCACGCCGCATGACAGCCTCATTTGCAGTAACCTGGAAGAGGCGCTGCTGGCCGCACTCGGCGACATTGCCCAGCTCGCGCCGCTGCCGCATCCGGTCGCGCCCACGCCAGTGGCCCGACCGTCGGCACAGGTGCTGTCCGAGCGCGTGGCCCCGTTGCTGCTGCAATTGCTGGAAGCGCTACACCAGGACAACCCCGGCCCGTCGGCGCCGGTGCTGCAGGCACTCAATATCGAACTGCCGGGTCCGGATGTGTGGGCCTTGGGCGCCCTGATCGAAGCGTTCGATTTCCGCGGCGCCGAGCACGCCACGCACGCGCTGGCGCAGCGCCTGCACCTGCAGCTACCTGAACCCTTTGACGCCACCCGCGACTGACCCGGAACCGAGCGAACCATGAAAGCACCGACCATCCTCATCGTCGATGACGAACCGAGCAACCTGGCTATCATGCGCGACGCGCTGCAGGGCCAGTACAAGCTGGTGTTTGCGCGCAATGGCGCCGAAACGCAGGCCGCGGTCATCAAGCACCGTCCCGCCATGGTGCTGCTCGACATCGGCCTGCCCGATACCGACGGGGTCGCACTGTGCCGGCGCATCAAGGACCTCGACCTCACCCACGAGATGCAGGTCATTTTCGTCACCGGTTACCGCGACCAGGGCCGGGAGGCGGCCGGTTTCGAAGCCGGCTGCAGCGATTACCTGATCAAGCCGGTGTCGCCGCGACTGGTGCGCGCGCGCGTGGCCGCCCACCTGTCGCGCGTGCAGGCCACGGCGCTGGAGGAAAGCTACCGCGAAGCCATTCTGATGCTGGGCCATGCAGGTCACTACAACGACACCGACACCGGCGCCCACATCTGGCGCATGGCCGCCTTTGCGCGCGAACTGGCGCTGGCCTACGGCTGGGACGAAGACGACGCGCACCAGCTGGAACTGGCCGCCCCCATGCACGACACAGGCAAGCTGGGCGTGCCACAAATGATTTTGCGCAAAGACGGCCCCCTGACGCCGCAGGAATGGGAGGTGATGCGGAACCACCCTGCGATCGGCGCCGCCATCCTCGGCAAAAGCCAGGCCCCGGTGTTCCAGCTGGCCGCTGAAGTGTCGCTGCGCCACCATGAAAAATGGGACGGCTCGGGTTACCCGGACGGCCTGGCCGGCACTGCCATTCCCGAGTCGGCGCGCATTGTGGCGCTGGCCGACGTGTTCGACGCCCTGTCGATGCGCCGCACCTACAAGGATGCCTGGAGCATCGAGCGCATCAGCGCCCACATCGACGCCAACAGCGGTACCCATTTCGAGCCGAAGCTGGTCGATCTATTCCATGAAATTTTGCCCCGCCTGCTGCAGATCAGAACGCAGTGGGATGTCGACAACGACGCCACACCTGAGGAAGCAGCACAATGACCACCCAAACCCCATCTGCAGTCCTGGCGCCACTCGTACTGGTCGTCGACGACGTTGAACTGATGCGCGAACTGCTCAGTCTGCAACTGGGCCGCGCCGGCTGCCGCTTCGAAGCGGCCAACGACGGCGTGAGCGCCCTGGACGCCCTGCACAAGCGTCCATTCGACCTGGTCCTGATGGACCGCGCCATGCCTTTCATGAATGGTTGCGAAGCGACGCAAGCGTGGCGCGCGCACGAACAGAAACTGGGCCTGACGCCGATTCCGATCATCGGCGTGGGTGGCCAGCCGGACGACATGGCCGATTGCCTGGCGGCCGGAATGCAGGAGTTCGTCGCCAAACCGCTGACCATCGCCGCCCTCGATGTGCTCCTCAAGCGCTACCTGGATTACGCCCGCGCATAACAAAACAAGTAACAAGCAGGCGCACAAAAAAAAAGCGCCGGTTCAAGCCGGCGCATTTTTTTTGTCCAGGCAGGATCAGCGCTGCGCTGCCTTGTTGCGGCGCGCGATGCCCAGCATCGCCATCAGGCCCAGGCCCAGCAGCGGCAAGGTGCCCGGAATCGGCACCATGCGCACCACGCCTTCGATCACGTCGTTCTGGCAGGTTTCGCCCCAGTGCATGGCAAACGACGAGAAGTTCAGCAAATCGCTCGACGTGACGTCGATGGTGAACTGGATCGACTTGTCCGCCGTGACGGACCAGCTGCCCAGCAAGCCGGTATCTTTTACCGTCTTTGACGTCACATCATTGACCAGGGTGGCCTGGCCTTTGCGGTAATCACAGTTGTTGCATTTGATGACTTCATTCGAATTGATGATATTGCTGGCGTTGGTGGTGCCGTTCAGCTGCATCAGTTTGAACGTGCCGCCGGTGTTACTGAAATTGTTATCCAGTGCAAAACCGTAGCTCCACTTGGTGCCGTGGGCGGCATCGTCAGCGCTGTAGCTCGATGCAGCGGTGCCGGCCGGATTCCACGCCTGCGCCAGGAACAGGTCGCCGTAGCCAATGCCGCCCGGAGTGATGTTTGAATCCATGCCCGCATGACCGGCGAAGTTGGTCGCAATGGTGATGGTCAACACGCTGCCGATGCGGGCAATGGTCGCGCCCGCGATATCGTAGGTGCTCTTGCCGATCACGTCGACCGGGCTGAACCCCGCGCCGATGTAGTTGTCGCCGATGCTACCCGCGCTGGCGAATGGCACCGTCAGCAAGCTGCTGGCGGCGAGTAACAGGGATGCGAGAATTGATTTCATGTAAATGGTCCGGATGGGGGGCCTTGTCTTTATAGCATATAAAATTCCTGCAATAAACTATTGTGGTTCAAATATCCCATGGCCCGAAAATGGTGTTGTTTGAATACGTCATTTATAGAGTTAGATGCCAATTCTGTTTCCCTCAGTCAGCAAGATGCCCCAAAATTGTCATACGGAAATTATCTTGCAGGATTGCTCAGTGAATACCAAATGTCATCGCCGCATCGCCATCAGGGTTGTCAGCCTGGCATCGTTCGCGCTGCTCGGCGGCTTGCTGGCCGCCTGTGGCCCGCACTCGGGGAGCGAGTTGCGCACCCAGGCGACGCAACTGCAATTGCAGGGCAAATTGCCCGCCGCAGTGGTGGCCTTGAAGGATGCCATCGCGCTGTCGAACGATGATGCCGCCACCCGCTTCCAGCTGGCCCAGGTCTATCTCGAGATTGGCGACGCGCCCAGCGCCGAAAAGGAAGTGCGGCTCGCGATGGCACACGCCATGCCGCTCGCCGCCACCCGCCCGGTTCTGATGCGCGCGCTGTTGTTACAGGGACAATTTCAGAAAGCTATCGATGGCTCCGGCACCAGCCTGGACGCCGAGGTCGTCAAGCTGCGCGGCGACGCCATGCTGGCGCTCGGCAAGCCTGGCGACGCCATCGCCCTGTACCAGAGCGTGCTCGAGACCAATCCGCGCTATGCGCCGGCACTGGTGGGGTTGGGCCGCGCTGCGTCCGTGATGGGCGACATGCCCGCTGCGCGCCGCTTTGCCGATCGCGCGCTGATCGCCGCCCCGAAAGACATCGAGAGCCTGCTGTTCGACGGCGACCTGATGCGCGCGCAGGGGCGCAACGCCGAAGCCCAGGCGGCCTACAACAAGGTCATCGCGATCCAGCCATGGCACCGTTCGGCCCACGTCGAAAAGGCCTACATGGAAATTGCGCAAGGCCACTTCGCAATCGCCCAGCACGACCTCGACACGGCCCGCGCCATCACGCCGGGCAGTGTGCTGGTGACCTACACGCAGGCGCTGCTCGACCTTTCGCAGGGCAAGAACGACGAAGCGCGCGACAGCATCCTGAAAGTGCTGCGGGTGGCGCCGGAGCACATGCCCAGTTTGCTGCTGGCGGGCGCGGTCAGCCTGAACCTGGGCGCCTTGCACCAGGCCGAGAACTACCTGCGCCACTACCTGGAAGCGAACCCGACTCACCTGCAAGCGCGCAAAATGCTGGCCTCTACCCTGATGCGCAACGGCCACAGCCCCGACGCGCTGGTGGTTCTGGCCCCGGCCCTGAAAAACCCGCAGCAGGATGTGCAGTTGCTGGCCCTGGCCGGCGAAACCTCGATGCAGGTGCGCGACTTCAACAGCGCGTCCAACTATTTCGAACAAGCCAGCGCGATCAACCCGACGGCGGCCAATTTGCGCACCTCGCTCGCGATGAGCAAACTGGGCAAGGGGCAAGCGGCGCAGGCGGTCACGGACCTCGTGCTCGCCACCCAGCTCGACAAGAAATCGCAGCAAGCCGGTCTCACCCTTGTGCGCACCGAGCTTGGCTTGCAGCACATCGACAAAGCGTGGGACGCCCTGCTCCAGCTGGAACAGGCGCAGCCCGGCAACGCCGCCGTACAGGATCTGAAGGGCATCGTGCTGATGGCCAGGAACCAGGTCGTGCCCGCGCGCGCGGCCTTCCACAAGGCCATGGCCATCGATCCTGCCTACTTCCCGGCCTGCGCCAATCTGGCCCAGCTGGAACTGGACGACAAGCGCCCGGCCCAGGCGCGCGCCGAGCTGATGGCGTTCCTGGAACGCAACAAGCCTGGCATCGACGCGATGACGGCGCTGGCGACCTTGTCGAACAGTGAAAACAAGACGGCGGACGCGACTGCCTGGCTGGAACGCGCCAACGCCGTCAATCCCGCCGCCATCGGCCCGGCCGTCAACCTGATCGCCCAGTACCTGCTGGCGCGTCAGTCCGACAAGGCGCTGGCCCTGGCGCGCCAATTGCAGGTGACCCACCCCGACAACCCGGATTTGCTCGATTTACTGGGCAAGAGCCAGCTGTCGAACGGCGACATGCCGGGCGCGCTGGCCACCTACAGCACCCTCGCCGCCGCCCTGCCCCGCTCGGCGCAGGTGCAGATGCAAATCGCCGCCTTGCAACTGCTGCTGAAAAACCCCGCCGCGGCCGAAGGCACGCTCAAGACGGCGCTTGCCATCCAGCCCGATTTTCCGGCCGCGCAACTGGCGCTGGCCGAGTTGTACGCGCGCAAGGGCTGGACCGACCTGGCCCTGATCGAAGCGGGCCGGCTGCAGCGCAAGCATCCGCAGGCGTCGGCCGGCTACCAGCTGGAAGCGGATATCCAGATGGGTCAGAACAAGGCGGCCCTGGCCTTGCCCCTGTTTGAAAAAGCGCTCGGCATCACCGCGTCCAGCGAGCTGCTCATCAAGACTGCCAACGCGCAGCGCAGCGTGGGCAAGCGCGCGGACGTGGGGCGCCGCATCGACGCCTGGCTGGCGAAGCGGCCGGACGACGTGCGGGTGCGGCGCTACAAGGCCGACCTGTTGATGAACGATGGCCAGCCGAAACAGGCGGCGCTGGAAATCGAGGCCACGCTGGCGCGCGACCCGGCCAACGCTGCGGCGCTGAACAACCTGGCACTGGCCTATCAACAATTGAACGATCCGCGCGCGCAGAAGACCGCGGAGGCGGCGTTGCAACTGGCGCCGGACAATCCGGTGATTCTCGACACGCTGGGCTGGATCCTGGTCGATCGTGGCGACGCTGCGCGCGGCGTGGCGGCTTTGCGCAAGGCCAGCACCATGGCGCCGACCGCGCCGGATATCCGCTACCACCTGGCGGCGGGACTGAACAAAACCGGCGACCTCGATGGCGCGCGCAAGGAACTCGACCTGCTGCTAAAGGGCGACATGAAGTTTCCGCAAGCGGATGATGCACGGGCCTTGCAGCTGGCATTGAAGTGAAGTTGGCGCTCGCTATTCGATCATACGGCGCCGGCCGAAACCGGCACGAAAAAAACCGCTGCAAAACCAGCAACGTTGTGCAAACGCTCTGGTATAATTTTCACCCAGTCGGGGCGTAGCGCAGCCTGGTAGCGTACGTGCATGGGGTGCACGGGGTCGGAAGTTCGAATCTTCTCGCCCCGACCAAAGTTTTATGAAATCAAAGAGTTAGTGGCGCAAGCTGCTAGCTCTTTTTTCTTTCTGGTCACTTACCGTGTCACTGGTTCGACGTCGACGTCAGCGCGCTCAGCGCCGGTTTCCGGTACGGCCCACAAGTACGCCAAGGCCTCGTTTATTGCGGCGCCCGCGCCGCCTGCATGTCCCGAATCTCGTCGCCGAGCAACTGCATTTCCGGCGTCGTCGGACGCTGCAGCACGGCGTAAATGACGCCCAGGCTTAGGACCGAAATCACCGTACTGGCCACCACACGTTTCAGCTTGCTGCGCTCGAAACTACCCAGCGCGAACGCACCCCCCAACACGACGCCACTGATCAAGCCACCGACGTGACAGGCATTGTCCACGCCCGGATTGATGAAGCCGAGCACGAGATTCAGGCCAATCGTCTGCGCCAGCGGCCGCATGTTCAATTCCTCCTGCATCCCTTCGCGTCCCCGGGCCACCAGCCAGTGGCCGACATACGCCCCGGATATCCCCATCAGCGCACCCGACGCGCCCGCCGCTACCACGACCTGGTTCTGGGAGGCATGCCATTCTGCACTCACCAGGCTGCCGAACAGGCCCGACAAAAAGTACACCAGGATAAAGCGCGCGCTACCGAAGCGGTCTTCGACGAGCGGCCCGAACGCGAACAGCATGTACATATTGAAAGCGATGTGGATCAGGCCGATGTGCAGGAACATGCTGCTCAACAGGCGCCAGCCATCGCCATTCAGGGTCAGCGCCGCCACGTTGGCGCCCCAGCCGATCATGTCGGCGGTGGCCGGCTTGAGCGCACTGACGCCGCGCGTCAGTTCGAATACAAACAACAGAACGTTGACGAGAATGAGGATGAAGGAGACAAGGGGCAAACGGGAAAACGGGCGTTGCAAATTCATTACGGTCCTTGTGTTGCAAAAGTGGTGGGACAGCCGGCCGATTCGCCGCGGCTGACTTGCTGCACACATGATATGGGCAGACGGCCTGCAAACGTCAGCATTTTCATTTGTCAGTCATCAGGCTGCGCGCGTCCGCCATCGCAAGGTGCGACCTTGGCTGGTTTGATGGCTGCCCGACAACGCACTGCGGCAAAGTTAAACCAGCTAGATCAGCGTGACGCCCAGCGCTGCCACCGTGGCGAGATAATCGATATGGTCGAACAGCGCGACATCCTGCGCCATCTGCATGGCAAGTGGCTGTTGCGCATCGCGTTCGATCAGCACGACGGCGGGCGCATCGTTGACGCGACGTGACATGTAGATAAAACCGTCGATACCGGCGGGATGCGCTACCAACGCGCTGGCCCAGGCCTGCGGCAGCGTGTAATCCCCGGTACCACTGAGTTCGCCGTTGCCGCCGAGTCGCAGCAAAGCAGCGCCATATAATTTCGCAAGCTTCAGACCGCTTCCCATGAAGCTGAGTGCAAAACACGCATCGATCTCGGCGCCGGGCACGAAAAAACCACTGGCATCTGGTTCTTTATTGTGGAGCACCGATTCAGCGAAGGCGACGGTCAGGTCGAACCCAAGGTAGCAGGTGCCGAAGCGCCGGGCCGCGTCGTCAAACCGGCATGCGCCGGTGCGTCCGAAGAATGGTTCGCCGGTGGTGTAGCGCGAGACCCGAATCAGGGCCTCGGGTGGCACCAGAACCGTGTCCAGAACCCGGCGATGGATGTCAGCAGGTGGCAAGCGCAGCGGAAGCGTGCCTGCCATGCCTAACGGCCCACGACGCTGGCCGCGGCGGCCAGTACAGCTGCCAACCTGCCATTGCGCAACGCGCCAAGAGGTGTGTCCTGCAACGCCGTGAATTGTTCAGTGAAAAAATAGTATTTGGACGCGGCGGGCAATGCACCCAGCGCTTTCGACACCTGTTCAATGGCGCGCCGGTCCAGCGCGGGGTCGACATAGAAGGCAGGATAATAATTCTCGCCGGAGGGACCGACAAACGCGAACAGCCGCCCTGCTTTCATGGCGGCACTGATGGCTTGGCGCTGCACGCCCAATGCCCGCTGCAGCGCGCCTGAACCGATCAACTCGCCGCGCTCGATACGCTGCTTCAACGTCACTGCGCCGGCTTGGACGGCATTGGCGCGTTCATTGCTTCCAACGCGCATGGAATGCGGCGTCGCCATGGTTCGGGGGGCACGATGCAAGGCACCCGCCAGCGTTGCGTCGACAAGCGCATCCTCGTGCGCGGCGCGCGCCAGTTGGTCCGGTGCAAACTGCTCAGGCACAGTGCCACTCTCGTCACGCGGCGCCAGCTGATCGATCTGGATCACAACCTCTTGCACGATCAAGCGCAGGGCGGCCACTTCAGCCGCGGACCCCTCAGCGTGAAAGCGTAGCACGGACTTTTTCACTTCCGTGGCAAGGACCGAAGGGTAGCGCACCCTGGGCCGGGCCAGCAATGCGCTGAGCTGATCGAACAGTTCGGCACCTGCGTCGTGCGCCGCGCCTGGATTTTCTTTTGCAATTGCTGACATTACAAACTCCTCGTGAACCAGCACAGTGTAGGCAGGCATGTCACACATGTCAACCGAGTCTTGCATGTCATGCCTGTCGCCACGCTGAAATACGGTTTGCGCTGGGGTCGATTACCATAGCTGCCGTGCCACGCAGAATTTTTCCCGTCGACTCACTGCAACGACAACTTCGTCTCATTCTCCAGAGCCCGCCACCCCAAACCCGCCACAAATAAACTGATGCATCGTTCCGCCCTCCTCTTCATTCTGTCGCTGCCGCTGTTCACAAGCTGCGCCCAGGCCGACACCGCCGCCGCCGCCCGCGCCCTGCTCGCCCAGGCCAAACAAGCCACCGGTGGCGCCGCCTGGGACCAGCTAACCAGCACCCGCCGTATCTACACCAACATCCTCGACAACGGCGAGACGGACGCCGGCAGTGAACTGACCGACCTGCAAAGCGGCCGCTACGCCGCCACCATCGCCACGCCGAATGGCCTGCCGCTGCGCTTCGGCTGGGACGGCAAGCGCTATTGGGAAAGCCAGTTCGGCATCAGCAACTACAAGCAAGCGTCCGAAGCCGATCTGGCCTTCATCAAGTGCCTGGGTCAGTGGTACGCGCGCTGCGGACCGGGCATATTCAGCATGGCCGGCCAGCGCCAGCATGGCGGCGCCAGCTACGGCGTAGTGCGCATCACGTCGCCGGCCCACAAACCCGTTGAATTCTGGATCAATCACGCGACCCGCCGCATCGAGCGACTGGCCTACGGCCCGGGCCTGCGCAATATGGTCGATTATGCCGACTTCCGCCAGGTGGGCGCCGTCCAGATCGCATTCGAGGAACGCACCACCTCACCCACCGGCACGCTCTTGATGCGCCTGTCACGCGTCGAGCTCAACGCAGCGGTGCCGGAGCAGGCTTGGACCAAGCCGGTGGACCGCCCGATCGAGGGCCTGGCTGGCCACCCGGACGGCGTCACCGTCGACCTCGACAAGTGCGGCGACCAGACCCATCTCTGCGTCCACACCATGCTCAACGGCAAAGGTCCGTTCCGCATGATGCTCGACAGCGGCGCCGCATTGAATGTGATGACGCCCGAAACGGCAGCGCGCCTGGGCGTCAAGGTGCAGGGCAAGGTGACGGTGCAAGGGACGTCGAACAGCACCAGCGCCGGCGCCCTGGCCAGCGTTGCACGCACCAGCCTGGACAGCCTGACCCAGGCCGGCCAGACTTTCGCTGTCCTCCCCATCGGGTACGAAGGCGCGGACGGCTTGCTGGGCTACCAATGGCTGCGCCAGGCCGTCACGCGCATCGACTGGGCCGCGCGCAAGCTCACGTTCTACGATCCGGCGAGCTATGTGTACCGCGGACCGGCGCAGCCGCGCCCGCTGGAATTCGTCGGCAACGTGCCCCGGGTCGAGGCGCGCATCGACGGCCATGCCGGCTGGTTCAACCTCGATACGGGTGACTTCGCGGGCGTGACCGTCAACCCGGCTTTTGCACGCGCGACCGGCCTCGACGTGGCGTATCCCAACGGTGAAGTCAGCCACTACGGCGGCATCGGCGGCGGCGCGCAGGCTTTGCTCACCCAGGCCAAATTGCTCGAGTTCGGCAATGCCAGCCTGCGCGGCCCGCAGTTGCAATTGTCGCGCCAGACCCGCGATTTGCTGTCGGCGCCCGGCCTTGCCGGCAACCTGGGGTATGCCGTGCTGCACCGGTTCGATATCGTGCTCGATTACCCGGGCAGCCGCATGTATTTCGAGCAGAACGCGCAGACGCCTTGCGGCGCCAATTGCGATAAAGCAGCGGATTGAATCGGGCCTGGACGATTGGCTGATACCAAGTTTAAGTGTAGTACCGAACCGAAAGGTATCGAATGCACAGGCAATCTGGTCGATCCGACGTGCATACCAACCAGGAGCCACCATGCCCACCGACTTCGACCGTAGCGACAACCTGCAGCGCCCGCCTCTCGGCGCCACCCAGGGCGCCATTTCCAAACCGCTGATCGTGACCGGCACCTTCGTCAGCCGGGTCGACAACACCGCGCGCGGCGAGCGGCCGCTGGACGCCAGCGCCTCCACCAGCAAGCATGGCCACGCGATCCATTTTCCCAACTGGCGCGCCGGCGCGCTGGCCCTCGAAGACAATCCTAACCTCGCGTTCGAACACTGGGACGAATACTGGCGCAAAGTCCACGGCCCCAAGTTTGCCTGGGACGAACCGGGCAGCTCCGGCGCGCTGGTGCTGCGCTACGACCAACTGCACCGCATCGCTTCCGGGCCGTCGTCATTCTTCGCGCCGCCCTATCGCGCCATGATCGACGCCTCCGGCAAGTTGCCGTCCGACCCGCACAAGCACGTGCCGGCGCTCCAGCGGCCACTCTGGGACGGCCTTGCGTACATCACCTACGCCGAACAGGAGGACATCGAAACGACGCTGCAACAGGAAAAATTCGCCGAGCGCATCATTGCGGACGAGCAGGTGGCATTTCGCATGGTCTCGCGCGAAATCACGCGCGAGTTCATCCTGATTCCCAGCGAACGCCACCGCGACGCCATCAGCCTGGTCCAAATCCACCACCGCAACCGCGAACTGTCGCGCGAGCAGTTCCAGCAGCGGCTGCTGCACGAGCACGCGCAACGCGTGCTGGCCGATCCGGCAACCACACAATTCGTGCGCCGCTACGCCCAGTTGCACAATATTGGCTCAACCCAGAAGGACCCGGAAGGCAGCAAGATCGATGCCGTTTCCATCTTCGCGTTCGCGTCGATGAACGACGTCGAGGATTACCTGGTCAGCGAAGGCCACGCCGCCATTGCCGCCGCCGAAGACGCTTTGTGCGGAGAAGGCTCGGAATGGTGGACAGCGCTGAACTACAGCGTGATCAACCGCCTGATGCCTGAAGTGGCAACAGTGCTGCCGGATGAATGCCGCGGGTGAGCCTTACTTCCAGTCGCCCCGCAGCGCCAGCACCTGCTCCTGCAAATACTCGGGCGTGGCCTGGTGCGGCGCGACCGGCTGGCCGACCGCCAGCGCCAGCCGCGAGCGCCAGCCGCGCGACAGCGAGCGCTCGAACAGATTCGCCTTGTCGCGCGTGAGCAGGCTGCCCCAGAGACCGCGCAAGGCCATCGGAATCACCGGTACCTTGCTGCGTTCGACGATCTTGGCCACGCCGCCACGAAACTCGTTGAGTTCGCCGGTACTGGTCAACCGCCCTTCCGGGAAAATGCAGACCAGCTCGCCTTCATGCAGGGCCCGCGCGATATCGACGTAGGCCTTTTCCATGATCCACGGATCTTCCTTGGCGGACGCAATCGGGATCGCCTTGGCGCTGCGGAACAGCCAGCCCAGCAGCGGCGTTTTAAAGATGCGGTAATCCATCACGAAGCGGATCGGGCGCGGGCTGGCTGCACCAATCACCAGCGCGTCGACGTACGACACGTGATTACAGACCAGCACGGCCGGCCCTTCATCCGGAATGCGCTGGCCGTCCACCGTGACCACGCGGTGAATGGTGTGGATCAACAGCCAGGCCATGAAGCGTACCAGGAATTCCGGCACCAGCGAGAAGATGTAGATGGCCACCAGGGCATTCAGGCAGGCGGTGATCAGGAACAGCTGGGGAATCGTGAAGCCGTAACCGAGCAGCGCGACCGCCATGCCGGCCGACACCACCATGAACAGCGCGTTCAGGATGTTCATGCCGGCAATCGTGCGCGAAATATGGGCCGGGTCGCAGCGGGTCTGGATCAACGCGAACAGCGGCACGATGAACAGGCCGCCGAACACGCCGATCAGCGTGATATCGGCCAGGATGCGCAGCGCGCCGGTTTGCGCCAGCAGGCCGGCCATCCCGACCGTGGCAGTGTTGGTGTAGCCCAGGCAGGCGAAATACAGGTCGATGCCGAACACGGTCAGGCCGATCGAGCCGAACGGCACCAGGCCAATTTCGACCTTGCCGCCGGATAGCTTTTCGCACAGCAGCGAACCGGCACCAACGCCGATCGAGAACACGATCAACAGCAGCACGAACACGTTATGGTCGCCGTGCAGATAATCCTTGGAGAACACAGGAAACTGCGACAGCACGACCGCTCCGTAAAACCAGAACCAGGAGTTGCCCAGCATCGACAGGAACACGGTGCGGTTCTTGCTCGAAAAGGCGATGTTGCGGAACGATTCGGCGACAAAATTGGCGCTGATTTTCAGGTCGGGCCGCGGCGCCGGCGAGAGCGGAATGCGGTAGCTGGCAAACAGGCCCAGCAGGGCCGAGAACAGCGTGCCGGCCGCCACCAGTTCCAGCCCCCATTGCTGCTGCATGACCAGCACGTCGCCCAGGATTTGCCCGATCAGGATGCCGACGAAGGTGCCCATCTCGATCATGCCGTTGCCGCCGACCAGTTCTTCGGTTTTCAGGTTTTGCGGCAGGTAGGCGTATTTCACCGGGCCGAACAGGGTCGAGTGGATGCCCATGCCGACCACGGCGGCGATCAGCAGCCACAGCGTGTGCGTCATCCAGCCGATGCCGGCGATGGCCATGATGGCGATCTCCAGCATTTTCACGTAGCGCGACAGGCGGGCTTTTTCGACCTTTTCGGCGATCTGGCCGGCGGTGGCCGAGAACAGCACGTAGGGCAGGATGAACAGGCCGGGAATCAGGTTGGTGATCAGCGACGGGGACATCGTCGTCCAGCTCAGAGCGTCGTAGGTCAGGCTGACCAGCAAGGCGGTCTTGAACAGGTTATCGTTGAAAGCGCCGAGGAACTGGGTCCAGAAGAACGGCGCGAAACGCTTTTGGGTCAGCAGGGAAAACTGGCTCGGATGGCTCATGCGGCGAATCTCGCAAAGGTGGTGTGAAGGGGCATACTAAGCGCTAGCTGAAATAAAGGCCATAGCCGGCGGGTACGGATGCCGGGTACGCCTCACCAGGACTGTCTGAACGCCATGCATCTGCACCGACTCGAAGAAGAAAGGTTCACCATGAAGCCAGTCAACATCATTCCTGAGGGTGCACTGAACGGGGTCCGGGTCATCGAAATGGGGCAGCTCATTGCCGGACCGTTTGCCGGCAAGACGCTGGGTGAATTCGGCGCTGACGTGATCAAGATCGAGGCGCCGGGCGCCGGCGACCCCTTGCGTAACTGGCGCCTGCTGAAAGACGGCACCTCGGTATGGTGGCAGGTGCAATCGCGCAACAAGCGCTCGCTTGCGCTCGACCTGCGCAGCCCCGAAGGCCAGGACATCGCGCGCAAACTGATTGCCGAAGCCGATGTGCTGATCGAGAATTTCCGGCCCGGCACGCTGGAAGGCTGGGGCATGGGCTGGGACGCATTGTCGGCGCTCAATCCTGGCCTGGTCATGCTGCGCATTTCCGGTTACGGCCAGACCGGCCCCTACCGCGACCTGCCCGGCTTCGGCGCCATCGGCGAGGCGCTCGGCGGGCTGCGCCACCTGACCGGCGAACCCGGCCGCGTCCCGGTGCGCTGCGGCGTGTCGATCGGCGACACGCTGGCAGCGCTGCACGGCACCATCGGCGTCCTGACCGCGCTCTACCACCGCAAAGTGAATGGTGGCGCCGGCCAGGTCATCGATGTCGCCTTGCATGAGGCAGTGTTCAACGTCATGGAGAGCCTGATTCCGGAATACAGTGCGTTCGGTGCGGTGCGCGAACCGGCCGGCAGCGCCCTGCCCGGAATTGCGCCGTCGAATGCCTACCGTTGCAGCGACGGCGTGGTGCTCATCGCCGGCAACGGCGACAGCATCTTTCGGCGCCTGATGCATGCCATCGGTCGCGCCGACCTGGGGTCCGACCTGACACTGGCCAACAACGCTGGTCGCGTGGCACGGGTGGCCGAAATCGATGCGGCGATCGGCGCCTGGACCACGACGCGGCAGGTTGCCGACGTGCTCGCCGTGCTTGGGGAGGCCAGAGTTCCGTCGGGCAAAGTGTACGATGCCAGGGACATCGCCGAGGATCCACATTACCGGGCGCGCGACATGATTCTGGCGCAAACCACGCGCGATGGCTTCGAGCTTGAGGTGCCCGGCATCGTGCCCAAGCTGCTCGGTACACCCGGCAGCGTGCGCTCGGCCGCGCCGCGGCTCGGTGAAGACACCGACCGTATCCTGCGCGAGATGGGCTTGAGCGAGCAGGACATCGCGACCCTGCGCAGCAAGGGGGTAGTGGCCTGACGGTGTGGGACTGCAGCAGATTGCGCTTCGTGCCCTTATCTGCGACATTATTCGCGCAAGCCAGCCGCGATCTTGCCAAACAGTTCCCGATCCGATGCGCCAATCGCGTACTGGTTGTAATCGCCGGCCGTGATCACCACCACCAAGTCAAGCGCCGGCACGATAAACAGGCGCTGCCCACCATTCCCAATGCCGCCATGCCAGCGCCGGCTCGCGCCCAGTGCGTCGACGCTACCGGCCCACCACTGGTAACCGTAATCGAGTCCGTCACCAGTAGGCGTGGGCGATTGCAGGGTGCGCTCGATCCAGGCTGCAGGCACGATTTGACGGCCCTGCCACTGGCCATGCTGCAGCACCAGGCGACCAAGCTTGGCCAGGTCCAGCGGGCGCAGGCGCAGACCGGCAAACGCCAGGGGGCGGCCGCGCATATCGTTGAGCCACTCCCATTCGGTGATCCCGAGCGGTTCGAACAATTCGCTGCGTGCATAGTCGCGCAGTGACATCCCGGTGCGATCGGCCAGCACCCGCGCAAGGAGCGCCGTGCCGCCCCCGTTATAGTTAAAAAGCGTGCCCGGCGCCGCTATCAGCGGTCGCTCGAGCACGTAACGCTCTTGCGATGTATGCCAGTAAAGGCCGAATTCGTCGTTGCCGAAGGTGTATGGCATGTGCTCATTCCACGCCAAACCGCTGCGCATATTGAACAAGTGCGCAAGCGTGATCGCTTCGCGCCCGGCGCCACCGGCCTGACGTTGTGCCGGAAACAAATCGAGCACCGGCGTACTGAGCGCAGGCATCTTGCCCGCGCCATCGGCAATGCCCCACAGCAGGCTGGTGACCGACTTGCTGATGGAACGGACATCGTGCAGGCGCGAGGCGTCGAAACTGGTCCGCCAGGGCAACAGGGAATAGATCGACGCATCCTTGCCACGTCGGTAGGCCTGTGCCACCACGGTCCCATGCCGCTCGATCACCAGCGCATGAAAGTTCGTTTCCGTCGTTGCAAAATCGGCCAGCGTGGCGCACAGCAGAGCGGCATCGAAGCCGGCCGCTTGTGCCCGCGCCGCATCGGCGCACGAGGCGACTGCTGGCTGCGCGCCTTGCGCGCACAGGTGGAACGCCAAACACAAGAACGCAAGAAACGATCGCATCATGCTCCTCCATCGGTCTGGTTTCGGATGACATTCTCCGGCGAAAGGCAACTGAGTGGCAAGCATAAGTTCGCCAGAATGCGGATACGCCAAAAGCGCACCTCTTCAGCTTTCTCTGCGCATACCTCCGTGTTCATTCATACGGTCACTGCCACAGACGAAACTGCACTGCACTTACGGAACAACTACAGCCGATTTCGCCGCCATCGCGAGCGCAATGGCAAGGCTCTGGTCCGGCGCCGCGCTCAGGTCGGGCTGCACGCCGGTGCCCTCCCAATCGCCGTGCGTGACCGGGCTGGTCATCCGACGGCTGGGCACGCTGGCCAGGAGGTGGGGATGGATGACGTAGCCGCGGGCACCATGCGCGCCACCACGGGTGGGCACGCCAATAACCACGGCCCGCTTGGCGGCCTGCAGCACATAAGCGAAGCTTTCGCCGGCGGAGAACGTGTCGTGGCTGACGAGCAGATAGACCGGCTTCTTTTTGCCGATGCGCAGGTCGCTGGCGATGGGCGAGGTCCAGATTGGACGCACCCGTCCGGTGCCGCGCATGATTTCGTCGAGCAGGTGAACAGGCTGGTCATCGAACAGATAGGAAGCCGCCAAGGTGGCCGATTCAATGCGCCCTCCGCCGTTTTCGCGCAGGTCGATAATGAGGGCTGCTGCGTCGCGCGTGGCCTGTAGCTCGGCTTCGATGCTCGGGCCGCAGGTCTCGATCTCGCCAAAGCTGTCGATGCGCAGGTAGGCGACATTACCCGCCAGGCGCTCGCTCTTCGGCAAGCCGAAATGGTTGGCGAATTCGCGCACGCGTGCGCTCGACACGCGCTGGTTCCAGGCGTCGACGCCGGCCCGCGTCATGTTCGACACGGCATGCGAGATCGGCGTGTCGACGGGATCGAGCGTTTTGTCCATATACAAGACCCCAGCATGCTCATCATGGGTAAGGGCCACGAGATCGATGGTCAGTTTTTCGGCCAGTTGTTCGGTGTCGAGCCCGTCGTAGCTGCGCCGGGCCAGGTGCAGGCGCAGCCCGGCCGCAACCTGGCGTCCGACCTCGGCAGAGACGTAATGCTGGTGCATGCGCTCGGCAAGGGTGTCAACAACGCGGGCAGTGTCTGCTTGCGCGAGCGGGGCGCCAGCGAAAACGAGCGCTGGGAAGAAGATCAGGCAGGCGCTGAACAGCGCGTCGATCAGGTGTCCGCGCGATTGTTTAGCCAGCAGGAAGATGCACTTCATCGTGAGGTCCTAACTCGATAGCAACAGTATGTCAGTAATTTTAAAATTATTATCAACAATGTAGCATTAAATTTTTCTATGATGTAGCATTTATAAGCTCCCCAATGTAGTAATTTTTTGGACTGCGAGTAGGGTCCACCGCCAGACTTAGAGGAAAAATGAAAACAAAATGGATCGTCATACCGTCTTTGCTGATGCTGACCGTGGCAGGCGCAATCGCCAGTCCCCCGCCCACGGTGGCGCTCAATCGTGCGACCCAACTGGAGGTCGTCGATATCTTGGTCGCCAAGCTCAATGCCAACTATGTGTTTCCAGACAAAGCCAAACAAATCGAGACGGTTTTGCGCCAACGCCAGCGCGAGGGCAAGTACGATGGGATCACGGACGGCGCCAAGCTGGCCGAACAGCTGTCGGATGACATGCAAGGCGTTGTTCACGACAAGCATATGCTGGTCGCTGTCAGCGCCGGCCCGGTGCCGCCCGACGATGCCATGCCGCCACCACCCCAGACCCGGGCAGCGTGGGAAAAACAGGTGCCGCCGGCGGTGCTCGCAAGGGTCCTCGCGTCCAACCTTGGCGTGGAAAAGGTTGATCACCTCAGTCCGAATATCGGCTACCTGCAGATTTCTTCGTTCGGGCCGGTTTTTCTGGTATCCGACAAGTTCGCTGCGGCGATGACTGAACTCGCTGACACCGATGGCCTCATCATTGATCTGCGCAACAACGGCGGCGGTGGGGGCGACTCCGTGGCGCTCCTGATCAGCTATCTGGTTGACCAGCGCACCCGTCTCAACGACACCTGGGAGCGTGCGACCGACCTCACCACGCAGTATTGGACGCAGGATAAGCTTGATGGCAAACGCTACGGTGGCAAAAAGCCGGTCGTCATCCTGGCAGGCGCGAATACGAAGTCCGCTGCCGAAGCATTCGTGTACACGATGCAAGCACTGAAACGTGCCACGGTGATTGGCGAGCGGACATGGGGCGGCGCCCACGCCGCGCGCCCTTATCGCCTTGCCGACCATTTTATTGCCGTGATACCGAGCCGACGCACCATCAGTCCCATTACCCATACCAACTGGGAGGGCGTGGGCGTCATGCCAGATATCGCGGCGACGCCGGACAACGCGCTCGCGGTGGCCAGGGCCCTGCTGCAGCGTCGACTTCAAGCAAGCGCTCCGGTTGTCGCCACAGGGCATTGACGGCGCCGCTGCGCGATCAGGCATGCCGGAGACATTTCGGCTTCGTCCAACGCCTCACAAGTGCGACGAGCGCCAGCCAAGTCACTATAAAATCGGATTTCCGATCAAATACCTTGGAGATAATATGAAGAGATTGCTTTCCATATTAGCGTTATTGATTGCCGCCGAGGCAAGCGCACATCACGGGTGGAGCGAGTACGACGATCAGCGGCCGTTGCGCCTGAGCGGCACCATCGAGGAATCCGGCTATGAGCATCCGCACGGCTTTGTGCGCCTGAAAACCGCCGACAAGACGTGGCTGGTGGTGCTGGCACCGCCGTCGCGTATGGAAAACCGCGGGCTGGCGCGCGCGCAACTGGCGAAAGGTACCACCGTTGCGGTCGAAGGCTATCCGAAGCGCGCCGACGCCAACGAACTGCGCGCTGAACGCATCACGGTGGGCCAGAAAACCACGGAGCTGCGCTGAATGTCAGTGTGGTCGACGGTGTTGACAATGCTCGACACGAGCGCAGTAGCCGCGGCAATGCGTGGCAGCACCTGGCTCTACCCTATCGTCGAAGTTGTGCATATAGTCGGGTTATCGGTGCTGGTAGGATCAGTCGCCATGTTTGACCTGCGTGTGCTCGGTTTCGGCCGTTCGGTCGCGGTGCAAGCGGCCGGGAGTATGCTGCTGCCGTGGTCAGCGATTAGCCTGTTTGCGATCGTTCCGGCCGGACTGCTGCTGTTTTCCGCCCACCCCCACGAACTTGCATTGAACCAGGTATTTCAGCTGAAACTGGTCCTGATCACGCTGGCCGGATTGAATGCCTTGAGCTTTCACCTGGGGGTCTACCGTACCGCAGCAAGGTGGAATGCCGGCGCGCCGGCCCTGGCGCAACTGCATGCCGCAGCATCGCTGGGATTATGGATAGGCGTAATCAGTTGCGGGCGCTTTCTTGCTTACACCTGAAGTACAGCGCGTGCTGCGGCGCTTTACACACCCGCCGCCGGCAGCGTCTGTGCAAACTGCGAGACGCCGTCCAGGTTGAACAACTCGACCTTCATCGCCTTGGTGCGCGGGTCTATATTGACTTCACCAAAGAACTGGTAACCGGCAAACGGCGAGGAATTCTGGATCAGCGGGCTTTTCGAAAATACCGCGGTGGGGCCGAAGGTCTTGTCGAGCACGCCCGGGCCGAAGGCGCCGGCATTCATCGGGCCGGCGACGAATTCCCAGAATGGCGAAAAGTTCGTGAAACGGGCCTGGGCCGGATCGTAATAATGGGCGGCGCAGTAGTGGACGTCGGTGGTGATCCAGACCACGTTGGGGACTGCCTTGATGCTGCTGAGCAGGCGCGCCATTTCGAGTTCGCGGCCGAGTGGCACGCCGTCGTTGCCGTTGGCGAGTGCTTCCCAGACGGCTTCACCCCGGGCGTTATTGCCGTCGCCGACGTTCAGGCCGATGGGCATGTCGGCCGAGATGACTTTCCAGGTGGCGGTGGAGGCCTTCAGCCTGGCGATCAGCCATTCCACCTGTTCACTACCCAGGAATGCCGAACTGGCGTCTTCGGCGGTTTGCAGGTTGGTGCTGTTCGGACCACGGTAGCTGCGCATGTCCAGCACGAATACGTCCAGCAGCGGGCCGTGCGAGATGGCGCGATAAATGCGCTGCGGTTCGCTTTGCTTGTAATAGCGCATGGGCGCATATTCGAGGAAGGCGCGCCGGCCGCGGGTGCTGAGGGTGGCAATGCTCTTTTCAGTGTACCGCGCATCAAGCGATAAATCTTTCGCGGCGCTGTAGTTGTTGGTCACTTCGTGATCGTCCCACTGCCAGACCTGCGGCACCTGGGCGGCGAACTTGCGGAAGTTCGCATCGAGCATGTTGTAGGCATGGCGGCCGCGGTATTCCTTCAACGTTTCCGCGACCTTGCTGACTTCTTCCGTGACCAGATTGCGCCAGAGTTTGCCGTTTTCCGCCGTTACCTGGGCCAGGATCGGGCCGTCGGCATAAATGGTGTCGCCGTTGTGGACGAAAAAGTCCGGGTCGCGCAAACGCATCGCTTCATAGATTTTCATCCCGCCAAATTCAGTGTTGATGCCCCAGCCCTGGCCGCACTGGTCGCCGCTCCAGTGAAACCGCACGGCCCGGCTTCCATCGGCAGGCGGCGTGGTCCTGAATTGACCAGAGATGGTTTCGCTCGAGATTCTCGAATTGTTCGGATCCACATAGCGCACGCGCACGAATACCGTCTGACCGGCGGGCAAGCCGCTCAGGTCGACACGAGTGGTGAAATCGGTGGCGTCGCTGGCATTCGGACCAACGATGCGGCTGGCGTTGTTGAAACGGTCGCTGGTATCGTATTCGACGATCATCTGCGCATTGCGGTCGCTGCGGCTCCAGATAATCGCCCGATCATCCGTGATGTCGCCGAACTGTATTCCCGACGGCATCTTGGGCCGTTCGTTCTCGCTGACACCGATTGCCGTATGGCTGATGCTGCTGCCGCAGCCCCCCAGCAGCAGGGAGCCGCCGAATGCCGAACTGCCCACCAATACCCCACCCCGGGACAGGAAACTGCGACGCGAAATCGATGAACCCATGCTTGCTCCGATCATTCAAGACCGGGCAAGCTTAGGTTTTTAATATGACACGACGATGAAATCGTCAACGGAACGGGGAGCAATCAGAACACGACGCCGGCCACCAGGATGATGTTGGCATACGGCGTGCACTCGCCCGTGCGCACGACCGCGCGCGCGTGCGCGCACAAGCGCTTGAATTCGGCATGCGGGACGGCGCTGCGTCCGGGCAGATCGAGCGCCGCGATGGCGCCGGCAACCACCGGATTGTTCTCTGCCAGCTCGTCGGCCAGCAGGTGGCGTTCGACCTGCATTTCCGCCAGCACCGTGGTCAGCGTCTGCATAAAGCCAGGCACGCCGCGCGTGAGCGCCAGGTCGATCACCGGCACGCCCGGGGGTACCGGCAGGCCGGCGTCGCCGATGACGACCATGTCGCCATGGCCGAGCGAAGCGATCAGTTGCGACAGGGCGATATTGAGGAGCAGGCCTTTTTTCATGGCAGTTCCAGTTCATGCAGGTAGGGGATGGAGGTCTGGGCGCCGTGGCGCGTCACGCCGATGGCGGCGGCGCGCTGGCCCAGGTCGATCGCGGCAGCCGGGCTCAAGCCCGCTGCCAGCGCGGCGACGAAGCCGCCAATAAACGTGTCGCCGGCGGCCGTGGTGTCGATGGCGTTGACCGCGCGCGCCGGGAATGCGTCGCTGCCATCGTCGAAGGCCGCATGCACGCCCTGCGCGCCGAGCGTGACGATCACGTTGCGGCAGCCCAGCGCCTGCAGCGCCGCGGCGCTGGCGGCATGGCCATCCGTGCCCGGTGCGCGCCCAAGCAGCATGGCCGCTTCGATCTCGTTCGGAATCAAATAATCGACGTGGGCCAGTACGGCTGCCGGCAGGATCGCCGCCGGGGCCGGATTGAGCACCACCGTCTTGCCCAGGCCGTGCGCGAGCGCGATTGCGTGCCGCACCGTGTCCGCTGGCGTTTCCAGCTGCAGCACCACGATGCTGGCGCGCGCGATCAGCGGCAGCGCGGCGTCGATGTGCGCCGGGCTGAGCAGATCGTTGGCGCCGCCGGCGATCACGATGCTGTTCTGGCCGCTGGCGTCGACCAGGATCGAGGCAATCCCGGACGCCACGCCCGGCAAGGTGGTGACGTGGCTGACGTCGACGCCGTCGGCGACCAGCGCCGCGCGCAGGGTCTGGCCGAAGGCGTCGTCGCCCAGGCAGCCGACCATTGCCACCGGCTGGCCGTTGACGGCGCCGCGCGACAGGCGCGCGCAAGCCACCGCCTGGTTGGCGCCCTTGCCGCCGGGGATGGTCTGGAAGGCGCCGCCGGTCAGCGTTTCGCCGGGCAGCGGCATGCGCGGCACGCGCAGAACGAGGTCCATATTGATGCTGCCAATGACGACGATCATGATGAAATTCCTGAAAAAGTTGCGGGCGCAAGACTCGACTCGCGCACCATGAGTATGGGGGGAATGCGGCGCTGTTGCAGGGGCCGGCCCGGCTCGGCAATGCGCGCCAGCAGGCAGTCGGCCGTGATATTGCCCAGCGCGCGCGTGCCCTGCGACACGCTCGAGAGCGCAGGATGGACGAACTGGGCCAGGTCGATATCGTCGAAGCCGACCACGGCCAGTTGCGCCGGTACGGCGATGCCCAGTTCGGCGGCGGCGCGCAGCGCGCCGATCGCCATCATGTCGTTGCAGCAGAACAGTGCGTCGGGGCGCTGCGCTGCCGGACCGGCCAGCAAACGCAGCGCGGCCGCATAGCCGCTGGCGCTGCTGAAGTCGCCAAAGTCGCACAAGCTGTCGTCCAGTTGGCCGTCCAGCGCCAGGCGCAGGCCGTCGATGCGCTGGTTCGATACCTCCAGCTCGCGCGGCCCGCCGATGCAGCCGATGCGGCGCCGCCCGAGCGCCAGCAGGTGGCGCCCGGCCAGTTCGCCACCGGCAAGATTGTCGATGCCGACCACATCGTTCTCCAGCCCGTCCGGCGCACGGTCGAGGAACACGGCCGGCACGCGCCGCTGGCGCAGCAAGGCGCCGTCAGTCTGCGCCAGCGCCGCCATGATCAGCCCGTCACAGCGCTTGGTCAGCAGCACGTTCAGGTAGGCCAGCTGCTTGGCCGGGTCGTCGTCCGAATTGCACAGGATGACGCTGTAACCGGCCGCGTAGCAGCTGTCTTCGATGCCGCGCGCCACCTCCGAAAAATACGGATTGGTGTTGTTCGGGATGATCAGGCCGATGGTGCCGGTGACCTGGCTGCGCAGCGAGCGCGCGAGCGCACTGGGCACGTAATGCAGCGTTGCGGCGGCCGCCAGCACGCGCTCGCGCGCGGCCGGACTGACCGGGCGCGTGTCGTTGAGCACGTGCGAGACGGTGGTGTAGGACACCCCGGCGGCCAGCGCCACCTCTTTGATCGTTGCCATGGGGCCTGGCGCTGGGTCAGGCGCGCTCGCCGCGGCGGCGGTAGGTGTCGAGCACCACGGCAGCGACAATCACCAGACCGGTGACAATCCGTTTCATCGGCTCGGACACGCCGATCTGCGCCAGCCCGGCTTCCAGCACCGAGATGATCAGCACGCCAATGAAGGTGGCGTAGACCGAGCCGCGCCCACCCATCAGGCTGGTGCCGCCGATGACCACCGCGGCAATCACCTGCAACTCCATGCCAACGCCGCCATTCGGGTCGGCCGCTTCCAGGCGCGACACCTGGAACAGCGCACCGAGCCCGGCCAGCATGCCCATCAAGGCAAATACCAGCACCTTGGGCGGACGCGGATTGATGCCCGACAGGCGCACCGCTTCCTCGTTGGTACCGATGCCGATCCACTGGCGGCCCAGCACGGTCTTGGTCAGCACCAGCTGGCCGACGATCACCACCACGATGGCGATCAAAAAGGCCGGCGACATGCCGAGCAAAATCGGCGTGCTGATACCTTCCACGGCGCTGCCGATGTACTCGGTGCGCGAATCGGTGACCTGGTAAGCCATCCCGCGCGCCATCTCCAGTACGCCCAGCGAGACGATGAACGAGGGGATGCGCCAGCCGACCGAAATCATGCCGGTGATGGTGCCGCACAGCGCGCCGACCAGGATGCCCAGCAGCGCGCCGGCATACACCGGCCAGCCCCAGCGTACCGTCGCCATCGACAGGAAGGAGGCGGCCAGCGCCAGCACCGAACCGACTGACAGGTCGATGCCGCCGATGATCAGGACGAAGGTCATGCCGACCGCCATCACCATCAGCGTGGGAATATTATTGGCCAGGGTGCCGAGCGTCCCCAGCGTGAAAAAGTTTTCGCTCAGGTAGCCGAACAGGCAGCACATCAGCACCAGTGCGCCGATCAGGCCGCCGTAGTTCTTCAGGTCGGCCATGCTGCGTTTCAAATAAGTGGTAGGCATAAAGTCTTTCCAGCTGCGTCAGGCAGCAGCTGTTGAATGGTCGGAATTGTTCAGATAGCCGCTGAAGGCGGCCGTCAGCAGCTGGTCCTGGCTCCAGGCGCCGCGCTCGAAGGTGTCGACGATGCGCCCGGCGCTCATGACGGCGATGCGGTCGCAAATGAGCATCAGCTCGCGCAGGTCGGAGGAGACGATGACCAGTCCCCTGCCCTGGCGAGCCAGGTCGGCCAGCACGTTATAAATGTCGAACTTGGCGCCGATATCGATGCCGCGGGTGGGTTCGTCGAACAGCATCACCGGGCAGTCGCGGTTGAGCCAGCGGGCAATCACCACCTTTTGCTGGTTGCCGCCGGACAGTTCGGCCACCAGTTGCCCGCTGTCGCGCGAGCGCACGCCCAGTTTCGTGATGTAGTCGTCGGCGATGGCGCCTTCGCGTGCGTGGTCGAGCCAGCCGGCCGTGCTCACCGTGCCCAGCCGGGCCAATGTCGTGTTGACGGCGATCGACTGGCGCAGCAGCAGGCCCTGCCCCTTGCGGTCTTCGGTCACCATGGCGATGCCGGCTTGCACGGCCGACTTGGGCGAACCGATGTCGGCGGCATCAAGCTGGTCGCCCACCAGTACTGCGCCGCTGTCGGCCTGGTCGGCGCCGAAAATCAGGCGCAGCAGTTCGGTACGGCCCGAGCCGATCAGGCCGGCGATGCCGAGAATTTCGCCGGCGCGCAGGTCGAACGAGGTCGGATGCACGACGCCGCTGCGGCCCAGATCGCGCACGCGCAGCAGCGGCGCGCCAATGGTGCGGCCGGACAGGTCGATGTCAGCGTCGGCGGCGCGGCCCACCATCAGGCGCACCAGGTCGGCGCTGCTGTAACCGGCGATGGCGTCGTCGCACACCAGGTCGCCATCGCGCAGCACGGCGATGCGGTCGGCCACGCGTTTCAATTCTTCGAGGCGGTGAGAAATATAGATGATCGCCACGCCCTCGGCTTTCAGGCGCGCCACCTGGGCGAACAGCAGCTCGACTTCGCGGTGGGTCAGCATCGCGGTCGGCTCGTCGAGGATCAGCAAGCGGCAGGTGCCGATCAGGTTGCGGGCGATCTCGATCATTTGCTGGTGACCGATGCCGAGCTGGCCCACCGGCGTCCACGGATCGATGCCGGTCAGCCCGACCTTGTCCATCTGGATGCGCGCATCGCGCTCGAGGCGGTCGCGCGCGATCCAGCCGAAGCGGTGCGGCAACTGGTTCAGGTACAGGTTCTCGGCAATCGACAGGGTCGGAATCAAATTCAGTTCCTGCATCACCATGCGGATACCGAGCGCTTCGGCGGCAGTGCGCGAAGCCGGCTGGTAGGGCTGGCCGTCGAGCAGCATGGTGCCCGTCGTGGCCGCCTCCAGCCCGCAGACGATCTTCGAGAGCGTGCTTTTGCCGGCGCCGTTCTCGCCGGTCAGCGCCAGCACTTCGCCGCCGCGCACGGACAGCAGCACGTCGCGCAGCACTGGCGCGACATAGGTCTTGCCGATGCCGGATAGCGCCAGCAGCGGGATGTCGCTGGCGACACCCGCATTCAGATCATGGGTCATACGGAACTCCGGAACAATCGGGAAACAGGATACGGCGCCAGCGGCGGCAGCGCGTGGCGGCGCCGCTGGCCGGCAGCTTATTTGCTGTCTTTGGTCACCAGTGCGACCTTGGTCTCGATCATGCCGCCCATGGTGGCCTGAGTTTTCTTCTCGCCCAGCGCGAAGAGCACACTTTCGATGCCGAACACGGCTTGCTGCGAGCCGAACTGGTCGACGGTCGCCAGCACGCGGCCATCGGCCAGCATCGGTTTGATGGCGTTGATGTTGTCGTAGCCGATCACCTTGACTTTGCCGACCTTGCCGGCCGCCTTGATGGCAGAGACGGCGCCGATCGCCATATTGTCGTTACCGCACAGCAGCGCCGTGATGTTTGGATTGGCGTTCAGCATTGCTGCCGCAACGGTGTTACCCGGCGCAATTTCCCACTGACCCGACTGGACCCCGACGACCTTGGCGCCGGCTGCTTTCATCGCGTCCTGGAAGCCCAGTGTGCGCTGTTGCGCGTTGAAGGTGGTGGAGACGCCTTCGATGATGCCGACCTGGTCGCCGGCCTTGATCTGCTTGCCGAGGAAGTCGCCGGCCAGCTTGGCGCCCTTGCGGTTGTCAGGACCGACGAACGGCACCGAAAAACCCTTCTCTTTCAGCGCGGCATCGTCGAGCTTGTTGTCGATGTTGACCACGAGGATGCCCGCATCGACTGCTTTCTTGAGGACCGGCACCAGCGCTTTCGAATCGGCAGGCGCGATCACCAGCGCGTTGACCTTCGAGACGATCATCTGCTCAACCAGCTTGATCTGGGCCGCGGTATCGGTTTCGTTCTTGATGCCATTGGCGATCAGGTCGTACTTGGCAGCGTTGGCTTTCTGGTGCGCCTTGGCGCCGTTTTCCATGGTCAGGAAAAACTCGTTGGCCAGCGACTTCATCACCAGCGCGACCTTTGGCTTGGCTGCAGTTTGTGCCATGGCAGGAACGGCAGGCAGCGCGCACACGAGGATGGAGGCGGCGATCAGTTTCAGGCGGGTACGGGCAGTTTTCAAGGTGTGTCTCCAGAGAATGCAAGCACGTCTGAGGGTGCTTGTCGGGTATTTACGTGGGATAGAAACCAGCGCGCAAACGTTTGCGCGGTTGAATGATAGTACACCGACCACGAAATGAAAAGCGCTTCAAATGGGTGGGATGCGCCGTCTGCCCGCTGCGCACGGTGCGCGGAAACGGTCGTTCAGGATGCTCTCGTACAGTGGCAAAAGTGAAAAGGTATTAAAACTACATACTTCACGAAAGATGCGCTCACTTGAAAATCGCGCTGATCAAAAATCTTCCACTCAGGCACACGAAGGCAGTAGGTATATTTTCCTGCCACGTAACAAAAGTACCTTACCAAGCTGCTCGCGCATGCGCGTGATGGACGACCGGGCGGCGACCATTTTTAGTCAACGACTGGAGCAGACATGAACAAGAAGAATTGCGCTGACGGGATGAAGTAAGCGGACGCGCGGGAGGCTGGGATGGCTGGGATGAGTACCAAAGCGGTGTCGCTGTTGGTTGATAGCGACGATGCTATGTGCTGCCTTCAGCCGCCTTGAGTATGCAGTTCGACAACTTGTCGAAGTGAACAAGCGCTGCCTGCGTCAGCTCGACTTGTTTGCGCCGCGTATCCTCGGTGTCCGAAAGCAGGATCCACCCCTTCTCTCTCATGGATTTAAGTCGGGTATGGATGGTGGCGGGCGCGCCAAGCTCGCCTTGTCCCATCATGTCGCGCACAGACAAGCGATCCCGGTCATGCCCCGCCCTGGCGACGAGGGCAAGAATGCGTTCTTCCAGGGGATCCAATGGGGGCAAAGATGGCAGTCCCCGCAAAACCTCCGCAAGTTGCAAGAAACGCAAGTAGATGTCAGCGGGACGGGTGTTTTTCATGCCATAACAAGATGGTTGATTGCAAATGTAGATGGATAGACGTTAAGCTGTTGCAACTTTGATGTAGTCCGCTACAAAAGTTAAAATCATTCTACATCATTTCAAGGCCGGACATGCGCCAACTAAGGCTGAAACTATCCATGGTTGCAGCGACCATGATCATGTTTATTATCACACTGGTCATCAACGAAGTGCTCTTCACGAAATTGGAGTTTTCCGCCGGCATTAACTGGATTTACCTGCCTGCCGGTATTCGACTTCTTTGCACGCTTTTGTTTGCGGAGAGCGGAGCAATCGGTTTGATGCTGGTTTCGTGGCTGATTTGCTTTCTCTATTTTTTTCCCAACGATCCCGTTCGCTCGTTCGCTGGCGGGATACTTGGCAGTGCCGCGCCCTATATTGTCTATCTGGTCGCAAAAAAATACACCGGACTGCATGAAAACCTGAAAAATTTAACGCCATTGAGACTGCTCCAATGCGCTGGCGCATTCTCAGTGGCGAGTCCACTGCTGCATCACCTGTGGTTTGCCATCTACGAACACAAGCCTCATTTGGCTGAAAGTTTTATCGTCATGGCGATTGGTGACTTCAGCGGTTCGTTGATTGTGCTGTACACAGCAAAATTCCTCCTGTCCCGGATTCCTCGCCGTCCTTAGCAGACCAGTCATGCCATTTGGCTGCTCATGCTCTGCCTGGCCTGATGGATAGCACCTGACGCCACTTCAAGCAGCATCATGACGACCGGATCCTTGGGAACTGGCCAGACATGAATAAGGACCGCTATGATCCGGTCTTCAAGCTTCTCGATCAGGGGCAAGTACAATTTGCTCAGCGTGCTCTCCCCAGACAAGGAGCCAACTAATTCCCTCAGCTCGGCGCACCATTTTTCGACCTCCTCGATCTTGATTCCCTTAAATCTCGCGGAAATAAGATTTTCATTCTGAATATAGTGAATATCGACCATTTTTATTCGGTAGTTATCAACAGAGATGTCGCGTCAAGTCATGCCGCTTTTCTTGATTTCTCTGGCGGCTCCCGTTCCGGATTCAACCAGACTTCATCGTTCAAGTCCCAATCCCCGCGCAGTTGCGGTCCAGCGCTCCGGATGGCGTTGTTTCGCGTCCTCGTGGAATTGCTTGCGATGTGAATAGCATCATGTCGCCGTTCTGCTGCCGTTACAAGTAACAGCCAGGTTCACGTAACGGGCGAGCCGACGGACGTTTTGTCTTTTCACAGCGATACGGTCATGGTCGGTGCCACAAGCGACCAGCACTGCACGCACGCCTGCGTCGATTCCAGACATAGGTAACGTCATCGACTCGCCCTTGACCGTGTTTACATATACTTTCGCCACAAATATTGCATCGCTCTAATTTTTAGATCAGTTTAGTTAAATTATGGCCAATAGGCAACTATTAGTTTAAAAAATCACATCAAGTGGACAGCGGCGCAATGCATCGCGTCGTTCACATCGCTGATTGGCGGTGTGGCCGCGGCGATCAGCGCGTCACTCAGGTCGGCGTGGCGCAGGTCGCAGGCGCGTCGTCCAGCGGTATAGCGGGCCGATCGTCAATACCACCACCAGCATGCGCGCCACGTGGAAGGCGGTGACGATCGGCACGCCAAGATGCAGCACGCGCGCCGTCAAGGCCATTTCGGCGATGCCACCGGGCGAAGTCGCCAGGATCATGGTCCCGGTGTGCACCCCCGCCAGCGCCGCCACGGCCATGCCGAAGCCGGCGCACAAGCCCAGCATGGCCACCGCGCAGGCGGCCACGCTGGCGAGGTAGCGCGGCGCGGTGCGGGCGAAATCGGGCGTGAACCTGGTGCCGAGCGAGACACCGATCAACAACTGGCCGGTGCGCACCATCCATTCGGGCACGCGCGACAGGTGGATGCCAGCGGCGCTCAAGGCCATGGCCATCAGCAACGCACCGATCACCCATGCGTTGGGTACGCGCAGGCGTTTGAGCAGCAGCGCGAAGGACCCGGTCAGGGCGATGAGCAATACCAGGCCGGGGATGTCGACGGTGGTCACGCTTGGTGCGAACAGATCCAGCCCGCGCGCCAGTCCATGTTCGCTCCACGCCCGCAAGGCAAACGGGATGGTGCCGACCACTAGCATGATGCGCAGGCTGTGGGCGGCGGCGACCCGGTCGACCCGGGCGCCGTGGCGTTCGGCCTGCACGGCCATCTCGGCAGCGCTGCCGACCGCCATGGCAAAGAACGCGGTAGCGCGGTCGACCTTGGCGAGGCGCTGCAAGGCGATACCACCGATCCAGCCGGAGGCCAGCGCAAACAGCACCGCCAGCGCGATCCAGCCAAAGTACGTCGCCAGCACCGCCAGCACGGGCGGCGTGAAATACAGGCCCAGCGTGGTACCGATGGCCCACTGCCCCGCTTCGCGCGCCTGCACGGGTGCGCGCAAGGGCGCGCCCAGCATGCAGGCGGCGGCCGTGGCGAACAGGGGGCCGATCATCCAGGGCAGGGGCGTATCAAACCAGATGCATAACTGCGCCGCGCAGTACGCCAGCGCCAGCGCGGGGACGAACTGGCGCAGCATCAGACTGCGCTTAAAACACCCAGAGTTTTTCGCGCGGCATCTGCAGCCAGTAACTGCCGGGCGCCAGTTTGAACTTCGAATAGGCGCGCAAGCTCGTGTCGCCCTGCGTGAACAGGCACTCCCATCGGTCGCCCAGGTACATGCAGGTGAGCAGCGGCAATTCGATCGCGTTCTCGACCCGCTCGGCGCTGACGCGCACTTCCTCGACGCGGATCAGCGCGACCGGGTCGGCCAGGCCGGCGCCGCGCGCGGTGCCCAGCAAGGTCGTGCCATCGCTGGTCAAGGTCACCGCGTTGCCATTGCGGCTGACCACGGTTGCCGGCACGCGGTTGTTGCTGCCCATGAACTCGGCCGTAAACAAGGTGTCCGGCGTTTCGTACATGCTTTGCGGACTGCCCTGCTGTTCGATCTTGCCGTTGTTGAGTAACAGGATGCGGTCGGAAATGGCCATCGCTTCGGCCTGGTCGTGTGTCACCATCAGCGCCGACAAACCGAGGCGCACGATCAGCTCGCGCAGGAAGGCGCGCGCTTCTTCGCGCAGCTTGGCGTCCAGGTTCGACAGCGGCTCATCGAGCAGGATCACGGGCGGGTTGTAGACCAGCGCGCGGGCAATTGCCACGCGCTGCTGCTGGCCGCCGGAGAGCTGGTGCGGGAAACGTTCGCCCAGCTGACCCAGGCCCAGCTGTTTGAGTACATCGTTGACCTTCGACGCGATCTCGCTCTTGCCCATCTTGCGCAAGGTGAGGCCGTAGGCGACGTTGTCGAACACGGTTTTATGCGGCCACAGCGCATAAGATTGAAAGACCAGCCCTAAATTGCGCGCTTCGGCCGGCATGTCCAGTTTCGCCGCGCCGTCGAATACCTGGCGCGTGCCGATGTGGATGGTGCCCGCTTTCGGACTTTCCAGGCCGGCCACGGCGCGCAGCAGCGTGGTCTTACCGGAACCGGAAGGGCCGAGCAGCGCGACCACTTCGCCCTTTTGCAGGTGCATCGAGACGCCCTTCAAAATGGGATTGGCGGAGGCGCCGGTGCCGTAGTCGAGGTGCAGTTCGTTGACGCTCAGTTCGTTCATGTTCAGGTCCTGTTTCATGGGTGTCCCCTTTTTAATTATGTAACTTCACGCCGAAGCGCAGCGCAATGCCAAGGCCGATGGCCACCAGCGTGATGTTGATGAACGACAGCGCCGCCACCAGGTCGGTCGAGCCGCCGGCCCACAGCGACACCAGCATGGCGCCGATCACTTCGGTGCCGGGCGAGAGCAGGTACACGCCGGTCGAATATTCGCGCTCAAAAATGAGGAACACCATCAGCCAGGCGCCCAGCATGCCGTATTTGATGAGCGGTATGGTGACGTCGCGCGTGACCTGGCCGCGCGAGGCGCCCACCGCCCGCGCCGCTTCTTCCAGCTCCGGCCCCACCTGCAGCAAGGCGGTGGAAATGAGGCGCATGCCGTAGGCCAGCCACACCACCGAATAGGCCAGCCACAGCGCGAAGATGGTCGAACGCACTTCGCGCAGCGCGGGAATGATATGTTCGCTCAGCCACAGCGCGATGCCGCTGTCGCTCATTTTCAGGAAACCGTCGAGCCAGCTCGGCACGAACAAAAACACCCACAGGAACGACAGGCCGGCCAGCAGGCCCGGCACGGCACGCGGCACCAGTACCGAATAATCGAGCAGTCGCGTGATGCCGTCATTCTTGCGATGCATGGCCAGCGCGATGGCGGTATAGCAGACCACCGCCAGCGCGCCGCCGACGACGCCGATCAGCACCGTGTTCAAAATACCGCGCACCAGCGACGGCTGCTCAGCGATATCGCGGAAATGCTGCAGGGTGAGCACGTCAGCCAGGTTCACGCCCTCGCCCCAGTACTGCACGAAACTGCGCAGCACGATGCCGGTCAGCGGCAGCACGATGGTAAACACCAGCCAGCCGAACAGCACGGCAAACGCCACCCATTTCCATTTACCCAGCGGCATGACCTTCTGGCGCGCGCCCTTGCCCTTGATCGACACGTATTTGTTGGCCGATTTCAGCAGCCAGCGCTGCATCATCACCAGCGGCATGGTCACCATCACCAGGCAGACGGCCACTGCGGCCATCAGGTGATACGACGGCGTGCCGAGTTTATTGGTCAGCTTGTACAGGTAAGTTGCCAGCACAAGGTGGCCTTCCGGGTCGCCCAGCACCAGCACCAGGCCGAACACCTCGAAGCCGAGGAAAAACACCAGCACGCCGGCATACGCCAGCGCCGGCATGATCATCGGCAGCGACACATTCATCATCACCTGCAGCGGCGAAGCACCGGCCACGCGCGCGGCTTCCTCGACGTCGGAACCGAGGCTTTTCAAGGCCGACGAGGCGTACAGGTAGACGTGCGGCACGTGCGTCAAACCGGCGATGACGACGATGCTGGTGAACGAATAGATATTCCACGGAATGAAGCCGAGCAGCTGCTTGGCCCAGATGGAGTAAAAGCCGACCGGGCCCATCGAGACGACGTAGCCGAAGCCCATCACCATCGGCGAGACAAAAATCGGCACCAGCAGCAGCGGCGCGATCCAGCTGCGGCCAGGCAGGTCGGTGCGGATCATCAGGAAGGCCAGCATGCCGCCCAGCGGGACGGCGATGAGCGCCAGGCCCGAGGCGAGGATCATGCCGTTTTTAAAGGCGGACCAGAAATCCGGGTCATCGAAAATGAAGCGGAAGGAATCGAAGCTGAGGGTCTTGTCGGGCATGAAGAACGGGGCCGACAGGAAGCTCTGGTAAAAAATCAGCAGCAGTGGCACGAACACGGCCAGGCAGGTCAAGGTGACGACCAGCCCGCGCGGCCAGTTCAGGCGGGCACGTGGCAAGGAGAAGGTTGTCATGGGCGGTTCCGGTGAGAGTTTTAGAACGTGATGTTGCCGCTGCACTTAAAAACCGTCACCCCCGCGCAGGCGGGGTCCGATAGCACCTATGAGCAAACATTAGGTATGCAGTTGACGTGTTATGGGTCCCCGCCTTCGCGGGGATGACGTGCTTCGGGCGGTGGTAGTAATGACTGCTTACTTCTTCCCGCCGGTTTCTTTCCACTGCTTCAGGAAAGCCATGCGCTTGGCCGGTGCCAGGTAGGCCACCGTGGACGCCCCCACCGCAATCGGCCGGATGTTCTTCTCGCCGATCTCGGCGATCAGGTCGGTCGCCGTGGTTTCACCCTTCACGTCGGCACGGATCGCATACAGCTTGGAGCCGTTGGCAACCACCGTCTGGCCGCGCTGCGACAGCATGTAGTCGAGCCACAGCTTGGCCGCGTTCGGGCTTTTTGCGCCCTTGTTGATGAACAGCACGCGCGACATGATCAGCGTGTAATCCTTCGGCAGCACCACGCCCAGCGACGGGTCGGTCTTGGCGCGCACCAGCGCATACGATCCGAGAACATTGTAGCCAATCAGGTTTTCGCCCGACGAGATACGTTCGAGCATGGTGCCGGTGGACGACTGCACGCGCACCTTGGCCGTGCCGAAGGCCTGCGCCAGCGCGGCGAATTCCGGATAGTCGATCGCATCCTGCGTCATGAACATGAAGCCGATGCCGGATTTTTCGATGTCGTAGGTGGTGACCTTGTCCTTGAACTTCGGCGTGGCGATCAGTTTGGCGAATTCGGCGTGCGTGCGCGGCACTTCGGCGGCGGTCACCAGGCGCTTGTTGTAGACGATGGCGGCCGGCTCGAACGTGGTGCCGTAGGCGGTGTCGTTGTAGATGGCCCAGCCCGGGATTTTCGACGCTTCCACCGATTTGTAGGCCAGGCCGAAACCGTCCTGCACCAGTTTCAGTTGCAGGTCCATGGCCGACGACCAGACCGCGTCGGCGGTGGCGCCGCCGGCCGCCTGTTCGGAGATGAAGCGGTTATACACTTCGGTCGAATTCATGTCGTTGTACTCGACCGAGATGCCTGGATACAGCGCCTTGAAATCGTTGATCAGCGGCTGCGTGGCCTTGCTGTCGGTGGCGCCGTAGATGACCAGCTTGCCCTCTTTTTTAGCCCCGTCGACGATCTTTTGGTAGGTGGCCGGATAGCCGGGTGGCAGCTGGGCGAAGGCCATGCTGCTGGTGGCGGCAAAGACTGCGGCGGCGATAATGGTTTTCATAGTGTGTCTCCTGAATAATCGTTGTTATTAACGCAGCAAATTAAACTGCTGCGCCTGCTTCTTGTAGTCGGCCACGGCCTGATTGACGTAGGCAGTCAAGGCCGCACCAGTCATGGAAAACGGATACATCCCTGCTTCTGCGCGCAGCCGCGCATATTCCGGCGTCGCTTCCATGCGGGCAAAGGCAGCCACCCAGCGCTGGTAGTCGGCGTCCGCTACGCCCGGCCCCATCCAGACGCCGCGAATCAGCGGCCAGACCACGTCGATGCCCTGCTCGCGCGCGGTCGGGACAGTGGCCAGCTTGCCTGGCAATCGCTGTTCGGCCAGCACTGCCAGCACCCGCACCTTGCCCGGCCCTGCGTAGATGTGGGCTTCGGACACATCGCCCGAGACCACCTGCACATAGTTTGCGTGCATCGCCGTGAACGATTCGCCGCCGCCCTCTAACGCCACGAAGCGCAGCGCTTTCGGGTCGATGCCGGCATGGCGCGCGACCAGCGCCATTTTCAGCCAGTCCTGGCTGCCGACCGTACCGGACACGCCAATCAGCACGCCTGACGGGTCGCGCTTCAGGGCTTTGAGCAGATCGGCCAGCGTTTTATACGGCGAATCGGCGCGCACGGCGATCATGCCGTAGTCGGCGCCCAATGCCGCCACCCAGCGCACGTCGGCTGGCGTCGCCTTGCCGAACTTGCCCTGGGCCAGGTTCAGCAAGGAGCCACCGGAGAACGTCACCAGCGTGTCCGGCTCGGCGCGGCGCTGCGACACCATGGTGTGCCAGGCCACCGCGCCAATGCCGCCCGGCAGGTACGCCAGCGTCAAAGGCGGCGCACCCGGCGCATCCTTCAGGCCGGTCTGCACCAGCTTGCAAGCCATGTCCATCGCCCCGCCCGGTTTCGACGGAATCAGGCAAACACCGCTGGCGTGCGCCAGGGTGAAGCTCGTGGCCAGCGCGAAGGCCAGCAGGGTGCGGGGCGGTGTCATGGCAGCCATGATAGTCGCGTGCTTAGAACCGGTGCTGCATTCCTGCCGTGATGCCGGCCTGGGTGCTGCGGAAGCCCGGGTCGTCGCGCGACAGGCCAACGAGCTGGTTGTGGTCGGCCTTGGCGTAGCCGCCGGTCAGGTACAGGTCGGTGCGTTTCGACAGTGCGTACATGCCGCGCAGGACGTACAGCGTCGGATCGGCGTCGACCGCACTGGCGAGGTTTTTCGTGTTGACGTGGTACACGGCAGCGGTCAGGGTGATGGCCGGCTTGACCAGGTAGGTGATGCCACCCCAGTAGGTATCGCCCTGCAGTTCGGCGGCATTCGCGCGGCCGGCGCGCAGTTTGTAGCCGCGCATGCCGGCCTGGAAGCGCCAGTCGTCGAACTTGTAGTCGGCCGCGGCGTGGAAGGCCGTGGTTTTGTCGCGGTTGCCGGTGGCAACGACCGTGGTGCCATTGATCTGCTCCCAGGCCAGCATCAGGCCCAGGCCACCGGTGTTGTAGGCGCCGGCGGCGGCATATTTGCGGCCGTCGTTGCTGTTGCCTGCCACCTCACCCATGGCAACCGTGGCGCCGTAGGTGAAGCCGCCGCTGCTGCCGGCATATTTGACGAGGTTGTCGAAACCGGTCGTCATGCCGTATTTCGACGGGCCGGTGGCGCTGGCCGTGGTGGCCCACGAGTAGTTCGGTGCAAAGCCGAGCGGGTCGTATTTGATGACGAAATCGTACACGGTGGTGAACGAACGGCCGATGACGACACGGCCGAAGCCGCCTTCCAGGCCGACATAGGCCTGGCGCCGGAACAGCTGGCCGTCGATGGCGCCGGTGTCCATCAGGATGCCGCCTTCCAGGTTCCAGACCGCTTTCAGGCCACCGCCCAGGTCTTCGGTGCCACGAAAACCCCAGCGCGAGGTGTTCTTGCCGCCGGAAACGACACGGGTCAGGCTGTCGCCGTTGGCGCTGGCATGGTTCACGTACTCGACGCCGGCGTCGATCAGGCCATACACCTGGACGTTCGATTGGGCGATTGCGGAAGAGGAAAGAAATGCGGCGGCCAGGGCAAACGCCAGTGTGGAATGTTTCATGCTGTCTCCGAGAGGATTGTTTTCGTTGCCGCTTATGAAATGCGTCAATCAGATTGCACTATAGGAGTGCGTGCCTTTCATTTTGCTTTCAGACGGTGCAAGAATTTTTGATGACGTCGGCTGGCTTGATGTGCAACTTTGCGCTTACACTGCGCCACATGAGAATCCTGTTAGTTGAAGACCATGTCGAACTGTCGCACTGGCTGGCCAAGGCGCTGCGCGACGCCAACCTGACTGTCGAGTGTGCGGCCACCGGCGCCGATGCCGATGCCCTGCTCCACACCCAGGATTACGCCCTCGTCATCCTCGACCTGACCCTGCCGCGCATGGACGGGCTGGAAGTGTTGCGCCGCCTGCGCGCCCGCGGCGGCGCGCGCGCCAGGACGCCGGTGCTGATTTTGACGGCGCGCGGCGGCCTGGAAGAGCGCGTGCAGGGCCTGAATCTGGGCGCCGACGACTACATGGCCAAGCCGTTCGAGCTGGCCGAACTGGAAGCGCGCGTCAAAGCGTTGCTGCGCCGCAGTTCCGGCAACGAAGCGCTGGTACACCAGTGCGGCGCGCTCAGCTTCGACACCGTCACGCGCATGTTCCGTTACGGTGACGCCCCGCTGGCGCTCACGCCGCGCGAACATGCGGTACTCGAGGCGCTGATCGGGCGCCAGGGGCGGCCGGTATCAAAGGAAAAGCTGTTTGCCGAAGTGTTCGCGCTGGACGACGACGCCAACCTCGACGCCATCGAGCTGTACATTCACAGGGTGCGCAAAAAGCTCGAGCGGGTGCAGGAGAACGGCGCCGCGATCACCACCCTGCGCGGCATCGGCTACCTGCTGCAGCCGCGTCCGGCCGCATGAGATGAGCTGAGATGAGCTTGCGCGCATTCGGACGCTGGCCGCTGGGCAGCCTGCGCAACCAGTTGCTGCGCTGGCTGATCGGGCCGCTGGTGGCGCTGGTCGCCATCAACGCCGTCTCGCTATACCGCGACGCGCTCGATGCCGCCGACGTGGCCTACGACCGCTCGCTGCTGGCCTCCACGCGCGCGCTGGCCGAGCGCGTCTCGATCCGGGATGGCCACGTGGTGGTCGACGTGCCTTACGTTGCGCTCGACAGCTTCGAGACCGATACGCTGGGCCGCATCTTTTACAAGGTCAGCGGACTCAATGGCGAGACCATCTCCGGCTTCGACGACCTGCCGCCGGTACCGAAGTCTGTCAAGCGCTCGGAAGCCTACCCTGCGTTGGTGCGCTTCTATCACGCCGACTACAACGGCGAACCAGTCCGCATCGCCGCGCTGCTGCAGCCGGTGTATGACGACTCGATGCGCGGTATCGCGCTGATCCAGGTGGGCGAAACGCTGGACGCCCGCCGTGGCCTGTCGCGCAGCATTTTGATCAGCACCCTGTCGCGCCAGGCCATGCTGGTGCTGGCGGTGGTGTTCCTGGTCTGGATTTCCGTGAAACTGGTGTTGCGCCCGCTGATGCATTTGAAGACCGTGGTGGACGAGCGCTCGGTGCACGATTTGTCGGAGATCGACCAGACGCTGGTGCACCGCGAGGTGCGCCCGCTGGTGCGCGCCATGAATGGCACGATGGCGCGCATGCAAAACCTGATCGCCAGCCAGCGCAGGTTCATTGCTGACGCCTCGCACCAGCTGCGCACGCCGCTGACAGTGCTGAAAACCCAGGCCGAGCTGGCCCTTCGCGCCAACGATCCGGCCGCGATGCGCGCTATCGTGGAATCGATTGCGCGCACCACCGATTCGACCGTGCACCTGGCCAACCGCCTGCTGTCGCTGGCGCGTATCGAGCATGGCAGTGACGCGGCCGCGTTTGCCGCGCTGTCCTTGCCCGACCTGGTGCGCGAGGTGGCGCTGGAACTGGCGCTGCCGGCGGTGGAAAAGCGCATCGACCTGGCGCTGGAGGCGCCCGACGACGTCAAGGTGCGCGGCCAGGCCTTGATGCTGCACGAGCTGGTGGCGAACCTGGTCGACAACGCGATCCGCTACACGCCGGCTGGTGGCGTGGTGCTGCTGCGGGTGCGCGAGCGCGAAACCGGCGTGATGCTGGAGGTGCAGGACAGCGGCCCCGGCATTGCGGCGGCGGAGCACGACAAGGTATTCACGCCGTTTTACCGCGCCGCAGCGACGATGGAGGAGAATCCGTCCGGCACCGGGCTGGGGCTGACGATCGTGCGCGATATCGTGGCGGTGCACGGGGCCAGCATCACGCTTGATGCGGGGCTCGGCGGCACGGGCCTGACGGTGCGGGTGGTGTTTCCGTTTGTCCACGCGGCCTGAAGGGGCGTGAACGTTGCGCTCCCTCAAATGCGCAGGGCGGCGCGGGGATTGTTGTCAAATGCGGCATGCGCGTAAAATCGGCCCATGACTGCACCGATCCCACTCACTGCGCATGAAGAGATGGACCTGCTCGACGAGATCGAGCGCGCGCTGGTCAGGTTGACAACGGCGGAGCTGGCGCAGCGCGACGCAGTGGTCGGACCATTGACGCCACCTCTAAGCAGCACACAAAAAACCGTCATTCCCGCGCAGGCGGGAACCCATAGCAACAATGAGCAGTCATCGCGTATGCTTTTTACGGGTTATGGGTCCCCGCCTGCGCGGGGATGACGTTTACGGGCCGGTGGTACTCGCCGCGCCGCAATACTGCACACCAAAAATCAGCTCAAATTCTCCAGCCGGATCCTGGTCAAGCTCCCCACCACCGCCGGCAAATCTTCAATCTCCCGGATCGCCGCATCGATTTTCTTTTCCTGCGTCTGGTGCGTCAGCATGATGATATCGGTGTGCGTCTCGCCCTCCCCCGGTTCCTTCTGCAGCACGGCGTCGATCGAAATGCCGGCGTCGGCCAGGATGCGCGTCAAATCGGCCATCACGCCCAGCTGGTCGACGACATACACGCGCAGGTAGTAGCAGCTTGAAATCTCGGACATCGGCAAAATCGCCACGTCGGTCAACTGGTTCGGCTGGAACGCCAGGTGCGGCACGCGCGAGTACGGGTCGGCCGTGGCCAGGCGCGTCACGTCGACCAGGTCGGCAATCACGGCCGAAGCGGTCGGCTCGGCGCCCGCACCTTTACCGTAGTACAGCGTGGCGCCGACCGCATCGGCCTGCACCAGCACCGCATTCATCGCGCCTTCGACGTTGGCGATCAGGCGCCTGGCGGGAATCAGGGTCGGGTGTACGCGCAACTCGATGCCTTCGACGCCATCGGCCACGGTGCGCCGGGTGATGCCCAGCAGCTTGATGCGGTAGCCCAGCTGCTCGGCGTAGCGAATATCCTTCGCTTCCAGCTTGCTGATGCCTTCCACGTGGGCTTTGTCGAACTGCATCGGGATGCCGAACGCAATCGCCGCCATGATCGACAATTTGTGCGCGGCGTCGACGCCTTCGATGTCGAAGGTCGGGTCGGCTTCGGCGTAACCGAGCTTCTGGGCCTGGGCCAGCGCGGTGGCAAAATCGAGGCCCTTGTCGCGCATCTCGGACAAAATGAAATTGGTGGTGCCGTTGATGATGCCGGCCACCGATTCGATGCGGTTGGCCGACAGGCCTTCGCGCAGCGCCTTGATGATCGGGATGCCGCCGGCGACGGCCGCTTCAAACGCCACCATCACGCCGGCCGCCTGGGCTGCCGCGAAAATTTCATTGCCGTGGTGCGCGATCAGCGCCTTGTTGGCGGTCACCACGTGCTTGCCGTTGGCGATGGCGCGCAGCACCAGTTCGCGTGCCAGGTCGGTGCCGCCGATCAGTTCCACGACAATTTCCACCGCCGGGTCGTCGACCACGGCAAACAGGTCGTCGACGATGCGGCACGCCCCTTCCGTGATGGTCTGGGCGCGCGCAGCATTGCGCGCGCCGACGACGGCGATCTCGATGCCGCGACCGGCGCGACGACGGATTTCCTGCTGATTGCGCTTGAGGACGTTAAAGGTGCCGGCGCCGACGGTACCGATGCCGAGCAGGCCTACTTGTATGGGATTCATATTTGGACTAAAAAAGATTAGGCGCGACCGTGACGGCGCCGGTAACCGTCGAGGAAGCGCGCAATACGCGCGCAGGCGTCGGTCAGGTCGTCCGTATTGGGCAAGAACACCAGCCGGAAATGGTCGGGGGCAATCCAGTTGAAACCGGTGCCCTGCACCAGCAACACTTTTTCCTCGGCCAGCAGTTCGCAGATGAATTGGCGGTCGTCGGCAATCGGGTACATCGCCGGGTCCAGCTTCGGGAACATGTACAGCGCGGCTTTTGGCTTCACGCAGGTCACGCCCGGTATATCGGTCAGTAATTGGTAAGCGAGGTCACGCTGGCGCAGCAGGCGTCCGCCCGGCCCTACCAGTTCGTTAATCGACTGGTAGCCGCCGAGCGCGGTCTGGATCGCGAACTGGCCCGGGGCATTGGCGCACAGGCGCATCGAGGCCAGCATGTTCAGGCCCTCGATATAACCTTTGGCATGGCGCTTGTCGCCCGACAGCACCATCCAGCCGGCGCGGTAGCCGCAGGCGCGGTAGTTTTTCGACAGGCCGTTGAAGGTGACGAACAGCACGTCGTCGGCCAGCGACGCCATCGACACATGTTCGGCCATGTCGTATAACGTCTTGTCGTAAATTTCGTCGGCGTAGATGATCAGCTGGTGCTGGCGCGCCAGTTCGATGATGCCCTCCAGCACTTCGCGCGGATACAGCGCGCCGGTGGGGTTGTTCGGGTTGATGACGACCAGCGCGCGCGTGTTCGGCGTGATTTTCTTACGCATGTCGTCGATGTCCGGAAACCAGCCGGCCTGCTCATCGCAAATATAGTGCACCGGCTTGCCGCCGGCCAGGCTGACCGCAGCGGTCCACAGCGGATAGTCGGGCGCCGGCACCAGCACTTCGTCGCCATTGTTCAGCAAACCCTGCATGGCCATCACGATCAGTTCGGAGGCGCCATTGCCCAGGTAGACGTCGTCGATCGTCACGCCCTGAATGTGTTTCGACTGGGTGTAATGGACCACCGCGCGGCGCGGCGCGAACATGCCCTTCGAATCGGTGTAGCCGGCCGCGCCGTGCATATTCCGGATCATGTCCTGCACGATCTCGTCCGGTGCATCGAAGCCAAACACGGCCAGGTTGCCGATATTCAACTTGATGATCTTCTGACCGTCTTCCTCCATCTGGCGCGCCAGGTCCATGGCCGGGCCACGGATTTCATACAGGACGTCGTCGAGCTTGTTGGATTTCAGTATCGGTCGCAATTGATCACCTTGGCGGAGAGGCACCATGTTGCAGTGCAAGAAAGAGTCCCCCATTCTGCCGAATGCGGAGCATTTAAGCAACACCGCCCCCGCCAGACAGGAGGTGCCCGTAGGAAAGGTTTGAATTGTCGACGCGATTAACCACCATTTCTTAATTTATTTTTCATGCTTGGACGTTACAATATATCCCTTTGGCGGCCCGCGATTTCGTCCTGCCCGCCCCACTCAGCGCCGACAAAACCATGAAGCTTCACTCCACTGAACCGAACCAGAAGTACCAGACCGTGACCGGCTACGACGCCACCGGCGTCGAGATCAATCTTCAGCATTTCGACTACAGCCTGATCGTGCTGCCCGAAACAGCGCCGCGCGCCTGGCCGGTGGCGCACTTCGACCAGCTCACGGCGGCACACTTCGAACAGATCGCCCTCGACGTCCCTGACCTGGTCATCCTCGGTACCGGCGAGCGTCAGCGCTTCGTGCACCCGCGCCTGGTGGCCAGCCTGATGAACCTGCGCATCGGCGTCGAATGCATGGACAGCCACGCGGCCTGCCGCACCTACAACATCCTGATGGGCGAAGGGCGCAAAGTGACCCTGGCACTGATTATCGAGCGCAACGAGCCAGCTGCATGAAAGACGCGCACAGCAACCGCGTCCTCCTCCTCAGTCTTCTGATCGGTTTCATCGTCGTGTCGCTGTTCGTGCTCGGCGTGCGCACGCTGGTACCGCCCGATGAAGGCCGTTACGCCGAAATGGCGCGCGAAATGTTCGCCAGCGGCGACTGGATCACCACGCGCCTGAACGGCATCAAATACTTCGAAAAACCCCCGCTGCAAACCTGGATGAATGCCTTGTCATTCACCCTGTTCGGCGTGGGCGACTGGCAGGCGCGCCTGTGGACCGGCCTGTGCGGCATCATCGGCGTGCTGCTGACCGGTTACGCCGGCGCCCGCGTGTACGGCCCGCGCGTCGGCCTGTACGCCGCGCTGGTGTTGGGCTCAAGCTTCTATTGGGTCGCCTGCAGCCAGATCAATTCCCTCGACATGGGCCTGTCCGGCATGATGACGATTGCCCTGTGCGCCTTGCTGGTGGCCCAGCGCGACAGCGCCACGCCCACTGAGCAACGCAACTGGATGCTGCTGTGCTGGGCGGGGATGGCGCTGGCGGTGCTGTCGAAAGGGCTGATCGGCCTGGTCCTGCCAGGTGGCGTGCTGGTGTTTTACACGCTCGCAGCGCGCGACTGGCAGATCTGGACCCGCCTGCACCTGGGCAAAGGCCTGCTGCTGTTTTTCGCAATTGCCGCACCGTGGTTCGTGCTGGTCGGCCTGCAGAACCCGGAACAGCCGCATTTTTTCTTCATCCACGAACACTTCGACCGTTTCCTGCTCAAGGAGCACAAACGCGAAGCGGCGTGGTGGATCTTCCTGGCGCTGCTGGCGGCCGGCTGCGTGCCCTGGCTGGGCGTGCTGGTGCAGAGCCTGCTGCAATCGCTGCGCCGCACGCCCGGCGCCGCACAGGAACGGTTCCGTCCCGGACTGCTACTGCTGGTCTGGGTGGTGTTCATCATTGCGTTCTTTACCAAGTCGAGTTCCAAGCTGCCCGGCTACATCCTGCCGGTGTTCCCTGCGGTGGCGCTGATGATTGCGCACTATCTTGAAACCGCCAGCCGGCGCAGCCGCAGTGTCAACGCGGCGCTGCTGGTCTTGCTGGGCGCCGCCTTCCTGGGCTTCGTCCCGTTCATGCTGCGCCTGGCCAAACGCGCCGGCGAAGACCTGCTGTATCAGCAATACCAGCCGTGGGTGCTGGCGGCCGGGATCGTCGCGCTGGCCGGCGGCGTGCTCGCACTGGTGTTCGATCGCCGGCTGCAGCGCGACCGCGCCGTGATCGCGCTGGCCCTCGGGGGCTTTTTCGCCACGCACCTGATCCTGGCCGGCTTCGAGCCGATCGGCCAGGCCAGGGCCGGGGTGGGCATGGTGCCTGCAATCCGCGCCGAAATCATGCCGACGAGCACCATCTATGCGGTCGGCCTGTACGAGCAGTCGCTGACGTTTTATCTCGGCCGTCCAGTGGTGCTGGTCGATTACCTGGACGAGTTTTCGTTCGGCCTGCAGCAGCAACCGGCGCTCGCCATTCCCACCGTCGACGCGTTTGTGGTGCAGTGGCGCGCCCACGCCGCGGCCGGCGTGCGCGATATCGCAATCACGCGCGACGACATCGTGGCGCAACTCAAAAAAGATGGCGTGCCGGTGCGTATCGTCGCTGCCGACGCGCGCCGCATCGTGATCGCCAACTTTTAACGTGCAGATTTCCTCATGAACCTGGTTACCTTCGCCCTCATCCTGACCGGCGTGATCCTCAATGCCTGCGCTCAGTTGCTGCTCAAGGCCGGCACCAACGGCCTCGGCACAATTACACTGAACTGGCAGAACTGGTTTGCGGTGTTCATCAAAGTGTTCAGCCAGCCGCCCATCATTGCCGGGCTGGGCTGCTACGGCGTGTCGGTGATTGTCTGGATCATCAGCCTGTCGCGCACCGACGTCACGATTGCCTATCCGATGCTGTCGATCGGTTACGTCATCAGCGCGATCGGCGCGTGGATGTTTCTCGGCGAGATCGTTTCGCCGCAGCGCATGCTGGCACTGGCCGTCATCATCGTCGGCGTAATCTTGCTGGCGAGAACATAAATTAAGATTCAGTTAAATGGGCGCTGATAGAATGCCGCCAATGGCAGTATTGACACTTCACATCTAATAATTAAAAACCTTGCCGGAAATATTCCCATGACAGCCGAAACCTTTCTGCCGTTTTCCCGTCCTACCATCGATGAAGCAACCATCGCCAGCGTGGGCGACGTACTGCGCTCCGGCTGGATCACCACCGGCCCGAAGAATGCCGCGTTTGAGTCACAACTGTCCGAGTACTTCGGCGGTCGCCCGGTGCGCACCTTCAATTCCGGCACCTGCACCATGGAAATTGCCCTGCGCATCGCCGGGATCGGCAAGGGGGACGAGGTGATCACCACCCCCATCTCCTGGCCGGCCACGTCTGCCGTGATCCTGGAAGTAGGCGCGACACCGGTGTTCGCCGACATCGACCCGGTCACGCGCAACATCGATCTGGACAAGCTGGAAGCCGCCATCACGCCGCGCACCAAAGCCTTGCTGCCGGTGTTCCTGTCCGGCCTGCCGGTCGACATGGACCGCCTGTATGCGATTGCGCGCAAGCACAATCTGCGCGTGGTGGAAGACGCCGCCCAGGCCTTCGGTTCGCTGTGGCAGGGCAAGCGCATCGGCGCGTTCGGCGATTTTTCGTCGTTCAGCTTCCAGGTGAACAAGAACCTGACCACCGGCGAAGGCGGCTGCCTGGTCATGAACACCCCGGAAGAAGCGCGCCTGGCCGAAAAATACCGGCTGCAGGGCGTGACCCGCAGCGGCGTCGACGGCATCGACGTGGACGTGCTGGGCGGCAAATACAACATGAGCGACATCATGGCGGTCATTGGCCTGGGCCAGATGAAGACCATCGCCGCCGTGACCGCGCAGCGCAGGAAACTGGCAGAGCACTACTTTGCCGCGTTCGGCACCGATTTCGAAAGCGCCACCGGCGCGCAGCTGCCGGTGCAGGCGTTCGACACCTCGAACTGGCATTTGTTCCAGATTATTTTGCCGGACAGGGGCCCCGGCACCCGCGCCGACTTCATGACGCGGATGCAAAAAGAGCACAATATCGGCACCGGCTACCATTACGCGGCAATTCACCTGTTCACGCTTTACCGTGAGTTGGGCTTCAAGGAAGGCATGTTCCCGATCGCCGAAAAAATCGGCCGCCTGACCGTGACCTTGCCAATGTTTTATACGATGACGACGCAGGACGTCGAGCGCGTCGTCGCCGCCACCCGGAAAGTGCTGGCAGCATGAACGTCATTCCCCTGAAACGTGAGCTATCGGTCGTCATTCCGATTTACAACGAGGAAGCCGGCCTCGCCAAACTGTTCGCGCGCCTGTACCCGGCGCTTGACGCCCTGGACATGTCCTACGAAATCATTTTCGTCAACGACGGCAGCCGCGACAAGTCGGTATCGATCCTGGCCGAGCAGTTCCGCCACCGGCCCGACGTCACGCGCGTGGTGCTGTTCAATGGTAACTACGGTCAGCACATGGCCATCCTGGCCGGCTTTGAAGCGACCCGCGGCGAGATCACCGTCACGCTCGACGCCGACCTGCAAAATCCGCCCGAAGAAATCCACAAGCTGATTACCAAGATGCGCGAAGGCTACGATTACGTCGGCTCGATCCGGCGCGTGCGCCAGGATTCGGCCTGGCGCACCATCGCCTCGAAACTGATGAACCGGCTACGCGAGCGCATCACCAACATCAGCATCACCGACCAGGGCAATATGCTGCGCGCCTATGGTCGCAACGTCATCGATCTGGTCAACCAGTGCGGTGAAGTGAACACCTTCGTGCCGGCGCTGGCCTACAAATTTGCGCGCAGCCCCACCGAGATCGTGGTCGAACACGAAGAGCGTTCGGCCGGGGAATCGAAGTATTCGCTCTACAGCCTGATCCGCCTGAACTTCGACCTGGTGACCGGCTTCTCGCTGGTGCCGCTGCAGGCGTTTTCGATGGCCGGCATGGTGCTGGCGCTCGGCTCGGCTGCGCTGGTGATATTCCTGCTGCTGCGCCGCCTGTTCCTGGGCGCAGAGGCCGAAGGTTTGTTCACCCTGTTCGCCATCAACTTTTTCCTGATGGGCGTGATCCTGTTCGGCATCGGCCTGGTCGGCGAGTACGTCGGCCGCATCCTGCAGCAGGTGCGCGCGCGCCCGCGCTACGTGGTGCAGACCATTCTCCAGCACGAAGCGGGCAAGGATGACAATCTGCTCGCCGACGCCGTCGAGAAACGCCAGGTGATCCGTTGAAAGCGCCGCCACGCGTGGTGGTGTTCGGCTACCACAACGTCGGCGTGCGCTGCCTGAAAGTACTGCTGGCGGCCGGCGTCGAGGTGGCGCTGGTGGTCACCCACGAAGACAATGCGGCAGAAAATATCTGGTTCGAATCGATGGTCAGCCTGTGCCGTACGGAAGGCATCCCGTACATTACGCCGGCCAGTGCGACTGACCCGGACCTGCTGGCGCGCGTGACGGCCATCGCACCCGACATGCTGTTCAGCTTTTATTACCGCAATATGCTCCCGGCCAGTCTCCTGGCGGTCGCGCCCGCCTTCAATATGCATGGCTCGCTGCTGCCCGCTTACCGCGGCCGCGCACCGGTCAATTGGGCGGTGCTGCACGGCGCCACCGAAATCGGCGCCACGCTACACGAAATGACCATCAAGCCGGACGCCGGCGCCATCGTGGCCCAGACCGCCGTGCCCATCCTGCCCGACGACACCGCCTTCGAAGTATTTGGCAAGGTTACCGTGGCGGCCGAGCAGACGCTGTGGCAGGTGCTCCCGGCCCTGCTGGCAGGCAGCGCGCCACGCATCCACAATGACCTGACGCAAGGCGGCTACTTTGGCGGGCGCAAGCCGGAAGATGGCCGCATCGACTGGTCGCAACCGGCGCAGCAGGTGTACAACCTGCACCGCGCCGTGGCGCCGCCGTATCCGGGCGCGTTCACCGATGTGGCGGGCACAAGGTATATCATTGAACGCGCACGGCTGCCCCGTACAACGCCGGCGGCGCTCGCCGGTTTGCCACCCGGACTAAGCGTGGTGGATAATATGATTCTTGGTGTCTGCGGCGATGGCCGCGCGCTGGCAATCATGAGCTTGCTGGATGCGGACGGCATTGCCGTCGCACCGGCGCAATTGCAGGCGAGTTTGCAGTCACAAGCTGCGCTTGCCGACCCAACGGACCGTCTTCCCGACGGCCAGCACATAACAAATACCTGATCGAGATCTCCCCCATGAAAAAAGTCCTCATCCTCGGCGTCAACGGTTTTATTGGCCACCACCTCTCCAAGCGTATCCTGGAGACCACCGACTGGCACGTGTACGGCATGGACATGCAGTCCGACCGCATCACCGACCTGCTGGCCCATCCGCAGATGCACTTCTTCGAAGGCGACATCACCATCAATAAAGAGTGGGTGGAGTACCACGTCAAGAAGTGCGACGTGATCCTGCCGCTGGTTGCCATCGCGACCCCGGCCACCTACGTGAAAGAGCCGCTGCGCGTGTTCGAACTGGACTTCGAGGCCAACCTTCCGATCGTCCGCTCGGCCGCCAAATACGGCAAGCACCTGATCTTCCCGTCGACCTCCGAAGTGTATGGCATGAGCGAAGACACGCAGTTCGACCCGGAAGCGTCGAACCTGGTCTACGGCCCGATCAACAAGCCGCGCTGGATCTACGCTTGCGCCAAGCAATTGATGGACCGCGTGATCTGGGGCTACGGCATGGAAGGCCTGAACTTCACGCTGTTCCGTCCATTCAACTGGATCGGTTCGGGCCTGGACTCCATCCACACCGCGAAAGAAGGTTCCTCGCGCGTGCTGACCCAGTTCCTGGGCCACATCGTCCGTGGCGAGAACATCTCGCTGGTCGACGGCGGCGCGCAGAAGCGCGCGTTCACCTACGTCGACGATGGCATCTCGGCGCTGATGAAAATCATCGAAAACAAGGATGGCGCCGCCACCGGCAAGATCTACAACGTCGGCAACCCGGTCAACAATTACTCGATCCGCGAACTGGCGAACATGATGTTGACGCTGGCCACCGAGTACCCGGAATACGCTGAAGGCGCGGCCAAGGTGCAGATCGTCGACACGACCTCGGGCGCCTACTATGGCACCGGCTACCAGGACGTGCAGAACCGCGTGCCGAAGATCGACAACACCATGAGCGAACTGGGCTGGAAGCCGGAAGTGTCCATGGCCGATGCGCTGCGCAATATCTTTGACGCGTACCGCGGCCAGGTGGCCGAGGCTAAGGCGCTGATCAACTGATGCAGGGCTCGACAACGACGCGTCCGCAACTGGTCCTGAAAATCGACGTCGACACCTTTCGCGGCACCCGCGAAGGCGTGCCGAACCTGGTGCGCATGTTGTCCGCGCACCAGGCCCATGCGACCTTTTTGTTCGCGCTGGGGCCGGACCACACCGGGCGCGCCATGAAGCGTGCGCTGCGCCCGGGCTTTTTCAGCAAGGTCTCGCGCACCTCCGTGGTCGAGCATTACGGCATCAAGACCTTGCTGTACGGCGTGCTGCTGCCGGGCCCCGACATCGGCCAGGAAGCGGCGATCGAAATGCGCGCGGCCCAGGACGCCGGTTTTGAATGCGGCATCCACACCTGGGACCACGTCGCCTGGCAAGACCAGGTTCGCAGCAAAGACGCGGACTGGACCGCGCGTATGATGCGCGCCAGCGCGACCCGTTTCAAGCGGGTATTCGGCGTCCCCGCCCGTACCCACGGCGCCGCCGGCTGGCAGATGAACGCCGCCGCGTTTGCCGAGAACGATACGGCCGGCTACCGCTACGTGTCGGATGGCCGTGCCGCCTTGCTCGAGAACGGCGCCCTGGCCGATCCCGCCATGGGCCCATACCGCATGGCGCCGGGCGGCGCCATCCAGATGCCGACCACCTTGCCGACCCTGGATGAGCTGCTGGGCCGCGAGATCGACGGCGTCACGCTCACCACGGACAACATCGCTGCCCACATCCTGGCGCTGACCGCGCTACCCGTGCGCGACCACGTGTATACCTTGCATGCCGAGCTTGAAGGACAAAAACTCGCCCCCATCTTCGAACAGTTATTGGCCGGCTGGCGCTTGCAGGGTTACGATCTGGCGTCGATGGCAGATTATTACGAGAAAATCAAGGATCTCCCGCTGCCGCAACGCCGGCTCGCGTGGGGAGAAGTGCCGGGCCGCTCAGGTGAACTGATCGTGCCGGGCGCGGTCATCTAGCAGGGGCCCGTGGCCCCTTGTGCCAACGTAGAGGAGCACCCCGTGGTCGAGAGCCCATCCGCAGTAAAGTCTGCATCCGTCGCCGATTTCACGGCCGCCATGACCGGCGGCCAGGCCTACGATTTCGGCGCGCGCGCGCCGGGTTACACGGTGCTGTACTTCTACCCCAAGGACAACACGCCCGGCTGCACCACCGAAAGCCTGGCGTTCCGCGATGCGCACGATGCGTTCACGTCCGCCAACACCACCATCGTGGGCGTGAGCCGCGATTCGATGCGCTCGCACGAAGGTTTCAAAGCGAAGCTGGGCCTGCCGTTCGACCTGATCTCCGACCCTGAAGAAGCGCTGTGCCTGCAGTTCGGCGTCATGAAGAACAAAATGATGTATGGCAAACAGGTACGGGGGATCGAGCGCAGTACGTTTATCATTGACGCTGATGGGAAAATAGTGAAAGAATGGCGGGGCGTGAAGGTCCCTGATCACGTCAAGGAAGTGCTGGAATTTGTCCAAAACCGGCCGTAAGCGCCACCGGGCCCTGGCCGGCTCCCGCTGCACCAACCGTAGTCAACCGTCCGTCCATTTTGAGTCTTCGCTTTATTCAACGCCATATTCGTACGTCCCCGCTTCCGGCCACCCTCTGGCCGGTTTCCTCCCCTGTAAGTCCAAGTCGCATCGACCCTGCCGGCGCGCTGTGTTGCGCTGCACCCTCTGACATTTTTCTAGATTGAGAACCTGATGCCGCTGCCAAAAATTCCAACCAAGCCAGGCACCCTGCTGCCGGCTGCCGATTACCCGAAAGCCGAACGCGGCGTCACGCCTGTGTACGCCGTCGCCCCGCCTGTTACCACTGTCGCCGCTGCCGAACCTGTGCAAGACCTGATCAGCGGCAAAGCTGCACCTGCACCAAAACGCCCTACCCGCTCGAAGACGGCGCTGCTCGCTGCCGTGCCTGATATTGCGCCTGTTGCGCCTGTTCCGGCACCTGTGGCCGTCGTGGCGGCCCCTGTGCGCCCGAAAGCAGCCAGCGCGCCGGTCCGCGCCAAGATTGAAAACGGCATCGGTGAAGTTCACCCTGCCAAGCACAAGCCGGTCGAGCCGGTGGTCAAGTCGTCGACCAGCCGCAAGGCCGACACTGCCGGCCTGCGCAAGCTGTTCGTGCTCGACACCAACGTGCTGATGCACGACCCAAGCTCGCTGTTCCGCTTCGAAGAGCACGACGTCTACCTGCCGATGATGACGCTGGAAGAGCTCGACGACCACAAGAAAGGCATGTCCGAAGTTGCGCGCAATGCGCGCCAGGTGTCGCGCACGCTGGACGCCCTGATCGCCGACATCGACGACGATGCCATCGAAGCGGGCATTCCGCTGGCAAAATTGGGCAACAAGGACGCCAAGGGCCGCCTGTTCTTCCAGACCCGCCTGCAAAACGGCCCGACGCTGCCGGAAGGCCTGCCGGTTGGCAAAGCCGACAACCAGATCCTGGGCGTCGTGCGTAACCTGGAAACCGAGCAACCTGGCCGCGCCATCGTGCTGGTGTCGAAAGACATCAACATGCGCATCAAGGCGCGCGCGCTGGGTCTGCCGGCCGAAGATTACTTCAACGACCATGTGCTGGAAGACACCGATTTGCTGTACTCGGGCATCGTCCAGCTGCCGGACGATTTCTGGACCAAGCACGGCAAGGACATGGAGTCGTGGCAAGAGAACAAGAATGGCGTCTCGGCCACCTACTACCGCGTCACCGGCCCCGTGATTCCAACCTTGATGGCGAACCAGTTCGTCTTCATCGAGCCAAAGAATGGCGAAGCTGCCTTCTACGGCCAGGTGAAATCGATCACCGGCAAAACCGCCGTGCTGCAAACCCTGCGTGATTTCAGCCACAACAAGAACAACGTGTGGGGCGTCACTGCGCGCAACCGCGAGCAGAATTTTGCATTGAACCTCTTGATGAACCCAGAGTGCGACTTCGTCACGCTGCTGGGCCAGGCCGGTACCGGCAAAACGCTGCTGGCCCTGGCTGCTGGCCTGGCGCAGGTGCTGGAAACCAAGCTGTACAACGAGATCATCGTCACCCGCGTGACGGTCCCGGTCGGTGAAGACATCGGCTTCCTGCCAGGTACCGAGGAAGAGAAGATGTCGCCATGGATGGGCGCATTCGACGATAACCTGGAAGTACTTAACAAGTCCGACAGCGCCGGCGGCGAATGGGGTCGTGCGGCGACGCAGGACCTGATCCGTTCACGCATCAAGATCAAGTCGCTCAACTTCATGCGCGGCCGCACCTTCGTGAACAAGTTCCTGATCATCGATGAGGCGCAGAACCTGACGCCGAAGCAGATCAAGACGCTGGTCACGCGTGCCGGCCCTGGCACCAAGATCCTGTGCCTCGGGAATATCGCGCAAATCGATACGCCGTATCTCACCGAGGGCTCGAGTGGCCTGACGTATGTGGTCGACCGCTTCAAGGGCTGGGCGCACAGCGGCCACGTTACCCTGGCGCGGGGCGAGCGTTCGCGTCTGGCCGATCACGCGAGCGAAGTGCTGTAAAGCTGCTTCGCTTGGCAAAAAACCTGCAGGCCGCAAGGCTTGCAGGTTTTTTTTCGTCAATGCCTACTGCTGATCGCCCCCCGATACCGAAATGCTTGTAATGGTGCGCTGATTGATGCATCATGACATCAAATTAGATTCAGGAGGTATCATGAGGACCACAGTAACCATCGACGACGCGCTGTACAACACGGCCTTGGAGGTTGCTGACCCCGCCATGGATAAGGCTGACCTCTTCCGCGAGGCGATCAAAGCCTTTGTGCAGGTACGCGCCGCAAGGCGGCTGGCTGCACTCGGAGGGGTCGCGCCGGAGATGGCAGATGTTCCGCGCTTCCGGCCAGAGCCGACCCGATGACGCGCGTACTGGTCGATACGTCCGTATGGATCGACCATTTCAGGCATCGCAACGAGACACTCATTACCCTGCTCCACCAGGATCGCGTACTCGTGCACCCGATGGTGGTGGGCGAACTCGCTTGCGGCACGCCCCCTGCACCCAGAACACAAACGTTGCGTGACCTTCGCCTGCTTCCAAAGGTTGAGCTCGTCTCCATGGAAGAGGCCATGGCGTTCATCGAGCGCGAAGCCGTGTACGGGGTCGGGTGTGGCTTGGTCGATATCATCCTGCTGACATCGACATTGATGACGACGGGCGCGGCACTATGGACGCTGGACAAGCGCCTCGCCGACCTTGCCGATCGCTTTGGTATCGCACATCAGGTGGCAATGCACTGAACGCTCATTTATGCGCGGCGGCGCGGCGCAAGGCGACGCCTGTGGCGCCGCGCCGCGGGGCGAAAAAAAGCCCGCATCGCGCGGGCTCCTCAGTACAGCGAACCGCTTACATAATATGCGTGCCGACCCACCACGCAATCGCCGCCATGAAGGCCGACGCAGGAATGGTAAAGATCCACGCCCAGACGATATTACCGGCCACGCCCCAGCGCACCGCCGACATCTTTTGCGCCGAACCGACGCCGACAATCGCGCCCGTGATGGTGTGCGTGGTCGACACGGGAATGCCCATGAAGGTGGCGATGAACACGGTGATTGCGCCACCCGTCTCGGCGCAAAAGCCGCCCACCGGTTTGAGCTTGGTGATCTTCTGGCCCATGGTTTTCACGATGCGCCAGCCGCCGAATAGCGTGCCCAGGCTGATCGCGGTGTAGCACGACACGATCACCCACAGCGGCGGCGTCGCATCGGCGGTGCTCGAGACGCCGGCGACGATCAGCAGCATCCAGATAATGCCGATGGTCTTCTGCGCGTCATTGCCGCCGTGGCCCAGGCTGTAGGCGGCAGCGGACACCAGTTGCAGGCGGCGGAACCAGGTATCGACCTTGCGCGGCGTAGAGCGCACGAACAGCCACGAGACGATCAACATCATGATCGAGCCGAGAATAAAACCTGCCACCGGCGAAATCACGATGAAGAGGACAGTCTTGAGCAAGCCGCCACCGACCAGCGCACCGGTGCCGGACTTGGCCACCGCGGCGCCGACCAGGCCGCCGATCAGCGCGTGCGACGACGACGAAGGAATGCCACCGACCCAGGTGATGATGTTCCAGATGATGGCGCCCACCAGCGCCCCGAAAATCACGTACTGGTCGACCACATTCGGGTCGATCGTGTCCTTCCCCACCGTGGCAGCAACGTGCACGCCCACGACGAAAATGGCGATGAAGTTGAAGACTGCCGCCATCGCGACCGCCGTTTGCGGTTTCAGCACGCCGGTCGAGACCACCGTGGCAATCGCATTGGCGGCATCGTGGAAGCCGTTCATGAAGTCGAAAACAAGCGCCAGGCCGACCAGCGCCACGAGCACCCATATGCTCATTTGAATAGTGTGCATTCAGGAGCTCTCGACTTACGCGTTTTCGACGATGATGCCTTCGATGATGTTGGCAACATCCTCGCAGCGGTCGGTGACGGTCTCGAGAATCTCGTAGATCGCTTTCAGTTTGATCAGCGTGCGCACGTCCGGCTCGTCGCGGAACAGCTTCGACATGGCGGCGCGCATGACATGGTCGGCGTCCGATTCAAGGCGGTCGATCTCTTCGCACAGGGCGACGATCTTGCGCGAGTTATCCATATTGTGCAGCAAACCGACCGCCTGCTGGACCTTCTCGCAGCAGGCCAGGCACAGTTCGGCCAGGCGTTTCGCTTCCGGCGTCACCGCCTGCAGGTCGTACAGCGAAATGGTTTGCGCAGCGTCTTCCAGCATGTCGAGGATATCGTCCATGCGGGTAATGAGCTTGTGGATATCGTCGCGGTCGATCGGCGTGATGAAGGTTTTATGCAGCAGGTCCACCGTGGCGTAGGTGATCTTGTCCGCCTGTTTCTCGATGGTTTCGATGGCATGGGTGCGATTTTCCAGGTCATCGAAGTTGGTCATCAATCCGACCATTTCCTGCGCGCCCTTCACGCACAAAGCAGCGTGCTGGTTGAACAGGTCAAAAAACTTGCCTTCGGTGGGCATGAGGCGTCCGAACATAATTTCTCCGTTATTCCAATGAATACTGTATGACCGCTGCAGCGCAGCAGAATAGATCAGTGAGTGAAAACTTGTGTTGTCAGCGCCTGTGACGGCGCGATCGATCGCGCCAGCGTTAATCGCCCTGATAAACAGCCAGGCCGCCGCTGTAATTGCCGAATTTGGTGTACTGACCGATCCAGGTCAGGCGAATCGCGCCGATCGGGCCGTTACGCTGCTTGCCGATGATGATTTCGGCAGTGCCTTTATCGGGCGAGTCCGGGTTGTAGACCTCGTCGCGATACAGGAAAATAATCACGTCGGCATCCTGCTCAATTGCGCCCGATTCGCGCAAGTCGGACATCACCGGCCGTTTGTTGGGACGCTGCTCAAGCGAGCGGTTCAGCTGCGACAGTGCAATCACCGGGCAATGCAATTCCTTGGCCAGACCTTTTAAACTACGCGAAATTTCGGAAATCTCGGCAGTGCGGTTGTCCCCGGCTTTCGAGCCTGTCATCAGTTGCAGGTAATCGATAATAATCAGGCCGAGCTTGCCGCACTGGCGCGACAGGCGGCGCGCCCGCGCGCGCAGCTCGATCGGGTTCAGGCCGGCCGTTTCGTCGATGTAGAGCTGCGCATCGTTCATTTTCTGGATGGCGTGCGTCAGGCGCGGCCAATCCTCGTCGTTCAGGCGGCCGGTACGCAGGCGGTGCTGGTCGAGCTGGCCGACCGAGCCGAGCATACGCATGGCCAGCTGGGTGCCGCCCATCTCCATCGAGAACACGGCCACCGGCAAGCCGGCTTCGATGGCGACGTTTTCGCCGATATTGAGCGAGAAAGCGGTTTTACCCATCGATGGACGGCCCGCGACGATGACCAGGTCGCCCGGCTGCAGGCCCGAGGTCATGCGGTCGAGGTCGATGAAGCCGGTCGGCACACCGGTGATTTCACTCTGGTTGTCGCGACTGTAGAGCTCGTCGATACGCTCGACCACTTGGGTCAGCAGCGGCTGCACCGGAATCCAGCCCTGGGCGCCGCGCGAGCCCTGCTCGGCGATGGCGAAGATCTTCGATTCCGCCTCGTCCAGCATTTCCTTGACCTCTTTGCCCTGCGGATTGAACGCGTTGCCGGAAATTTCGTCGGCCACCGTGATCAGTTTGCGCAGGATGCCGCGGTCGCGCACGATCTCGGCATAGCGGCGGATATTCGCCGCCGACGGCGTATTTTGCGCCATCGCGTTCAGGTATTGCAGCCCGCCCACTTCTTCGGACTTGCCGAGTTGGGTCAGCGCTTCGTACACGGTGATCACGTCGGCCGGTTTGCCGCCGTTGATCAGGCGAATGACTTGTTCGAAGATGATGCGGTGGTCGTAACGGTAGAAATCATCGGCGTGCATGAAGTCGGCGATACGGTCCCACGCTGCATTATCGCGAAGCAAACCTCCTATAACGGATTGTTCGGCTTCAATCGAATGCGGTGGAATGCGGAGGGAATCGACTTGCGGATCTGCGGGGGCGTTCATGGGCGGCATTATACCGCCTCCGGGTAGACCGAAGTCGCAATCGCGAGATAATTGCTGAGAAGAAGGTAACTAATTGGCAATGGCCGCGAATCGCAGAGCGAAAAAAAGCCGGGCAAGCCCGGCTTCTTCGCTACTGCGTGTGAAACAAGCTTACGCTTGCTCGCCCACGACAGCGATGGTGATTTCAACAACCACGTCGGTGTGCAGAGCAACTGCAACCGGGTGCTCGCCAGTGGTCTTCAACGGACCGGTTGGCAGACGCACTTGCGCTTTTTCGACAGCGAAACCTTGCTTCGTCAACGCTTCAGCGATGTCGGAGTTGGTGACCGAACCGAACAGACGGCCATCAACGCCGGCTTTTTGGCCGATGGTGACAGTCATGCCGCTCAGTTTTTCGCCTTCGGCTTGCGACGCGCTCAGTTTTGCAGCGGCGACTTTTTCCAACTCGGCGCGCTTGACTTCGAATTCGGCAACAGCCGATGCGGTGGCGCGGCGGGCCATGCGTTGTGGGATCAGGAAGTTACGTGCGTAACCGTCCTTGACTTTCACGACGTCGCCCAGGTTGCCGACGTTGACTACTTTTTCTAACAGAATGATTTGCATAGTTCTCTCCAGGATTATCTGACTTGGCTAAATATCGTTGCCGATATTAAGCGTGGTGCAGATCGGTGTAAGGCAGCAGCGCGAGGTAGCGAGCGCGCTTGATGGCGGTGTCAACCTGGCGCTGGTAGTGCGCCTTGGTGCCGGTCAGGCGGGCTGGCATGATCTTGCCATTTTCCTGGACGAAGTCTTTCAGGGTGTCGACGTCTTTGTAGTCAACTTGTTCCACGTTTGCTGCGGTGAAGCGGCAGAATTTCTTACGCTTGAACAGTGGGTTCTGTTGTTTGCGCTTCTCTTTGAGCTTGAGCTTGTTTTTGTCGAACTTTTTACCGAATGCCATTTGAGGCTCCTGTATCTAAATGATGCGTCGCCAGTTTAATCAGGCGGCGGCACTGAAATCAATGATGTGAAACACCAGGGCTTTGCTGCTGCGATTCTTCTTTGCTACAAATCCCGTGAACTGATGCACTGCGCCCAATTCAGCCCGTGAAAACCGCCCGGATATTTCCCCTGCGGCCAACGCTGCCATTTCAAACTCGACCAGTCGTTCCACCCCTGCTTCGACCTGTTGCGAACTGTGCGACAGGGTGGCGGACACGATGGGCACGCCGGCCGGGGTATAACGCAATACGTCGCGCTCTAAAATGGTGGCTACAAACTGAAGCTGGTTCACTGCCTTGCTACGAGATTGCTGCTTGAATTACGCTGCGGCTGGCGCCGGCGCTGCGACAGGAGCCGGGGCTGCTGCGGCTGGTGCCGATTCCGAGCGGTGGCTCTTGGCTGCGTCTTCACGCTGTACCGACTTCATCATCGGCGAAGGAGCCGTTTCGGCTTTCTTCAGTTTGACGGTCAGGTGGCGCAGCACGGCATCATTGAATTTGAAGGCGGTTTCCAACTCGACCAGGGTGTCGTTGTCGCATTCGATGTTCAGGCAGATGTAGTGCGCTTTAGGCAGCTTCTGGATCGAGTAAGCCATCTGACGACGGCCCCAGTCTTCGACGCGGTGAATGTTACCGCCGCGTGCAGTGACGCTGGCCTTATAACGTTCGATCATCGCCGGGACTTGCTCGCTTTGGTCCGGGTGGACAATAAAAACGATTTCATAGTGACGCATTCAGTACTCCTTGAGGACGTTTAAACAAATGCCCACCTCGGCGTCAAGACGAGTGTGGGAAGGGAAAGCCGGCGATTATAACCCGGATGGGGACTTTGGGCTAGTGATGATGTTGCACAATATCCTTCGGCAACCTGCCTCAGCACGTCATCCTCGCGCAGGCGAGGACCCATAGCATGCCGCCGGAAGCCATCAACTGTGTGACTTCGGCAGCGTGTTATAGGACCCCGCCTGCGCGGGGGTGACGGTGGAAACCGTTTATTGCACAGAGTGTGAAAAAAAGCCACGAATTCCCTTGCATTGCCCGAAATACTGTACAAAAATACAGTCTGTCCATATAACCAGTCTTTAGCCCCATGATCAAGCTCACTGCACGGCAGGAACAAATTCTGAATTTGATCCGCGAAGCCATCGAAAACACCGGCTTTCCCCCGACCCGCGCCGAGATCGCCCGTGAACTGGGCTTCAAATCGGCCAACGCGGCCGAAGAACACCTGCAAGCGCTGGCCCGCAAGGGCGCGATCGAAATCGCCCCCGGCACCTCGCGCGGCATCCGCCTGATCGGCGCTTCCGTGGAAACGGTCGCGATCGTCCCTGCCGCCATCATGATGGCGCTGCCGCTGGTCGGGCGCGTGGCCGCCGGTTCGCCCATCCTGGCCCAGGAACATGTGGAGGCGACCTACAACGTCGATCCAGCCATGTTCGCGGCCAAACCCGACTTCCTGCTGAAGGTACGCGGCTGGTCGATGCGCGACGCCGGCATCATGGACGGCGATTTGCTGGCGGTCAAAAAAGTCGACAGTGCCAAGAACGGCCAGATCGTCGTGGCGCGCATCGGTGACGACGTCACCGTCAAGCGTTACCGCAAGACGGGTTCCCTGGTCGAGCTGCTGCCGGAGAACCCCGACTTCAAAATCATCCGGGTTGACCCGGAAGACGAGTTCGCGCTGGAAGGGCTTGCTGTAGGGCTAATGCGCAGCTGGAACTGAGGCGTGCGTGACGACATCACGCTCTACGGCGCACGCGCATCGGGCCATGCCTTCAAGGTGCGCGTGTTGCTGGAAATGGCGCAGTTGCCGTACACATTTCACGAGATCGACCTGAGCCAGGCGCGCGCCGCGCGGCCCCAGGCGTTTCGCAATTTATCGCCACATGGCGAAGTGCCGGTGTTGTTGCACAACGGGCGCATTTACGCCCAGTCGAATGCGGTCCTGCTGCACCTGGCGGCGCACAGCGGCGTACTGGAAGGCGAGACTGCCGCCTTGCAGGATGGCGTAAGCCAGTGGCTGTTCTGGGAAGCAAACCGGATCGGCTTTTCCCTACCGAACCTGCGGCACGCAGTGCGCGGCGGCGGCGTCGATGCGGCGGTTATGGCGATGCTGCGCGAGCGTTGCAATGCAGATATTTCACGCATGGATATCGAACTGGCGGATGGCCGGGATTTTATCCTCGGCGCCGCGCCGACCATCGTCGACCTGTCGATGAGCGCCTACCTGTTCTGGGCTGACCAGGCACAGGTCGCGCTGCCGCTGCATGTGGCCGGATGGATCCAGCGCATCAGCGAGCTGCCAGGCTGGCGCCATCCAGACAGCTTCTACGCTTGATGTCCGTGAAGGCATCACCGAAGTCGGCCAGTGAATCACGCGCCACATCAGGCCGGCAAATAGTGCATTTGCTGGCGTAGCCATGCCAGGAAAGCGACGCGGCGCGGATCGGTCTCGAACGGTCGCGACGACAGCAGGAAGTACGCGGACCCGTCGCGCATGAAGCCGAACGGCGCAACCAGGCGTGCGCTGCCAATCTCTTCCTGCGTCATGAAGACCGAGCCGATCGCCACGCCCAGACCGGCACAGGCAGCTTGCAGCGACAGATAGAAATGCTCGTAGGTCTGGCTGCCGCTATGGCTGGCGCTCGTGGCGCTGACGCTGCGCCAGTTTGGCCAGGCGCTCTTGCGCGACGCCGTGTGCAGGATTTTTTGCGCGGGCAGATCGAGCTGGCGCCGTTTCAGCAGCGTCGGCGCGCAGACCGGTCCCACCCATTCATCGCACACCTTTTCCGCATGCAGCTCCGCGCTCCAATGAAAGTCGTTGCGGCGCAAGGCCACGTCGACCCCGTCGCGCTGAAACGCCACCGGGCCACCCGACGCAAAGATGTGCAGCGGCACCTCCGGATAGCGCCGCGCAAAATCACCCAGCCGCGGTATCAGCCATTTCATCGAAATCGTCGGTTCGCATGACACCACCAAGGGCGCCTGCCGCGCAGGCTCACGCAATGCCTGCACGGTCGCGTCGATCCGTTCGAACGCGTCCTCGGTCACGGCGCGCAAGCGCTCGCCCTGCGCCGTCAAAAACACGCCCCGGTTGCGGCGCTCGAACAATGCAATGCCCAAGGTCTGTTCGAGCAGGCGGATCTGGCGACTGACCGCGCCATGCGTCAGGTTCAGCTCGTGGGCGGCTTTGACGAAACTGCCAAGCCTGGCGGCGGCTTCAAAAAAACGCAGTGTGTTGAGCGGTATTTGCCTGGCCATCCGTCAGTTTTTCTCACGCGTTATGGAGACGATACATCGCTATTCAGCCCCCGGCATTATATCCATAATTTGTCGCCAGAAAGATTCCCCGAAATTGTATCGGCGGGGCGCGCGCAATTGCCACTACTAACGAAGGAAAGAACCATGACCGAGCTCGTTGCTGTTGCACTGATTACTATCCTGGCCACCATCAGTCCGGGTCCGGATTTCGCGATGGTGACGCGAAACAGCTATCTGTATGGCCGCAATGCCGGGCTGCTTGCCGCGCTCGGCATCGCGCTCGGTGTGCAGGTCCATGTGTTTTACACGATATTTGGCATTGCTTTGATCAGCGCGCATTCACCCTGGTTATTCACCGTGATTAAAATAGCCGGCGCCCTGTATTTGATCGTCATCGGATGGAAGACGTTTTCCAATCAATCGAAACTGACCATCGACCTGCACGCCGACAGCACGGTATCGCCCATTACATTGCTCAGTAATGGTTTTCTGACCAACGCATTGAATCCGAAGACGACGCTGTTTGTCGTCAGCACCTACACCCAGGTCGTGCAAGCGGCGACGCCATTGCCGATCCAGTTCGGCTATGGCTTGTTCATGTCGGCTACCCACTTTTTCTGGTTCGCGCTGGTCGCGCTATTTTTCTCGCAACACGCGTTTCGATCCCGCATGGTCAATCACCAGAAGGTGATCGACAAATTGATCGGCGCGCTTTTAATGGGGCTGGGCGTATCGCTTGCGTTTGCTAACCTGAGCCGTTGAAGCAGCGCGGGGTGTGGTCGGCCACGGCAAGATCTTGCGCGCCGTCGGGAAATGGCGCAGCAATTAAACGTCGAGCGCGGCGCCGAAATCGGCCAGCAAATCGGCCGTCTCTTCAATGCCCACCGAAACCCGGATCAGCGACTCAGCGATGCCCATGCTGGCGCGCCGTTCGGCGCCCATCTCGAAGAAGATGGTGTGCGCCACCGGAATGACCAGCGTGCGCGTGTCACCCAGGTTGCTGGCCGGAATACCCACCGTCAGCCGGTTCAGGTAATCGAAGCAATTGATCCCGTCTTTCAGTTCAAAGCTGAACAGGGATCCGCTGGCGCGGAACAGTTTGCGCGTCAAATCATGCTGCGGGTGCGACGCCAGGCCGGGATAATGGACCGCCGCGACCCGGTCGTCCGCTTCCAGCATCTGCGCCAGCGCCAGCGCATTCGCACAGGTACGCTCCATGCGCAGCGCCAGCGTTTCGGCGCCCACGGCAATCTGGTGCGCCGCGTCCGGGCTGAGCGACGCGCCGAAATCGCGCAAGGCCTTGGCACGCAGCTGCGCCATGCCTTGCTGGCTGGCCGGCTGCTTGCGGAAATTCGGCGCGATGTTCGGGTAAGCGCTCCAGTCGAACAGGCCGGTGTCGGTCAGGCTGCCGCCCAGCGCCATGCCGTGGCCGCCAATCGACTTGGTCAGCGAATTGATGACGATGCCGGCGCCCACCGTTTTCGGGCGGAACAACCAGGGCGTGGTCATCGTGTTGTCGACCACGTACAGGATGCCGCGCTCGCGGCACAGTTCGCCGATGCGGACCAGGTCGGCCACCTGGGTGCGCGGGTTGGCGATGGTTTCCACAAACACCATGCGCGTGGCCGGCGTGATGGCGGCCGCCACGTTGGCCACATCGGTGGCATCGACAAAGGCGACATCGACGCCCTGCCCCGCCACCGTCTGCCACAGGCTGTTGGTGTTACCGAACAGGAAGGCGGACGACACGACCTGGTCCCCAGCGCGCAGCAGCGCCTGGAACAGCGCGCCGATGGCTGCCATGCCAGTGCCGAAGCACAGGCTGGCCACGCCGTCTTCCATCTTGCTGATCTTGTCTTCCAGTGCCGACACGGTCGGGTTGCCCTGGCGACCATAACGGAAGCCCGGCTCCTTGCCCTGGAACACTGATGCCAGCTGGCGCGCATCGTTGTAACCGAACGCGACCGACGTGTGCACCGGCTTGTGCAGCGAGCCGTGCTCGATCACCTTGCGGCGGTCGTTGTGCAGGATCGTGGTGGTAAAACCATAATGCAGTTTTTCCGGCATCTCATTTACTCCGCAGTGGCAATCGCCGCATTCAGATTGAGCTGGGTGCGCACGGTATCTTCCGGCAGCGCCTTCTTTGGATTATGACGGGCATTTTCCAGGCGATCCAGGTATTCCGGCGTTACGTCGCCGGTCACATAAATGCCGTCGAAACACGATGCTTCGAAACTCTGCAGCACCGGATTCACGTCCGAAATGGAGCGTTTCAGGGCATCGATATCCTGATACACCAGGCGGTCGGCAGTAATTTCGCGGCACACTTCGTCGGTGCTGCGGCCGTAGGCGATGAGTTCGTCGCGGGTCGGCATATCGATGCCATACACGTTCGGGAACAGCACCGGCGGCGCGGCGGATGCGAAAAACACATTGCGCGCGCCGGCTTCGCGGGCCATTTGCACGATTTCGCGGCTGGTGGTGCCGCGCACGATGGAGTCATCCACCAGCAGCACGTTTTTGCCCTTGAATTCGGAACCGATGGCGTTCAGTTTCTGGCGCACGGATTTGCTGCGGATGGCTTGCCCTGGCATCAGGAAGGTGCGGCCGATGTAGCGGTTCTTGATAAAACCTTCGCGGTATTCGATGCCCAGTTTCAGCGCCAGTTGAATCGCGGCCGGACGGGACGAATCGGGAATCGGCATGACCACGTCGATTTCGCCGGTGCGAAATTCGGCGCGGATTTTATCGGCCAGGTATTCGCCCATTTTCAGGCGGGTGGCGTACACCGAGGCGCCGTCGAGAATCGAATCCGGGCGCGCCAGGTAGACATATTCGAAGGCGCAGGGATTGAGCGACGGGTTGTCGGCGCACTGGCGTGCGTGCATGACGCCATCGTTATCGATGAACACGGCTTCGCCCGGCGCGACATCGCGCAGGAAACGGAAACCAATGCCTTCCAGGGCCACCGATTCGCTGGCCACCATGTATTCGGTGCCGCTGTCGGTTTCGTTGACGCCGATGCACAGCGGACGAATGCCGAACGGGTCGCGGAATGCCAACAAGCCATGGCCGGCGATTTGCGCGACCACGGCGTAGGCACCCTTGATGCGGCGGTGCACCACGTTCATCGCTTTAAAAATCGATTCCGGATCGAGCGACAAACCGGTGGTGGCTTCCTGGATTTCGTGGGCCAGCACGTTGAGCAACACTTCGGAATCCGAATCGGTGTTGATGTGGCGGCGGTCATTGCGGAACATCTCGAGTTTCAGTTGTTCCTGGTTGGTCAGATTGCCGTTGTGCGCCAGCGTGATGCCGAACGGCGCATTCACGTAGAACGGCTGCGCTTCTTCTTCGCTGGACGAGCCTGCGGTCGGATAACGGCAGTGGCCGATGCCCGAATTGCCTTGCAGCGCGCGCATGTTACGCGTGCGGAACACGTCACGCACGAGGCCGTTCGCCTTGTGCATGGAAAACATGCTGCTGTGATTCGTTGCAATACCTGCTGCATCCTGGCCGCGGTGCTGCAACAGCAGCAATGCGTCATACAACAGTTGATTGACGGGTTGGTGAGATACGACGCCGACGATGCCACACATGGTGCACTCCTAAAAGCTGGGACGGACAAAAAAATAAAGCGAATCGAATAAATCTAATAACGAACGTACTGCGCCAGGGCAGCAGGCAGGAAGGGTTTGAGGGTGCGCGCACCGGATTCGGCCAGTGGCGAGAGCAGCGCGTCTTTCCAGAAAGCCTGTTTCGGGATCGCGGTCATCCCACACAATATGACGACGGCGAGCACAATTACAATGCCGCGCGCCAATCCAAATAAACCGCCGAGGCCGCGGTCGGCCAGCGACAGGCCGGTGGCCGAGACCAGCGCGCCGATCATCATCGACGCCAGCCCCATCAAAATTCGTACGCCCAGAAACAGCGCCACATACGCCACCATCAGGCGGCCCGCGTCGCCCGGTATCGCGTCGGGCAACAGCGGCGCCAGTTTCGCGCCGAAGGCATTGGCCACGATGAAAGCGACGATCCAGCCCAGCAGCGACAGGATTTCTTTCACCAGTCCGCGCAAGGTGCTGATGATGACCGATGAAATGAGGACGAACAGCAGCAGATAATCGAAAATCGTCACGCCGGCTCACTTCAATACTGCTTGCGTCATTTTGCCGGGACCATGGTGCCGGGCAGACCCATCGCGCTGAGCTTGGCACGGGTTTTTTCCGCTTCATCCTTGCCGAACGGCCCCACCCGCACGCGGATGACGGAGGCGCCGGATGAAGCGGTGCTTTTTTCGGTGTACGAGCGCAGCCCGGCGCCGGCCAGCCTGGCCTGCAATTCCGTGACTTTTTCCTGGCTGGCTAGGGCAACCACCTGCAGCACGTAGCGCTGCGAAGCGCTGTCGACTGGCTCGTGCGCCACCCTGGCCGGTTTGTCTTGCTTGTCTTCGAGGATGGCCAGGGCCCGCGAACTGTCGGTGCTTTTCGCGGCCAGCGGATGGACATCGTGTTTCTCATCCGGCTTGAGCGGCTTCGGTTTGTCCGGCTTGACCGGCTTGTCCAGCTTTTCTACCTTCTCGACCTTGGCCACTTTCGGCTCGGGTTTCGGTTCCACTTTGACCGGCGCCGGCTCGTCGCGCAGTTCGGTATCGTACTTGGACACCTTGCGCGGGGGCTCCACCCTGGCCGGAGCCGTGACGATCTCTTCGCGCTTGTCGAGGGTATCGGCAGCATCGACCGGCGCGGGCGCGGCCGGCACTGGCAGCGGCGCGGCTGTTTCTTTGGACGGAATCTGGATGGCGATGTCGCCGTTCAAGGGCTTCGGCTCCGAATCGAGCAGCATCGGAATGCCGATGGCAGCGGCCAGCGCCAGCGCGATGGCGCCCACCAGGCGACGGCGCGCGCGCTTTTTCTCGGGCAGCACTGGATCGGGCGCATCCTTGCGACCACGCCCGGCGGCCGCGCCCGCGTTCGAGGCGCGCTTGGCACGGGCCTTCTCGCCGATCGCTTCGTCTTCAGCGCGGGAGAAGTGGCCGTCATCCTGGCCCAGATTCTGGGCCATTTTGTCATGCTTGTTTTTTTTGGAAGAAGAGAACAAGCCCATGCGGTGTATTTTCAGTGAAGAGTGGATTTTCGAGCCGCCATCACGCCGGCGACGGTATAGAACGATCCAAAGACCACAATTCTATCATTCTCCCCGGCACGACTGACCGCGTTTGCAAATGCAGCAGCCGGATCGGGGAACGTGTTGACGGTAAATTCGCCTGGCCTGGCGTCGGATTTGGCGCCGCCCAGCGCCATGTCGGCGATGCGCGCGGCCAGTAGCGCACCGTCGGCGCTGCGCGGCGATGGCAGGTCGGCGAGGCACCAGTGGTCGATATGTTCGAGCATCGGCGTGACGACGCCGGCGATATCCTTGTCTTCCATGATGCCAAACACCGCGTACGTGAACGGATGAAAGCCCATGTTGCCGAGGTTTTGCGCCAGCGTCGCGGACGCATGGGGATTGTGCGCGACGTCGAGGACCACCGTCGGCTGGCCTGGCAAGACCTGAAAGCGGCCCGGCAATTCGACCAGCGCGAGGCCGGTGCGCACTTCCTGGGCGCCAACTGGCAGCGTCAGGCGCAATACTTCCAGCGCGGCCAGTGCGGCCGAAGCGTTAAGCAACTGGTTGGCGCCGCGCAGGGCCGGATAGGCCAGCGAATTGCGGCGCTGGCTGCGCCCGCCGTAGCCCCACTGCTGCTGGTCGCCGGCGTAGTTGAAATCGCGGCCCAGCAGCCACAGGTCGGCGCCAATCGCGGCGGCGTGGTCGATCAGCGACTGGGGCGGTACCGGGTCGCTGCAGATGGCCGGTTTGCCGGCGCGGAAAATGCCGGCCTTCTCAAAACCGATTTTCTCGCGCGTATCACCCAGATAATCCGTGTGGTCGATGTCGACCGAGGTGACGATGGCCACGTCGGCGTCGATCACGTTGACGGCGTCGAGACGCCCGCCCAGACCCACTTCCAGGATCGCCACGTCGATTTCCGTGGTGGAGAGCAGGTGCATGATGGCCAGCGTGGTGAATTCGAAATAGGTCAGGTCGGTGGCGCCGCGTTTTTCTTCGACCACGTTGAAGCTGGCGATCAGGGCTGCATCGCTGGCCATCTCACCGTTGATGCGGGCGCGCTCGTTAAAGTCGAGGAAGTGCGGCTTGATATACAGGCCGACGCGGTAACCGGCGCGCAGCAGGATACTTTCCAGCATGGCGCAGGTGGAGCCCTTGCCGTTGGTGCCCGCTACCATGATGACCGGGACGGAAAAGGCGAGCGCCATGCGGTCCTTGACGGCGCGCACGCGCTCCAGGCCCATGTCGATGTGGGTTTCGGCGTGGCGTGACTCGAGCAGTGCGAGCCAGTCGGGCAAGGTGGTGGGCAACGTTGACATAGGAGGCTCAGAAAATGAAAAAAGCGGCGCAGCGCATTTTAACCGCGCCGCGCCGCTTTCTGTGAGCTTGCTGAACTTATTTAGGCGATCACTTCGACCGGCTGGTTTTGCAGCAGGGCCAGCAGGCGAGCGATTTCTTCGCGCATCTTGCGGCGGTCGACGATCATGTCGACGGCGCCCTTTTGCACCAGGAACTCGGCGCGCTGGAAGCCTTCCGGCAGCTTTTCACGGACCGTGTTCTCGATCACGCGCGGGCCGGCAAAGCCGATCAGTGCGCGCGGCTCGGCAATCACCACGTCGCCCATGAAGGCGAACGAGGCCGAGACGCCGCCCATGGTCGGGTCGGTCAGCACGCTGATGAACGGCAGCTTTTTCTCGGACAGCTTGGTCAGCATGGCGGTGGTTTTTGCCATCTGCATCAGCGACAGCAAGCCTTCCTGCATGCGCGCGCCACCGGTGGCGGTGATGCAGATGAACGGCACTTTCTGCTCCAGCGCGTTTTGCGCGCCACGGGTGAAGCGCTCGCCCACCACCGAGCCCATCGAGCCACCCATGAATTCGAATTCGAAGCAGGCCACGACGCATGGCAGGCTCATGATGGAGCCGCCCAGGACGATCATCGCATCGGTTTCGCCGGTGGCTTCCATGGCCGCTTTCAGGCGGTCCGGGTATTTTTTGCTGTCCTTGAACTTGAGCGTATCGACCGGCAGCGTTTCCTGGCCAATTTCATAGCGGCCGCCGGCGTCCATCAGCGAGTCGAGCCGTTCGCGCGCACGGATGCGCATGTGGTGGCTGCACTTCGGGCAGACATGCAGGTTCGACTCCAGGTCGGAACGGTACAAAACGGCTTCGCACGACGGGCACTTTACCCACAGGCCTTCGGGCATCGTCTTGCGGTTAGCGGCATCGGAGCGCTGGATCCGTGGGGGCAGCAGTTTCTCTAACCAACTCATCTGTTCTCCTTTACGGCAATTCTTAAGTTGGCCGTAGTGTAGCCGCTCACAGGCTGCTTGTCGAATACTGACAATTTTCCACTATCGGTGACATATTTTGCAAAACCCACAGTTGTTAAATTTAAATAAGGTAAATATACTAAGTTTCCTCAGACAAAGACAGGTCTCAAATGACAAGGAAGTATTCTGGATTAACGGCGCTGACAGCGGCACTGGTATTGAGCGCGTGCGGCGGCGGTGGTGGCGATAGCGGGAGTGGCAACACCGGCGTCGGCAACACGCTGCCCGCTGTCCACGCGCCCACCCTGCCGGTGGCAGTGCCCACGCAGCCCACCGTGACTGCAAGCGCCGAGGGTGTGTACGAAGGCAGTCTGTCGGGAGGTCTGTCGCATGTATCGCTGGTCACCGACAGCAACCGCCTGTACTCCATGATCGGCGCAACGACGGGCGGCGTGTTTGGCATCAGTCGCTTTCTGGAGGGCGTTGGCGCCAGCAACAATGGCAGCTTTACCGCCACCGATGTGCGCGAATATGGCGTGACGCCGTCGACGGTCGTCGGCACGTTCGCCGGCACCTATGTTCCGGCGGCCAGCCTCACTGGCATCCTGACGATGGGAAGCACCAGCACTGCGCTCACCGGCACCGCGCTGGCCAATATGAATTACGTCTACAACACCGCAGCGAAGCTCGCCAACATCACCGGTGCCTGGACCTTGCGCGACCTGAGTGGCGCCACGGTCGCGCTGACCGTGGCAGCGGACGGCACATTCACGGGCAACGCCGGCGCCTGTGCCATGAAGGGCAGCCTGACGCCGCACGCGTCCGGTAAAAACCTGTTTATCTTCGCGCTGGTCGCGGGCGCCGCGCCCTGCCCGCGGCCGGATGAGGTGACCACCGGTGTGGCAATCGAATTTAAGGTGGACGTCATGCGCCAGTTGATTGCCGCGGGAAGCAATGTCACCCGCGTGAACGGCACCGCATGGGTCGGCGCGCGCTAAACGGCTAAATCAGGCGGCCTGGTCGGCACCTGCCACGTCAACGGTGGTGTACTCGAAACGCCCCCCCGGCGCGCGGCCACCAGGTCGTAGACCCAGGCGCCAATCAATGAATTTGTTTTCTCATGGGTTCATAGTGGAATGATTGTTGGATTAGCACCAATCTAAACCATCAGATACAGAAACGCCATGCACACCGCAATGCCTGGGGAAATAGCCATCGAACACAAAGTTACAAAACAATGAGGGTCAGAGTCGAATTACTGAGCAATTGTCCAAAATTGCCAATCAATTCGACACTGACCCTATTTTTATAGAAGCAAACTCGACGCTAAAAACACATAGGGTCAGAGTCGAATTGTTCGGAAATTCACAAAATTTCCAATTAAATCGACTCTGACCCTAATTATTGGTTAATGGTTTTTGGTTAATTGCTATCGAGGGCGGTGCGGATGCTGCGCACGAACGTTTCGACGGCGGCGACGGCGCCCTCGGGCGGGGAGTTTTCGATTTCCTGGATGATGCGGCTGCCGATGACCACCGCGTCTGCGACCGCGGCCACCGCCTTCGCCGTCGCGCCGTCGCGGATGCCGAAGCCCACGCCGATCGGTAATTGCACATGTTCGCGGATGGCGGCGACGCGGCGGGCGACGTCGTCCGTGTCGATGCTGCCCGCACCCGTCACGCCCTTGAGCGACACGTAGTACGAGAAGCCGCTGCCCACACGCGCCACCTGCTTGATGCGCTCTTCGGTGGACGTCGGCGCAAGCAGGAAGATCAGGTCGAGGCCATTGGCACGCATCGATTCGGCAAACGCTTCGCACTCTTCGGGCGGATAGTCGACCACGATGGCCCCATCCACGCCGACGTCCTTGCAGCGTGCGATGAAATTTTCCGCACCCATGCGCTCCACCGGGTTGGCGTAACCCATCAGGATGACCGGCGTGGACGGATCGGTCGCCCGGAACACGCGCACCATCTCGAACACGTCGCGCATGCCGACATTGAATTTCAATGCGCGCTCACAGGCGCGCTGGATAACCGGGCCCTCGGCCATCGGGTCCGAAAACGGCACGCCGAGTTCGAGCACGTCGGCGCCCCCGGCAACCATCGCGTGCATCAACGGCACGGTCAGGTCGGGATGCGGGTCGCCGGCAGTGATGAAGGTGACGAGGCCGGTTTTGTGGTGCGCCTTGAGGGCGGCAAAGGTCGTAGCAATTCTGGACATGCGGTGCTTTCTATGAGTGGTAGAGGAAGAAACGGTTCAGCGCGAAGGTTCAACTTCACTTCAACTGAAATCGAGCCCCATCCTCTCGGCCACAGTGTGCATGTCCTTGTCGCCCCGGCCCGACAGGTTGACCAGGATAATCTTGTCCTTCGCCAGCGTCGGCGCCAGTTTCACCGCGTACGCAAGCGCGTGGGCCGACTCCAGCGCCGGGATGATGCCTTCGATCTGGCAGCAGTCGTGGAACGCCTTCAGCGCTTCCTCGTCGTCGACGGTAACGTATTCGGCACGCAGGCTGTCCTTCAGCCAAGCATGCTCGGGTCCGACGCCCGGGTAATCGAGGCCCGCCGACACCGAATGGGTCTCGATGATCTGGCCGTTTTCGTCCTGCAGCAGATAGGTGCGGTTGCCGTGCAAAACGCCCGGAAAACCGGCCGTCAGCGACGCCGAATGCCTGCCGGAGTCAAGGCCCTCGCCGCCGGCTTCGACGCCGATCAGTTTTACACCCGGCTCGTCGATGTACGGATAAAAAATCCCCATCGCGTTCGAGCCGCCGCCGATGCAGGCGAGCACGTAATCGGGCTGGCGCCCGGTCATCTTCGGCATCTGCACCAGGCACTCTTCGCCAATCACGGACTGGAAATCGCGCACCATCATCGGATACGGCGCCGGGCCGGCCACGGTACCAATGATATAAAAGGTATTTTCGATATTCGTGACCCAGTCACGCATCGCTTCGTTCAAGGCGTCTTTCAAGGTCTTCGAACCCGATTCCACCGGCACCACGGTTGCGCCCAGCAGTTTCATGCGATACACGTTCTGGGCCTGGCGCTTGACGTCCTCGGAACCCATGTAGACCACGCATTCGAGGCCAAAGCGCGCGCAGATGGTGGCGGTGGCGACGCCGTGCTGGCCGGCGCCGGTCTCGGCGATGATACGCGGCTTGCCCATGCGGCGCGCCAGCAGGGCCTGGCCGATAACGTTGTTGATCTTGTGCGCGCCGGTGTGGTTCAGGTCTTCGCGCTTCAGGTAGATCTGCGCGCCACCGGCGATTTCCGACCAGCGCCGCGCGTGGTAGACCGGCGACGGGCGACCGACGAAGTGTTCCAGCTCATAGCGGAATTCGTCCAGAAACGCCTGGTCCTGGCTGTAGTGGGCATACGCTTCGGTCAGTTCGGTCAGCGCGTGCGACAGCGTCTCGGCGGCGAAGCTGCCGCCGTACTGGCCGAAGTGGCCGCGCGCGTCGGGAAAATTGTAGTTCGGGCTTTTGAACAGGGGGGCTGCGGGGGCGCGCTCAGGCGCTTCCTTGAAATAGTGGCTCATGGGAGTTCTCGCTTCGGATAATGGTATCTGCGCTGGCAACGGCCGCGATAAACGCGGCGATCTTGCTGGCGTCCTTGATCCCCTTGGCGGCTTCAACACCACTGCTGATGTCAACCGCCCAGGGACGAACACGTACCACCGCGTCAGTCGCGTTTTGTACGCTCAAGCCACCACTTAAAACGACCCGAGGCGCGAGCTCTTTTGGGATGAGAGACCAATCGAAAACCTTTCCTGCGCCGCCGTAGGCATCCACGTAAGTATCGAGCAGGAGGCTCGAGAACCAGGGACTGGCAGCGCGGTATCGCTCTTCGCATTCTAGCAAATCGGCGCGCGTCGTGTCGGGCCTGACCCGGTATGCGCGCATGAACGGGCGTTGAACCGCTGCGGCGATGGCCGCGCACTGCCCGGCCGTCTCGTCGCCATGAAACTGCAACTGCGCGATCGGCATGGCCTCGACCACCGCCCGCACCTCGTCTGGCGACGGGTTGACGAACAGCGCCACATTCGACACGAACGCGGGCACCGCCAGCGCGAGCGGCGCGGCCTGCGCGACGGTCACGTAACGCGGGCTGGGTGGATAGAACACGAAGCCAAGCGCATCGGCGCCAAGGTCGACTGCGGCGCGCAGGTCGTCCGCGCGGGTGATGCCGCAAATTTTGATACGGGTACGCTGCATGCAAAAACCTTTTAGAACCACGGGAGTGGCGGCGCCGACTCCTGCGGCAGCCCCCACTTGGGATCGTAATCGATTTTGGCCAGGTAAAGGCCATCCGGCATGAAAGTGGGCGCGGCAAGGTCGCGGTTGCGGCTTGCCAGCACCTCGCCCAGCCATGCCGGCGTGGTGCGTTCCAGGCCAACGTAGATGAGCGAGCCGACCAGATTGCGCACCATGTGGTGCAGAAAGGCGCTGGCGCAAACGGTGAACACGATCAGGTCGCCGCGCCGCACGATGTCGAGCGAATGCATGTGCTTGACGGGCGACTTGGCCTGGCAGCCGGCGGCGCGGAACGCCGAGAAATCATGGGTGCCGATCAGCACGCGCGCCGCTTCCTGCATCAGGGTGACGTCGAGTGGACGAAACATCCAGCCCGCGCGCCCGGCCAGCAGCGGCGAGCGCACCGGCGTGTTGTAGAGAACATAGTGGTAGGTACGCGCGCGCGCCGAGAAGCGCGCGTGGAAGTCGAGCAACGGGTCACGCTCGGGATCGACGGGAATCGCGTGGGCCCAGCGCACCGCGATCGAGTCGGGCAGAAAGGTATTCACGCCGCGTACCCACGACTGCATCGGACGATCGAGCTCGGTATCGAAATGCACCACCTGCTCGAGCGCATGCACGCCGGTGTCGGTGCGTCCGGCACAGGTGGTGGCCAGGCGCGTGCGGGCAAACGTCTCGAGGGCGATTTCCAGCTGGTCCTGCACGGTCTTGCGGTCGGGCTGCTTCTGGTATCCGTTCCAAGGTGTGCCGTCGTACTGCACACCCAGGGCAATGCGCCGGGTCAAAGGCCCGCTTACTTCAACCGTCACGCCAGTTGTGCGCGCATTGCGTTGGCCTTCGTGACCTGTTCGCTGTTGCCGCCCTTGATGACTTCGTCGAGCAGCTCGCGCGCGCCCTCTTTGTCGCCGATTTCCTGGTACGCAATGGCCAGGTCCAGTTTGGTTTCCATTTCCATCAGCGCGGACGACATGACGCTGTTACCGCTGTTGTCCGGTTCCGCTGCAGTGGTGGCCGGCTCGTCGAACGGGAAGCCGACGCCAAAGGTGTCGTCGCGGCCAGCCGTTGGCGCTGCGCTGGCTGGCAAATCGAGGTCGATGTTGGACATGTCGAACGCCGGCGCGGCGGCGCTGCGCTCAGGGGCTGGCGCCAGCGTCGGCAAATCGTCCTGCAAGAACGAGGTATCGAGTGCGGCCGGCTTGGTCAGCGCGACCGGCGCCGCGGCTGGCGTTTCCGGCAGGTCGAAGTTCATCGCGCCGAGGTCGAACGCTGGTGCGGCCGCCGGCTGACCCGGCAGGCTTTGCAGGTCGAAGTCGGCTAACGGCGCGGCTGCAGGTGCAGGTGCAGGTGCAGGTGCATCAAAGTTCATATCGAAATCGATGTCGAACGGATCGGCTTCGACTGCGGCCTGCTCTGGCGCCGGGACGTCGTCGGCGGCACTGTGGAATGCCATGTCCGGCACCGCAGTCGCTTCGAACGCGGCAGCCGTCGCTGGCGTGGCATACGTTACCTCGGCAGGCGCCGGTGCCGCGCTGACCGGCTCGAAATCGAGCCCGCCCAGGTCGAAGTCGAGTGCGTTGTCGTCGGTCAGTGGCGCAGCTTGCGGCAGCGCGGTCAACTCGCTCGACTCAAGGGCGTGCAGGTCAAAATGGGCGCTCTCCGGCTGGGCGCCGCTGGACGCGAACGATGCCGCCAGTTGCTGCGCCAGATCGCTTTGCGACGCGGCAGCGCCGGCCACGGCGGCACCTGCGGCCAGGCCGAGGTTCAGCGGCTGTTCGCCGGCGCCGTACAGCGGGTTGGCCGGATCGATCAGCAGGCCCATGGCGGCTGCCTGCTGCCACTCCTCGCCCTGCCCGCGCGTCATGCTGTACAACTCGCCGGCCTGGGTTTCGAACGAACGCAGGTCCTTGCGGGCAGCGTAAATTTCGAGCAGTTTCAGGCGCACCGGGTAGCGCTCTGGATTGGTGCGCAGCGCTTCCCGGAGGATTTCTTCGGCCTGGGCGTCGCGGCCGTAGGCGATATACACGTCGGCTTCGGCGACCGGATCGACTTCATTGGTATCGAGCTGGCTGGCCGATGGCGAGAAGCTCGAGTTGAACACGCTGTTGTTGGTGTCGACACTCTGACCACCGGCTTCGTCGTACATCGAGTGGGCCGGCTGCGACGCCGCGCCCAGCAGCGACGATGGACCCGGTTCGGCCGCCGCGTTTTTCTTCTTGCGCTGGATGACCGCAAACGCGGCCAGCAGGAGCACCAGCAGGCCAGCACCAATGGCCAGGATGTTGTCCATGATCGTCTCGACCAGGCCGGCCTCGGGCACCACTGGCGCCACCGGCTTTTTGACGATCGGCGCTTTTGGCAGCGCTACCGGGGCTGGAGCAACTGCTGGTGCATCGAGTGGCGTTACAGCGACTGGGACCGCTGGCGTAACGGGCGCTGGCGTGGCTGCTGCTGCGGCGGCAGCGTCTGCCGCCGCCTTGTTCTTCACGGCGGTGAGCTTTTCCAGCTCACTGACGTTGCGTTCAAGTTCCTTGACGCGCGCCGTGGCTTCGGCCACTTCCTTCTCGCGGGCGATCTTGTCTTCGGCGCCGCCGCCAGCCTTGCCGGCGGTAGCACCAGGCGCCGCTTTCGACAGGCGCAGCTTGTCGGCCGCTTCATTGGCGGCGGTGGCACTCTCCTGCACCTTGGCGGTGACCTTGCCGGCGCCGCTCTGCGTCGCTTCCGGCTCTTTGGCCGGGGCCGAGCTGGCGACCTGGCCGGCGAGCTTGTTGCGGTAGGCATTGAAGTCGGCCGCGTGGGCCACGACGACGCCGTGCGCGTCGCCTTTGCTGGCGCCGCGCAGTGCGTCGGAATCGGGCACCGACAGGATCTGGCCCGACTTCAGGCGGTTCATGTTGTTGCCGAGGAAGGCGTCCGGATTGGCGCGATACAGCGCCACCAGCATCATGTCGAGCGAAACGTCGACCGGCTTGACCTGGGCGGCGATACGGCCCAGCGTGTCGCCGCGCTTGACGCGGTATTCGGTCAGGGTTTTTGCGTCCGGCGCGCCGGCGTCGGCCGGGCGGGCCGGACGTTCAGCACGCGCGGCCGCGGCTGGCGCTGGCGTTGGCGCTGGCGACGCGCCCTGTTGTGGTGCGGCCTGCTGGGCGCGCTGGCGCGCAGCATTCGCTGCGGCACCCGCGGCCACCTGAGCCGACTGGGTAGTGCGCAGTTCGGCCGGATCGAGCAGGAAGGTGTATTCGCGTACCAGGCGGCCGCTGTTCCAGCTCAGTTCCAGCAGCATGTCGACGAAAGGCTCGTTGATCGGCTGGGTGGACGAGATGCGCACGATCTGGCGCCCGCTGCGCTGCTCGACGGCAAAGCGCAGCGACAGCAGCGCCGGGTTGAAGTCGATATTCGCCGCGCGGAACGCGTCCGGGTTGGCCAGCTTCGCCACCAGGCCGTTGGCTTCTTCGGTCGAGACGGCGGTCAGCTCGATTTCAGCGCGCAAAGGCTGGCCCAGCGCGGACAAAACGGTAAGCCTGCCGAGCCCGGCGGCATGCGCCGCGGAGGCGAAAAGCACGGCGCTTGCAACAGCCGCCACAAGGGTTTTCAGCGCGTACGACAGGATCATGGGGCGTTGATTCAATTGCATAGTTGGGGCGTGTGAGTTAGCTGGGGGGGAAAGTGGATATCCCGGACGTCTCAACATATCATCATGCTCCAAGGCATGCAAGCTCAAGCGCCGCCGTGATGCACCGCAAAGGGGATATGCGCCAGGACCGTCGTGTTTATGCGTACTTTTGCTAACACTAAGTTATCACAGTTAACATGCAGCTATCGTAGTTGATGGAGTGCTACGTCCCGCGCGAAGGCGGGGCCCGTAACACTTTTGCTGCATTGGTGATGCCAATTTCGCCACGATACATGCGTGCCATGGGTCCCCGCCTGCGCGGGGAATGACTTACTTCTCCAGCACGATGCGCAGCATGCGGCGCAACGGTTCGGCAGCGCCCCACAGCAGCTGGTCACCGACCGTAAACGCCGACAGATAGTCGCCGCCCATGGCCAGCTTGCGCATGCGGCCAACCGGAATCGTCAGGCTGCCCGTGACGGCGGCAGGCGACAGGTCGCGCACCGACGCTTCGCGCGTGTTCGGCACCACTTTGACCCACTCGTTGTGGGAGGCGATGATGTCGTTGATTTCATCGAGCGGCACGTCTTTCGTCAGCTTGATGGTCAGCGCCTGCGAGTGGCAGCGCATGGCGCCGATGCGGACGCAGAGGCCGTCCACAGGAATGGCTTTCGAACCAAATGCTTCACCCAGGCCGAGGATCTTGTTGGTCTCGGCGCCGGCTTTCCACTCTTCCTTCGACTGGCCGTTGCCCAGGTCCTTGTCGATCCACGGAATCAGGTTGCCGGCCAGTGGCGCGCCGAACTGCTTGATCTCATCAGGTGAATAGCCATGCTGCGTGGCCAGCACGGTGCGGTCGATCTCGAGGATCGCCGAGGCCGGATTGTCGAGCAGTGGCTTGACGGCCGCGTTGATGGTGCCGAACTGGGTCAGCAGCTCGCGCATGTGCTGCGCGCCGCCGCCCGATGCGGCTTGATACGTCATCGACGTCATCCACTCGACCAGGCCCTGTTCGAACAGCCCACCGAGACCCATCAGCATGCACGATACGGTGCAGTTGCCGCCGACGTAATTCTTCACGCCGCGGTGCATGGCGTCCTTGATGACGTTCAGGTTGACCGGGTCGAGCACGATGACGGCGTCGTCCTCCATGCGCAGGGTCGACGCAGCGTCGATCCAGTAACCATTCCAGCCGGCTGCACGCAGTTTCGGATACACCTCGCTGGTGTAGTCGCCGCCCTGGCACGAGATGATGATCTCGCACTTCGACAGCTCGGCGAGGTCGCTTGCGCTCTTCAGGGTGGTTTCGTTCTTCGCCATCGATGGCGCCGCACCGCCCGGGTTCGAGGTCGTGAAAAACACCGGTTCGATGTCGGCGAAATCGCCCTCGTCCTGCATGCGCTGCATCAGAACCGAACCCACCATGCCACGCCAGCCTACCAGCCCAACTAATTTCATCTTCATCCCTCTTTTAAGTTTTATTGAAGCGCCGCGCGAACCGCGTCGCCCATCTGTTCCGTGCTGACTTTGGTCGTGCCAGCCTCGTAAATATCGACCGTGCGCAGGCCCTGCGCCAGCACCGACTTGACCGCGTTCTCGATGCGGTCGGCCTGCTCGCTGCGTTTCAATGAAAAGCGCAGCATCATCGCGGCTGACAAAATTGTCGCCAGCGGGTTCGCGATACCTTTGCCGGCGATGTCCGGCGCCGAACCATGCGATGGCTCGTACAGGCCCTTGTTGTTGGCGTCTAACGAGGCCGATGGCAGCATGCCGATTGAACCGGTCAGCATCGCCGCGCAATCGGACAGGATATCGCCGAACATATTGCCGGTCACGAGCACGTCGAATTTTTTCGGCGCGCGTACCAGTTGCATGGCGGCGTTATCGACGTACATGTGCTCGAGTGCGATGTCCGGGTATTCCTTGTGCACATCGGTGACGATGTCGCGCCAGAACTGGAACGTTTCCAGCACATTGGCCTTGTCGACACTGGTGACGCGCTTGGAGCGTTTTTGCGCCGCCTGGAATGCCACGTGCGCGATGCGGCGAATTTCGCCTTCCGCGTAGCGCATCGTGTCGAAGCCTTCGCGCTGGCCTTTGAAGGGGCCGTCCGGGCACTCGCGCACGCCGCGCGGCTTGCCAAAATAAATGTCGCCAGTCAGTTCGCGGATGATCAGGATATCCAGGCCCGACACCACTTCGGGTTTCAGCGTCGAGGCGCCGGCCAGCTCGGGATACAGGATCGCGGGCCGCAGGTTGGCGAACAGCCCGAGCTCCTTGCGCAAACCAAGGATGGCCTGTTCCGGACGCAGCGAACGCTCGAGCGAGTCGTACTGGTAATCGCCGACCGCGCCGAACAGCACGGCGTCGGCGGCTTTCGCCAGCGCCAGCGTGGCAGGCGGCAGCGGGTGCCCGTGGGCGGCGTAACCGGCGCCACCGACGTCGGCGGTCTCCATCTCGAACGATTCGCCCAGCGCATTAAGTACCTTGACCGCCTGCGCGGTAATTTCAGGGCCGATGCCGTCGCCCGGCAGGATTGCAATCTTCATACTTGTTCTCTTAAATGGTGTTGGCCAGCCATGGCTGTGTGGCCAGGTGGCGCTCTTCAAAAGCGCGGATCTCGTCGGCGTGGCGCAAGGTCAGACCGATGTCGTCGAGGCCATTCATGAGGCAGAATTTGCGGAACGGGTCGATGTCGAATTTGAACGACAGGCTGCCGCTGCTCGTTGCGATCAGCTGCTGCTCGAGGTCGACCACCAGCTTGAAACCCGGGAAGGCTTTCACCTCATCGAACAGGCGATCGATGCTCGCCTCCGCGAGCACGATCGGCAACAGGCCGCTCTTGTAGCAGTTATTGAAAAAGATGTCGGCAAAGCTGGGCGCGACGATGGCGCGAAAACCATACTGTTCCAACGCCCACGGCGCATGTTCGCGCGAAGAGCCGCAGCCGAAGTTTTTACGCGCGAGCAGGATCGAGGCGCCCTGGTAGCGCGGCTGGTTCAGTACGAAATCGGGGTTCAGCGGGCGGCCCGAATTGTCCTGGCCCGGCTCGCCGTGGTCGAGATAGCGCCACTCGTCGAACAGGTTCGGGCCGAAGCCGGTGCGCCGGATCGACTTTAAAAACTGCTTCGGGATGATGGCGTCGGTGTCGACGTTGGCGCGGTCGAGCGGCGCGACCAGGCCTTCATAAATGGTGAATTTTTCCATGAGTGTCTCAGCTGATCAAAGTGCACGAACGTCGACGAAATGGCCGGCCACGCCGGCCGCAGCGGCCATTGCCGGCGAGACCAGGTGGGTGCGGCCGCCCTGCCCTTGGCGGCCCTCGAAATTGCGGTTCGAGGTGGAGGCACAGCGCTCGCCCGGTTCCAGGCGGTCGGCGTTCATTGCCAGGCACATCGAACAACCCGGCTCGCGCCATTCGAAGCCGGCATCGCGGAAGATCTGGTCGAGGCCTTCGCGCTCGGCCTGCTCTTTCACCAGGCCCGAACCTGGCACCACCATCGCCAGGCGCACATTCGACGCGCGATAGCGCCCGCGCACCACGGCGGCAGCGGCGCGCAAGTCTTCGATGCGCGAATTGGTACAGGAGCCAATGAAGACCTTGTCGATGCGGATGTCGCTCATCGGGGTATTCGGCTTCAGGTTCATGTAGATCAGCGCCTTTTCCATGGCGTCGCGGCGCACGGCGTCTTTCTCGAGATCGGGATCGGGCACGCGGCCATCGATGGCCACGACCATCTCGGGCGAGGTGCCCCAGGTGACCTGCGGCTTGACCTCGGCCGCGTTCAAGGTCACCACCAGGTCGAACCGGGCACCGGCGTCGGAATGCAGCGTGCGCCAGTAATGCACGGCCTGGTCCCAGTGCGGACCAACCGGCGAATAAGGCCGGCCCTTGACGTAGTTGATGGTGGTGTCGTCGACGCCGATCATGCCGGCACGCGCGCCCGCTTCGATGGCCATATTACACACCGTCATGCGGCCTTCCATCGACAGCGCGCGGATGGTGGAACCGCCGAATTCGATGGCGTAGCCGTTGCCGCCGGCGGTGCCGATCTTGCCGATCACGGCCAGCACGATGTCTTTCGCGGTCACACCGGCCGGCATGGCGCCGTCGACCTGCACCAGCATCGATTTCGATTTTTTGGCCAGCAGCGTTTGGGTGGCCAGCACGTGTTCCACTTCGGACGTGCCGATGCCATGCGCCAGGCAGCCGAAGGCGCCGTGGGTGGAGGTGTGCGAGTCGCCGCAGACCACCGTCATGCCCGGCAGGGTCGCGCCCTGCTCCGGCCCGATCACGTGGACGATGCCCTGGCGCTTGTCGTTCATGTTGAAGTACGTGAGGCCGTAGCTTTTCGCGTTGGCGTCGAGCGTTTCAACCTGCAGGCGCGAGGTGGGATCGAGGATGCCTTCGCGGCGATCAGTGGTCGGCACGTTGTGGTCGGCGACGGCCAGGTTGGCGGCCGTGCGCCATAGCGGGCGCCCGGCCACGCGCAAGCCTTCGAAGGCCTGCGGGCTGGTCACTTCATGGACCAGGTGGCGGTCGATGTAGAGGACCGTGGTGCCATCGGCGTCGGCACGAACGACGTGCGACTCCCAGAGTTTGTCGTAGAGTGTCTTTAACATGTTCGATCCCAAATTTGGCGTGTGCCTGGAGAAAGGGATTTCGATTATGCCATAGTTGTGCACTGCATCACTAACCGCGTTATTTGCACACTTATTGCCAGGAAAGGCACTTTGTGTGAATTATGTGCGGCGGCGAGATCCAAATTTCCAATAAAAAAAGCCTGTGCGTTTCAGGCACAGGCTTATTGCGACCTTCGTCAAGACAACGTTTTTTTACGCGGCCAGCCTGGCAACCCCACGGCAGCCATCCATCAGGAACGACAGGCCGACCACCAGCACCAGCTCGCCCTCGGCGGAGCGCGCCGTGCCGGTGATGCCTTCGACGGAAATGGCCGTCATCGGCTTGATCACCAGGTCGGCAGTGCCATCAACCGCCGACACCGCGAGGATGTACGGTTGCGGTGCATTGATGACGATGCCGACCTTTTCCACGCAGTCGTCGTAGCCCAGCGAGCGGGCCAGCGATTTGACCGGCAGCGGACGGCCCTGGTCTTTCAGCACCGGCGCGCCACCGACTTCCATGAAGGTGTCAGGCAGTTCCACGACACGCTGGACCACCGCCATCGGCAGGGCCAGCGATGCGCCCGAGGTCGACACCAGCATGGTCGGCACGATCGACAGTTCGATCGGCAGGCGGATGGCGAACTTGGTGCCATGACCCAGACGTGACTCGATGTGGATCGCCCCGCGGTTTTTTTCCACCGCAGTTTTCACCACGTCCATGCCGACGCCGCGGCCCGATACCGAGGAAGCCACTTCCTTGGTCGAGAAGCCCGGCAGGAACACCAGCTGGTACGCTTCTTCGTCGCTCTGGGCGCCGCTCTCGCTGATCAATCCCTTCTGGATCGCTTTGCGGCGCAGCACGATCGGATCCATTCCCTTGCCGTCGTCCTGCAGCACGATCATGACGCTGTTCGCTTCCTGCCATGCTTTGAGCGAAATGAAGGCCTTGGCAGGCTTGCCGGCAGCGAGGCGGTCTTCCGGCGACTCGACGCCGTGGTCGAGCGAATTGCGCAGCATGTGCACCAGCGGATCGTACAGGGAGTCGACCACGACGCGGTCGACTTCCGTCTCGGCGCCTTCGATGTTCAGTTCGACGTCCTTGCCCAGGTCCTTGGCCAGCTCGCGCACCAGGCGCGGGAACTTCTGGAACAGGCGGCCCACCGGCTGCATGCGGGTGGCCAGCGTGGCGCGTTGCAGTTCGGCCGAATAGCGCGAGGCACGTTCCAGCGTTTCGGTCAGCGTCGCCATCAAGGTGGCAGCCTGGCCTTCAAACTTGAACTGCGCCAGGCGTTCGAGCAGCACGGCGGCCTGATTGGCGGCCTGTACCGATTCGCCAGCCACTTCCAGCAGCGCGTCGAGCTTGACCGCATCGACCCGGATGCTGTCTTCCTTGACCGGTGCCGAGGCCGCGCGGAATGCCTCGACCTTTTCTTCGCGCCGGTCGACGCCGTCCCAGCCCGGACTGCCCACGCCGGTTGCCGGCACGACGGTGGCCACAGCTGCTGCCACCGGTGCGGCGGCGGAAACCGGCGCCGCTGACTGGGCCGCAGGCGTGTAGGTGCCCGGCGGGGTGACCGCCATGTACATGCCTTCCCAGTCAATACCGTCGGCGCCTGGGGCGGTGGCGACCGCCACGGCCACCGCTGCGGCTGGTGCGGGTGCGGGTGCGGCAGCAACGACTGGTGCGGGCGCCGGCGCCGATTTCACTTTGCCCTCAATCGCATCGGTCAGGATGCGTTCGAGCGATTGCGGCATCGAAGCCAGTTGTTCAGGCGCCGCGCCGTTGCTCAAATCGGTCAACTGGTCGGCCACGAAACCGGAGGCCTGTAGCGCCGCTTCGATCGCAATCGGCGTGACGGGGGCGGCGCCGGTGCGCAGTGCATCGAACAGATTTTCAGTCAGGTGGCAGGCGGCAACCAGCGCGGGCAAACCCATGAAGCCGGCGCCGCCCTTGATCGTGTGAAATGAGCGGAACACCGCGTTGAGCGTTTCCTTGTTGTCAGGATCGCGCTCCAGCCGCAGCAGGTGCTCCTCGACGTTGACGGCCAGGTCCATCGCTTCAACGACGAAATCCTTGAGCATGTCGTCCATCAGAATCCCAGATCGGCTAAGAGATCATCAACATTGTCCTGGTCCAGTGCCACGGACGGCACAGACGGACCCACCATCAGCGGCTCCTTGGCCAGCAGCTTTTCGCGCAGCGGCGGCGGCGCATTGTCGCGCAGCAGGTCGGCCAGTTCTTTTTCGACCGTCTTGGTGATGGCCACGACTTTCTTGATCAGCTGCCCGGTGATGTCCTGGAAATCCTGGGCCATCATGATGTCGAGCAGGCGCGCTTTTTCCGCTTCGGTCGCTTCCGAGACGGCGCTGGCAAACGACTTCGAGTCGCCAGCCAGGACCTTAAATTCTTCGATGCCGAGCTTGCCGGCAAACAGATCGTTCCAGCGCGTTTCCATCACCCGCGCCTGCTTTTGCAGCACGTCCTGCGCCGGCATGCCGTCGTCGAGGGTATTCAGTACCTTATTAGCGGCCTGTTCGGTCAGGGTAGCGACGTATTCGAGGCGGTCCTGGGCGTCGACAATCTGCGACGAGGCCTCGTTGAGCGCCTTGTCGTAACCGAGTTCGCGCAGCGAATCGTGCAGCAGGCGCACGATGCCGCCGAGGCGCTCGAACATCGGCTTGTCTTCGACCTCGCCTGCGGCTGCGGCCGTTGCTGGCGCAGCAACTGGCGCTGGCGCCACTACGGCAGGCGCGGCAACGGGTGCGGCGGCAGCCGGGACCGGGGTGCCCCCGGACATCTGGTCGAACAGGGCGTCGAAGTCATCTTCATCGACGGCAGCATTGGCGGCGGGCGCCGGGGCATGCGCCACAGGAGCAGCAGGCGCGCCGTCGCGCTGCGCGGCTACTTCCTCGAATAAGGCGTCGAAATCGTCAGCGGCGTTGGTCATAGTACCTGCTTCTCCATAATATCAATCTTGAAAGTGTGCTTGCTGTCGATCTGTGATGCGTGTTCGCATGCAGACCAGATGTTCACACGAGTGTAGCAGCGACATTGCCGTAGGTAAATGTCCTAGATCGGGCCAAGAGCGTTTATCTACAGAAACTTTCATCCACGACAATCAAAATGCCTGGTTTATGAAGTTCTTGATAACAACAGTGTTGTATTTTGTTAGCTGCGTGCTTCGATGACGGCCAGCAAGTCCCTGCCTTGAAGCTGCATCGACGAGTTTTGAGACCGGTCAAGCAATGATGTTTCTGGCAATTGGGCCGTCGCGCATTACAATCAAGATGGGATACGTCTTCTGAGGAGAAATACCATGTTCAGCAAAATCATGATCACGACCGATGGCTCACTGGTGTCCCAGCACACCGCGTGCGCAGGCGTCAAATTCGCCCAGCAGATGGGTGCGGAGGTGCTGGCGCTGTTCGTCGCGCCCGCTTACCAATATCCTGTTTATGTCGAAATCATCCCACCCACCTATCCCAGCGGTGAGGAATACGAAGCGCAGATGCGCCGCACCGGCGAGGACTATATGGGGCGCATCATGCGCTCGGCCGAGGCCGCCGGCTTGCAGCACAGTTGCATGACCGTGTTCTCCGACTCCACCGCCCACACCATCACCGAGGTCGCCGAACATGAGCACTGCGACCTGATTTTCATGGGCTCGCATGGCCGCAGCGGCTGGGGGCAGTTATTGCTTGGCAGCGTCACAAACAAGGTTCTGGCGCAGACGCAAAAGCCGGTGCTGGTGCATCGATTGATCAATGAGCCGGCGCAATAAGCGCTCAGCATAAAGGACTATTGAGCCAGATCAAGCTGGCTGCATATTGGTGCAACTGCCGTGCCGTGGGGCCATTACGGCGCATCGATATGCCACCATTTGTCCATTCAGTATGCTAACCTTGAATCGTGCACCTGGGCGGTGCGGCACGATTGCCAATCATGATCCGAATAGCCATTGCAGACGACCACACCATCATGCGCGAAGGCCTCAAGCGCATCCTCGACGGCGCGCTCGATATCGAGATCGTTGGCGAAGCCACCAATGGTTTCGAAGTGCTGGCCCTGGTGCGCCAGGGCGGCTTTGACCTGCTGTTGCTCGATTTATCGATGCCCGGACGCAGCGGCGTCGACCTGATCAGGCAGGTGCGCAGCGAGTCGGCCAAGCTGGCCATCCTGATTCTCACCATGCATGAAGAAGAACAATATGCAGTGCGGGCGATCCGCGCCGGCGCGCAAGGCTATCTCACCAAGGAAAGCGCGGGTACCCAGTTGGTGGGGGCAATCCGCAAGGTGGCATCTGGCCGGCCCTACATCAGCACCGAAGTGGCCGAGCAATTGGCGCTGAACATCATGGCGCCGAATGAGCAACTGCTGCACAAGCAACTCTCAGACCGCGAATTTGAAGTGTTTTCGCTGTTGGTGGGTGGCAAGTCGATCACGGAAATTGCCAACAACCTGCATTTGTCGGTGAAAACGGTCAGCACCCACAAAACCCGCATCATGCAAAAGATGGGCATGAATTCTTTGTCGGAAATGGTTCAGTATGCCGTGGCGCATCGTTTGCTGGTGCCGCTGAAGGCTTGAACCGTGACGCACCGCCGGCGCACCAAATTTTTAGACAGCGCAAGCAGCCGAATGTGCGCCAGAGGTTATCAGGATGCCTGCGATTTCATGCACCCCAAGTTTGCGTTTTGCTGTTGCGGCGTCGCCGTCCCCCCTCTGTAGCCGCAGCTTGCGGGTAAGACAATTCCTAACGATCGCTCCTATGTCCTACGCGGAGATTCAGCCGTTGCTGATATCCGTGCCGGACTCGTGTTGGCATACTGAATTCACCGTTTCGACTTGCTTGCGGTTCACATTCACGCTACGTGAGCTTGCCCTCTTGCGGTTTGAGCCAGTCCTGAATTCCTTGTCCCTTGTGGGAAACCCTTCGGGCACCGACACCCTTCATTTTCACCTGGAGAATGAGCATGCAGTCCCAGCCACCGTCAGACCCACGCGCCACCAATACCCTGCATTCCTCACCCATGGAAGCGGGCCGCCAACGCCAGGGACGTCTCTGGTCCAATCTGAAGGAAGTGTGCGACCTGTTGCACATCCAGGCGGCCAGCACCGTCAACACCGAAGAGTTGCTGTTCCAGCACGTGCAATTCAAGACCGGCCAGCGCGTACACACCATCGGCCAGGCCTTTGACACGCTGTACATCGTCAACTCCGGCTTCCTCAAAACCGTCCTCATCGACGAATTCGGCAACGAGCAGGTGCTCAGCTTTCCAATGAAGGGCGACATGCTGGGCGTCGACGGCATCCACACCCGCCACTACGCGTCCGAAGCCGTGGCCTTGTCCGACTGCGACCTGATCCTGCTGCCGTTCAAGAAGTTGACCGCCCTCGGCCGCGTGCACCTGGAACTCGAAAATGTCATGTACGGCGTCATGAGCCGCGAACTGGTGCGTGAGCAAGCCATGATCGGCATGCTCGGCGCGCTCTCGGCCGAAGCCCGCGTCGCCCGCTTCCTGGTCACGCTGGCCGACCGCTTCGCCGCCATGGGTTACTCCAGCAAGCTGTTCAACCTGCGCATGACCCGCCATGAAATCGGCAGCTACCTGGGCCTGACGCTGGAAACGGTCAGCCGCACGCTGTCTGCGTTCAACGAAATCGGCCTTATCACCGTCGACCAGCGCACCATCGGCATCAAGGACGCCGAATCGCTGAAAACCCTGCGCCGCCTGCCGCCGTCGCGCTCGCGCACCAAGACGCAGGTCAAAGCCAAGACCGAAGCGGGCGACGACGTGATCGTTGCCACCATCTGAAGCTGCTGCATAAAAAAAGCCGGCGCCCCATGGGACGCCGGCTTTTTTTTATTCAGCGAAACTTTATTGGTCGCGCGTCAGCACATTGTTGTCGACACGGACCTTGTCGCCCACGCGGAACCCCGGTTCGTTGGCGTAGGTGATGACTTTGGTGGCGCCGTTCGGGTAGCGCACCATCACTTCGTAATGCTGGTTCGGACCCGCCTTGGCGGCGTTGTTGTTGTCGATATTGCGGCCGACGGCCGCGCCACCGACGACACCGGCGATTTGCGCGGCGGTACGGCCGTTGCCGCTGCCGATCTGGCTGCCCAGCAAGCCGCCGACCAGGGCGCCGCCCACGGTGCCGATATAGCCGGCATTGCCCTGCACCTGGATCACATTCACCGTTTCAACCGTGGCGCAATTGCTGCAGTAACGCGCCACCGGATTGATCGGACGCGGCGCCGGTCCCGACACCAGCGGACGGCCCAGCGTGGTCGTGGTCGCGCGGCCGCTGTTGCGGATCGTCGCCGTCACGGCACTATTCGGCGCCAGGCGGTCGGCACGGCGTACCGTGTAGACGCCGCTGTATTCGCCCGGACGCGTTTCCGGCAGGAAGAACACGCCACGGCTGCCGGCGATGCTGATCTCCACTTTGGAGCCGGGCGTACCCATCAGCGTGAAGGTCAGTTCGTCGCCTGCTTCCAGGTCACCGACGCCGCGCACATCGAAGCGCTCGACACGCGGCGCCATGGCGCCCGGCCCCGGACGCTGGCCAGGACCGCGCAGCAGCGATTCGCTCAGCACCTGGCTGGCTACGCGGTTGCCTTCGCGCAGGTTAGCGGTGACGGCGCTGTTTGGCCGGATGCGGTCGCGCGAGCTGATGGTGTAGCTCCCTTCATACTGACCCGGCTCGGTTTCGCTCAGGGTCAGGTTGCGGGTGGCGCCATCGATGCGGATGGTGGCGCTGCCGCCAGGGCTGCCATACAGGTCGAAGTTAAGTTCCACGCCCGGATCGAGGCGGCGCACTTCGTCGACGTTGAAACCACGGATCACCGGTCCGCGCGGCGCCTCACGATTGTATTGTTGCCCCTGTACCGGCGAAGCCAGCGTCATCGACGCCAGCGGCAGTGCTGCCATCATGGCGGCGGCGAGAATTTTCTTGGTGAACATGGTGTTTCCTTACCTGTATTGACGAAGTATTGACGTAAGGTACGCTTTCATGCATCACAGGTCGGTTCGCTAGCGAACATAATGGACCGCCTCACCAGAAGTGACATAGATCGCCTCGCCCGGTGCCCGCGTGATGGTGTGGCCGCCCGTAAAAGCGCCAAACGAGGGCAGGATCATGCGCGTGGCGCCCACCACAAAGCACGGCAGGCGCAGCGCGTCGGCGCGCGTGGCCAGCATGTAGGCAGGATGGACATGCCCGGCCAGCACGTAGCCGGGCGCGGCAATATCCGGATGGTGGCAGAACGACAGCGCACCTACCGTGTGTGGCTCGTCGACCATGGCAATGTCCAGGATCGCGGCAGGGTCGCCTGCATGCTTGTCGTGGTTGCCGCGCACCAGCGTCAGCATCAGTTGCGGATTGCGCAGCCGCCAGGCCAGCAGCGCGGCCTGCGTCGAGGCTGCGTGCGCCGCGCGCGCGTGCAGAAAGTCGCCCAGGAACAGGATGTGTTCGGCGCCGTGCGCGCGCACCAGTTCGTCGAGCGCATCGAGGTTCTGGGTAGTGGTGCCGCTTGGTACCGGGATGCCAAACGAGCGGAACGCCGCCGCCTTGCCGAAGTGGATATCGGCGATCACCAGCATGTTCTCGCGCGGCCAGTACAAGGCTTTTTGCGCCAATAACACCAGCGTTTCACCTGCGAGATGGACTTCCTGCTTCAAATTGCTGCTGCCTTTTCAAGTTCACGCACCATGCGCGCCACGCGGTCGGACAGTTTTTCGGTGCTGACCTTCTCGCGGAAGCGCTCGACCATCAGCGCGAAGCCAAACGGCGTGGCGCGCCGTACTTCGCAGTACGCGAGCTTACGCCCATGCAGCTCGACCAGGGTGTCGTTCAGGCGGGTCAGTTCCAGTTCCTGCTCCAGTACTTCGCGCTGCGCCTGCGTCAGCAGCAAATTGGCCGCGTCGTGCTTGCGGAACACCTCGAAGAACAGCGACGACGAGGCCTGCACCTGGCGGTTCGATTTCGGCTGGCCGGGATAGCCCTGAAACACCAGCCCGGCAATCCGCGCCACTTCGCGAAAGCGCTGCTGCGACAGCTGCGTCGCGTTCAGCGAAGCGAGTACGTCTTCCAGCAGCTGATCGGTGCCGAACAAGCCGACCGCAGCACCGCTCAACCCGCCAAACACCAACCCCCATTCGACCGCTTCGGCCGACAACAGTTCAAACCCGTAGTCATTGACAGCAATCGAGAACGTGATCGGCTGAACCTGGCCAATGCGGTACGCCATCAGCGACGCCAGCCCGGTGTGCACCGAGCGCCCGCCGAAGGGATAGACGAACAAGTGATATCCCTCGCGGCTCTTCATGCTTTCGATGACCAGCGTGTCAGTCGTGGGCAGCGCCGACCACTGCTGCTGAATCTCTATCAGCGGCCGGAGCGCTTCCATCTCGGGGCCCTCGAACACGCCCAGCGCCGCCTGGCGCAGCTGCTCGAGCGATGCGTGCGCCAGCTCGGACGACATCGGCATCTTCGCGCCGGCCCAGCGCGTGATGGCGCCGCGCGCACCGGTCGCGCGTTTCACGAACGCCGTCATCTCGTGCACGCGCACGAATTCGAGGATGCGCCCGCCGAACAGAAAATGATCGCCCGCCTTCAGCCGCGAAATGAACGACTCTTCCACACTGCCGATGCGCCCGCCACTCATGTACTTCACCTGCACCGACGCGTCGGACACGATGGTGCCGATCCCCATCCGATGGCGCCTCCCGATCGCCACATCCGGCACGCGGTAGACGCCATCCTGGTCCGCCAGCACGCGCCGGTATTCGGGATACACGGTCAGACTTTGTCCGCCACGCGCGACGAAGTCGAGCGCCCACTGCCACTCTTCATCGGTGAGATGCCGATACGACCAGGCGCCGCGCACCTCGCGCAGCAATGCGTCGGCACGAAAACCGCCGCCCAGCGCCACGGTGACCAGGTGCTGCACCAGCACGTCGAACGGCTTGTTCGGCACCAGCCGCGCTTCGATGTGGCGGTGCGCGACCGCCTGCTTGGCACCGGCCGCTTCCAGAATTTCCATCGAATTGGTCGGCACCAGCGTCACGCGCGAGACGCGTCCCGGCGCGTGGCCGCTGCGCCCGGCCCGCTGCAGCAGGCGCGCGATCCCCTTCGCGCTGCCGATCTGCAGCACGCGCTCGACCGGCAAAAAATCGACGCCCAGATCCAGGCTGGCCGTGCAGATCACCGCTTTCAGCTCACCCTTTTTCAGGCTGGTCTCGACCCACTCGCGCACCTCGCGCGCCAGTGACCCGTGATGCAGCGCGATCACGCCGGCCCAGTCGGGACGCGCTTCCAGGATATTCTGGTACCACAGCTCGGACTGCGAGCGGGTGTTGGTGAACACCAGCGTGGCGGCATGCTGCTCGATCTCGCGGATCACCGGCTGCAGCATCTGGATACCCAGGTGACCGCCCCACGGGAAGCGCGCGACGTTCTCGGGAATGAGCGAGTCGACCCGAATCTCTTTGCGCAGGTCGCCCTCGACCAGCACGCCAGCGGTGTCACCGAGCAGCACATGACGCGCTTGCTCGAGATTGCCCATCGTCGCCGACAAGCCCCACACGACCAGATCCGGGTTCCAGCAACGCAGGCGCGCCAGCGCCAGCTGCACCTGCACGCCTCGCTTGCTGCCCATCAGCTCATGCCACTCGTCGATGATGATCGTGTCGAGCTGCTTGAACTGGTCCTGCGCGGCCGCGTGGCTGAGTAACAGCGACAGGCTTTCCGGCGTCGTTATAAGTGCTTGGGGCATGGCGCGCGTCTGGCGTGCGCGCTCGGCCGATCCGGTGTCGCCGGTGCGCGCGCCGATGGTCCACGACGGCATCAGGTCGGCCGCGGAGGCTTCCAGCGCGCGCTGCGTATCGGCGGCCAACGCCCGCATCGGCGTGATCCACAACACGCGCAGGCCGGTGCTCTTCTTCCTGCTCGCCAGTTGCGCGCGCAGCAGCGCCGCAAACCACACCGCATAGGTTTTGCCGGCGCCCGTATTCGCATGCAGCAGGCCCGATTTGCCGGCGACTGCCGCTTTCCATACCGCGCGCTGGAACGGGAACACTTTCCAGCCGCGCTGGGCGAACCATGCATCGACAGCCTGCGCCGCAGCCGACTTGCTCATGTGGCGGCTGCAGCCAACAAGCCCTTGAGCGTATCGAGGCTATCGGCATCGTCCACGGTTTTATCCAGGCGCTGGCGCAGGATGCGCGGAAAGCGCACCGCGATGCCCGCCTTGTGCCGGGTCGACAGCGCGATGCCCTCAAAACCGATCTCGAACACCATCGACGGTTTCACCGAGCGCACCGGTCCGAATTTTTCGATCGTGGTCTTGCGGATCGCGTTGTCGACGTTGGCAATCTCCGCATCGGTCAGGCCCGAATAGGCTTTCGCAAACGGCACCAGCTTCCTCGCCCCTGCTTCGTCGAAGTCCCACACCGCGAACGTGTAGTCGGTGTACAGTGACGCGCGCCGACCGTGGCCCGCCTGCGCGTAGATCAGCACCGCGTCGATGGCGTATGGGTCGACCTTCCACTTCCACCAGGTGCCGACATCCTTGGTGCGGCCCACGCCGTACTGGGCGTTCTTCGCCTTGAGCATCATGCCTTCCACGCCGCGTGCGCGCGACCCGGTGCGCGTGGCAGCCAGCGCGTCCCAATCATCCGCCTCGACCAGCGGGGAGATCTGCAAGGCCGGCTGCGCGGCATCGCGTACCAGCGTCTCGAGCAAGGCGCGGCGCTCGTGCTGGGGCAGCGCGCGCAGGTCGACGCCATCGCGTTCGAGCAAGTCGTAGGCCAATAACACGGCCGGCAGTTCGGCCAGCAGCTTGGCGGACAAGGTTTTGCGGCCGATGCGTTTCTGCAGGTCGGCGAAGGGTGCCGGCCCGCCGCGCCACACAAGGATCTCGCCGTCGATGACGGTCCCTTCCGGTACCTGGATCGCCGCAATTTCGGGGAAGCGCTCGGTAATCAAGTCTTCGCCGCGCGACCAGACATAACTCTCGGCGCTGCGCCGCACCAGCTGCGCACGGATGCCGTCGTATTTCCACTCGACCTGCCAATCGGCGACCTCGCCCAGCGCGGCCGGATCGCCCTGCAGCTGGTGCGCCAAAAAAAACGGAAACGGCTGGCCACCGCGCAGCTTGTGTTCGTCGTCAGACTGCGCGGCAATCAAGCGTATAAAGCCCGCCGCAGTGGGCGCCACGCTGCCATCGGTCCAGCCCATCAGGCGCTGGGCAATCAGCTTGCTGTCGACGGCCGCCAGCGACGACAGTGCGCGCGTGACCAGCAGTTTCGAGACGCCCACGCGAAACCCGCCGCCGATCAGTTTGATGAGCAGGAAGCGCTCGCGCGCCGTCAGTTCGTCAAAATACGACAACAGCTTGTCACGGATGGTCCCCGGATCGGCGCCGCGCAGCGGGCCGATGCGCTCTTCCATCCACACCGCCAGGCCGACGTCGCTTTCGTGTTCGGGTGGCGGCAACACCAGCGCCACCGTCTCGGCCAGGTCGCCGACAGCCTGGTAGCACTCTTCGAACAGCCAGTCGTCGAGCATGGCGTATTCGATGGCGAAGGCGCGCAGCAATTTGGAAGGCACGGCCTGGCGCGGCTTGCCGCCGGCAAGAAAATACACGGCCCAGGCGGCGTTCTCGGGCGAGGCGGAAGCAAAATACTGCTGCAGGGCGTCGAGCTTGCGGTTGGTGGCGGTGGTCTCGTCGAGTTCTGCGTAGAGGCGGGCAAATTCACGCATCGGCAGACACCTTCTCGGGTGCGACCGCTTCGTCCTCATCGCCGTACTCGGTATCGAAACCCTTGGCATCGTAGCCCTGCTGGCACAACCAGCGCACCATGGTCGGAATTGAACCGTGCGTGACGATGACTTTTTCGGCCTCGGTCGCTTTAATCGCGCTCATCAGGCCGGGCCAGTCGGCGTGGTCGGACAAGACGAACCCGCGGTCGACGCCACGGCGCCGGCGTGCGCCGCGCAGCAGCATCCAGCCGCTGGCAAACGCATCGCTGTAGTCGCCGAAGCGGCGCATCCAGGTCGAGCCGGAGGCCGACGGCGGCGCAATCACCAGCGCCGTTTTCAGGGCCGCCTTGTCGATATCGGTGACCAGCACGGTGGGCGGCAGAGCGACGCCGCCGGCGCGGTACACGCGATTCAAGGGTTCCACCGAACCGTGACAGACGATGGGACCGATGCTCGCGTCCAGCCCCGACAGGATGCGCTGCGCCTTGCCGAACGAGTACGCAAACACCACGCTGGCTCGCCCCTGCTCCGCGTTCTTGCGCCACCATGCATTGATGTCGTCAAAGACGTCCTGCTGCTTTTGCCAGCGATAGATCGGCAACCCAAACGTCGACTCGGTGATGAAGGTGTCGCAGCGCACCGGCTCGAACGGGGCGCAGGTGACATCCGGCTCGACCTTGTAATCACCCGACGCCACCCAGACTTCACCGCCACATTCCATGCGCACCTGCGCCGAACCGAGCACGTGGCCAGCCGGGTGCAGGGAGATAGTCACGCCGTTGTGGGTGATCCGCTCGCCGTATGCGAGGCCGTCGATGGTGATCTCGCCCAGCCGCACGCGCAGGATATCGACGCCAGGCGCGGCCGCCAGATAGTGGCCGTGGCCGACCCGGGCGTGGTCGCCGTGCGCATGCGTGATGACAGCCCGGTCCACGGGACGCCACGGGTCGATATAAAAATTTCCTGGAACGCAGTACAGACCTTCCTTGCGAACGACGACCATGTCTCCCATCGATACCCTTTATGAATGTACGGCTGTCACGAAGTCTGCCATGAACGTGCGTTGTGCGCCGTCCGGGAAGGCAATCGTCACCTGGTCACCGGCCAAGGCTGCGACTGACCCGGCATCGTACTTGGCTACCTTGACAGCGTCGCCAATGGCAAACATCGGCCCCACCTCGATCGCCGAACTGCGGTCGAATTCGTCGTCGCGGATCGGCAGTTCTTGCGTGAGCGTGCGCACCGGCGGATTGCGGCAGTTATCGCACTTGCAGCACTTGTCGAAGCCTGGCGCTTCGTCGGAGAAATAGTCGAGCAGCACTTTCCAGCGGCAAAAACCGCTGACGGCGTAGGACACCATCGATTCCAGCGATTCCTTGTCATGCTCCTGTTTCAGGGCGTAGATGTCGGCCAGTTCCTGAAGGACGGTCGTGTCCGGCGCCTTGGCGGTCAGGCTGAATTCGAGCTTGCGGTTCTGTTTCAGCAGCTTGCCGTCCTTGAGCATCTTCAGGCAGATTTTCAGCTTGCTGGTGGCATATTCCTCAGCCAGCGCATCGACCCGGGCAAACGTCACCGGCGCGTCTTGCGCCAGTTCGCGCACGGTTTCGTACACCATCGCCAGTTCCGGTACGTCGGGATAATGTTTCGCCAGAAAAAATTGCTGGATACGCTTGTCGTCCTGCAGGAACAACAGCGTGCAGGTGGCGTCAAGGCCGTCGCGGCCGGCGCGGCCCGACTCCTGGTAGTAGGCTTCGAGGTTGGGCGGGATTTGCAAGTGCACGACGAAGCGCGTATCGCTCTTGTCGATGCCCATCCCAAATGCATTGGTGGCCACCATCACGCGAGCCGCCCCATCCATGAACAGATCCTGGTGCGCCTTGCGCTCGCGCGCTGCCAGTTTGCCGTGATAAATCGTGACGCTCTCGCCCGCCTCGCGCAGGATGGCGTACATTTCTTCGACAACCTTGACGGTGGCCGCATAAATGATCCCGACGCCTTCGGTGGCGCGCACCAGCGCCAAAGCGCGCTGGTATTTTTCATTTGTACTGGTCACTTGCACGACGTTGTAGTGCAGGTTCTGGCGGTAGATGCCGGTGTTAATCACCTTCATGCGGGGACGGCCAAGTTGCTTGCCGATATCGCGGATCACATCGTCGGTGGCGGTGGCCGTCAGCGCCAGCACGGGCGGCTTGCCCAGTGCATCGATGGAGGCGGCCATTTGCAGGTAAGCCGGCCGGAAATCGTGGCCCCAGTGCGAGATGCAGTGGGCTTCATCGACGACGACAAGTGTCACTTTGGTCGCCACCAGCACCGCGAGAAACGCTGGCGTGGTAAAGCGTTCGGGCGTGCAGAACAGGATTTCGCAACCGTTGCCAATCGACGCCAGGGCCGCATCTTCCTCGTCGCGCGTCAAGGTACTGTTGAGCAGAACCGCATGCACGCCCAGTTCCAGCAAGCCGTCCTGCTGGTCTTTCATCAGAGAAATCAGCGGCGAAATGACCACCGTCAAACCGCCCAGCAAGCGCGCAGGCACTTGATAACAAAGCGATTTTCCGCTGCCGGTCGGCATGATCGCCAGCGTGTCACGGCCATCCAGGACGCTGTCGATGACTTGTTGCTGGCCGCCGCGCAGGCGCTCGACGTGAAACACCGAGCGCAGCAATTGGCGGATCGTATGACGGCGCATGGCAAGTTGGCCGTTGTGCAGGAGAGTGGTGTCGTATCGGGTCATGGCATCACTGTAAAACGCACAATACCGTGATGGTATAGGACACCATCCAACTCATTCGTAGGAAGCCAACTTTTGGTATCCTCGCGAAACCATACGTCGGCGCGAGTGCTAATCCTACAAGGTCGCGGAAACTCCTCCGATAGTTGCTTCTGAGAACCTGAACTAACATGACTTCATTGTTGGTCCACTGTCTTACCGGAGAAAAATCATGATGCGCAACTTGCCAATTACTTGGGCCGCCCTGAGTGTTGCACTTGCCAGCGTTGCAACGTGGACCATCTGCCAGAGCGAGGCCTTGGGCAGCGGCGCGCTGCTGTTCGTGCACTGATTTTTCAGCAGTTCAAAAAAAATCCCGCCCGAAGGCAGGATCAAGTACGACGTCTTACCGGTATCTCAACAGCTTACGCAGCAATCGCGACTGGCACATCCGCAGTCTCTTCTTCCGCCGGTGTGCGCATCAGGTGATCGAAGGCTGAAAGCGAAGCCTTGGCACCCTCACCCACTGCAATCACAATCTGCTTGAACGGCACCGTTGTCACGTCGCCGGCAGCAAACACGCCTGGCAATGAGGTCTGGCCACGGGCATCGACTTCGATTTCGCCATGCCGCGACAGGGCCAGCGTGCCTTTCAGCCATTCGGTATTCGGGATCAGGCCGATCTGCACGAACACGCCTTCCAGGTCGATTTTGTGCGACTCGCCAGAAACCCGATCGTTGTAGGTCATGCCGCTGACTTTCTGGCCATCGCCGAGAATCTCGGTGGTTTGCGCCGAGGTGATCACGGTGACGTTTTTCAGGCTGTGCAACTTGCGCACCAGCACCGCATCAGCGCGCAGTTCCGCGCCGAATTCCACCAGCGTCACATGTCCCACCAGGCCAGCCAGGTCGATCGCCGCTTCCACGCCAGAGTTGCCGCCGCCGATAACCGACACGCGCTTGCCCTTGAACAGCGGACCGTCGCAGTGCGGGCAATAGGCTACCCCGTGGTTACGGTATTCCTGTTCACCCGGCACATTGATTTCGCGCCAGCGGGCGCCGGTTGCCAGGATCACTGTCTTGCTTTTCAGCACGGCACCGGTCTCCGTCGTAATCTCGATCAATTTACCTGGCGTCAGCTTACTGGCGCGCTGGGTATTCATGATGTCGACTTCGTATTGCTTGACGTGCTCTTCCAGGGCGACCGCGAATTTCGGGCCGTCGGTTTCCTTCATGGATACGAAGTTCTCGATGGCCAGCGTATCGAGCACCTGGCCGCCGAAACGGTCGGCCAGCACGCCGGTACGGATACCTTTACGGGCGGCATAAATTGCCGCTGCCGCACCGGCCGGACCGCCGCCAACGATGAGCACATCGAAGACATCTTTCTGCGACAACAGTTCGGCTTTGCGGGCGCCGGCGCCGGTGTCGAGTTTGGCGAGAATTTCTTCCACGCCGGTGCGGCCCTGGCCAAAGTGTTCGCCGTTGAGGAACATCATCGGCACAGCCATGATCTGGCGCGCTTCGACTTCGGCCGGGAACACGCCGCCATCGATCGTCGTGACCTTGATGCGCGGGTTGATGATGGACATCGAGTTAAGTGCCTGCACGACTTCCGGGCAGTTGTGGCACGACAGCGAAATAAAGGTCTCGAAGGCGTAGTCGCCGTCGAGGTTGCGGATCTGTTCAATCGTCGCTTCGTCAAACTTGATCGGGTGGCCACCGACTTGCAGCAGCGCCAGCACCAGCGAGGTGAACTCGTGGCCCAGCGGGATGCCGGCGAAACGCACGCCGACATCGGAATTCGGGCGGTTGATCGAGAACGATGGCTTGCGCTCATTGTCGTCGTAGCGCTCAACCAGGGTAATTTTGTCGCTTAGCGGAATGATCTCCTGGAGCAAGGAGTGCATTTCACGCGATTTAGGCGAATCATCGAGCGATGCAACGATCTCAATCGGTTGCACCACTTTTTGCAAATAAGCTTGCAACTGTTGCTTGAGGGTTGCGTCCAGCATGATGGGTCTTCCTTTACTGTATTCGATTCAATTGCCGGGCCACACGGCCCGGCATGCAATGCACTTACTAATTACTTAGATCTTGCCAACCAGGTCCAGCGATGGGGTCAAGGTTGCAGCGCCTTCGGTCCACTTGGCTGGGCACACTTCGCCTGGGTGGGCAGCGACGTACTGGGCAGCTTTGACTTTGCGCATCAGTTCCGAAGCGTCACGGCCAATACCGTTGTCATGCACTTCCATCAGCTTGATCTGGCCTTCTGGATTGATCACGAAGGTACCGCGCAGTGCCATGCCTTCTTCTTCGATCATGACTTCGAAGTTACGGGCCAGAATGCCGGTTGGGTCGCCGATCAACGGGTAGTTGACCTTTTTGATGGCGTCCGACGTGTCGTGCCATGCTTTGTGCGCGAAGTGGCTGTCGGTCGAAACGCCGTACACGTTCACGCCCATTTTGGCGAATTCTGGCTGGAAGTCGGCCAGGTCTTCGAGTTCGGTTGGGCAGACGAAGGTGAAGTCGGCTGGGTAGAACATGACAACCGACCACGAACCGATGAAGTTCTCTTCAGTCAGATCGATGAATTTGCCAGCGTGGTAAGCGGTGGCTTTGAATGGCTTGACGGTGGAATTGATAAGGGACATGTAATCTCCTGGGTGGTGGTTGGAACTGCAATGAAGGCTAGTGTAGCCGGCTTGGATGAAATTGGGAAATTGATTGAACGGATAAGTTCGATTGATTTTGACTATAACGCAGAGCTGACGCGACCATGCGCGGCCGCCTGGCTCAGGCGGCGGAGGTGATGGCGGGCGAGTCCGCAGCGGTCAGCTTGTCGTTGCAGGGCAGTACCAATGTAAAAGTGGAACCCTTGCCCACCTCGCTGGCCACGGTCAGCTTGCCGCCGTGCGATGCCGCCAGCTGGCGCGAGATGTACAAGCCCAGGCCCAGGCCCTTCAACTCGCCCGTCGCCACGCCGCGCTCGAACGGCTCGAAGATGCGTTCCATGTCGGCCGGGTCGATCCCGCGGCCCTGGTCGCGCACGTCGATGCGCACCGCCGCATCCAGTTCGTGAATGCTCACTTCCACCGGACGCCCGTTGCCGTAGCGCAGCGCATTGGTCAACAGGTTGACGATCACCTGTTCGATGCGGAACTCGTCCCAGCGTCCCTGTACCGGCGTATGCGGCAACAAGGTGACCGTGCTGCCGGTAGCGCCCGCGTGCAAGGACAAATCGGCAACCACCCGTTCCAGCAATTCCACCAGCTCGACCTGGACGGGACGGATCGACAAGGTACCGCTGCGCATGCGCGACACGTCCAGCATGTCATCGATGAGGCGGATCATGGCCTTGATCTGGCGCTCGTCGCGCTTGACCATGCCGCTCATTTGCTCCTGGCCGAAGGCCGCCATATTGCCGCGCTTGACGTGCAGCGTGCGCATCTGGGTTTCCAGGAACAGGGTATTGAGGGGCGTGCGCAGTTCGTGCGCCACCAGCGACATGAATTCGTCGCGCATGTGCAGCGAGCGTTGCAGTTCGAGCTGGGTATCGCCCAGCTCGCGCAGCAGCACTTCCTGCTCGCGCCGGCTGCGTTCCAGCGCCGCCATTTGGAGTTGGGTCTCGCGCCGCTGCTGGTCGAGTGCAACGAACACATTGACCTTGCCGCGCACCGCGTCCGGGTCCAGCGGCTTGTACAGGAAATCGACAGCGCCGGTTTCGTAGCCCTTGAAAGCGTAATTGAGCTCGCGCCCGGCGGCGCTGACGAAGACGATCGGGATATTCCGGGTGCGCTCGGTACTGCGCATCAGTTCAGCCAGCTCAAAACCATCCATGCCAGGCATCTGCACGTCGAGGATGGCCAGCGCGAATTCGTGTTCGAGCAACAGCGCCAGCGCTTCATCGCCGGAACTGGCCTGGATCACCTGGCGCTGTTCTCCGCGAATCAATGCCTCCAGGGCACGCAGGTTTTGCGGCAAATCGTCCACGATCAGCAACTTGCTTGGTTTATCGCTCATGACTTCTCCAACAGGGGGAACAACGCACCGATCTGGACCAGCGGCAGAATCAGGTCGGGTGGACTACGTTTGATGGCGGATTCAGGCATGGTACTGGCCTGTGCCTCCGCCGGATCTTGCACGACGGTCAAGCCGCCGCGCTGGTGCACGCGCGCCATGCCGGCCGCGCCATCGGCGTTGGCGCCGGTCAGCAAGATGGCCGCGAGGCCGGGGCCATACGCGTCGGCCGCCGACTCGAGCAGCACGTCGATGGCTGGACGGGCAAAGTGCACCGGCGCCTCGCAGCTGAGCGAAAACGCGTGGTCGCGCTCGATCGACAGGTGGTAGCCGGACGGCGCGAAATACACCGCGCCTCCTGCCACCGGCAATTTGTCGTGCGCCTCCTTCACCGGCGCAACCAGGCGCGCGTCGAACAATTCGGCCAGGCGACTGTCACGGTCGCCTGGCACGTGCAGGATGCAAATCACTGGCAAACTGAAGCGCGGTGGCAGCTGCGGCAACAATTTGAGGAGCGCGTCAACGCCGCCGGCGCTGCCGGCAATGATCAGGACCTCGGGGTGGTAGCCCGCCAGTACCGATGCGATCTCGGCAGCAGTTTTCATGGTGCAGCACTCACTGTTCGTATTTCACCGGCATATCACTGCGCGCTTTTGCGGTACACGCGCTCACGCCGCGCCACCACGTCAAAGCGCGACGCGTAGCTGGAAAACTCGAGGCTTTCCTTGGTGCCCAGTCCGAGAAAACCACGGTGGCACAGCGAATCGTGAAACAGGCCAAGCACGCGATCTTGCAGGCGTTTATTAAAATAAATCATGACGTTGCGGCAGCTTACCAGATGCGTCTCGGCAAACACACTGTCGGTCGACAGGCTGTGATCAGCGAAAGTCACATTCTCGGTCAGGAAGCGGTCGAACAAGGCGCCATCGTAGGCCGCCGTGTAGTAATCGGAGAACGCCCGCTTGCCGCCCGCCTTCTGGTAGTTCTCGGTGTACAGGCGCATCTTGTCGAGGTTGAAGACGCCACGCCGCGCCGCGTCGAGGGACGTCTGGTTGATGTCGGTGGCGTAGATCAAGGTACGCTCAAGCAGCCCCTCTTCATGCAGCATGATGGCCATCGAATACACTTCCTCGCCCGTGCTGCAGCCCGCCACCCAGACCTTGAGCGAGGGATAGGTTTCCAGCAGCGGCACCACCTGGCTGCGCAGCGCCGCGAAGTACTCGGGGTCGCGGAACATCTCGGTGACGGGAATCGTCAGGTACTGCAACAGCTGCGCAAAGGCGGTCGGTTCGTGCATGACGCGCGATTGCAACGCCGATACGGTGGCGCATTTCATTTCCGCCAAAGCATGCAATACCCTGCGCTTTTGCGAGGCGCCCGTGTAATCGCGAAAGTCGTAGTTGTACTTGAGGTAGACCGCTTCGATCAGCATCCTCAGTTCAATGTCGACATCGTGATGGTGTTGATCGCTCAAATGCGCTCCAGGTTCGGCATCCAGACACGCAACAGCGAGTAAAGGCGCGTCAGGTCAATCGGCTTGGCCAGGTAATCGTTGGCACCTGCCGCGAGACACTGTTCCTGGTCATCTTTCATCGCCTTGGCGGTGATGGCGATGATGGGCAGGCGGTTGAAGCGGCCATCGGCGCGAATACGGCGCGTCGCTTCCAGTCCATCCATGCCGGGCATCATCACGTCCATCAACACCAGGTCGATTGCGTCCACTTCATCGAGGCGCGCGATGGCTTCGAAACCATTGCGCCCCACCACAATCTTGGCGCCACGCTGCTCCAGTGCGGCGGTCAAGGCAAACACATTGCGCACATCGTCGTCGACCAGCAAGATCGTGCGCCCGTCGAACACGCGGTCGCGCCCCCGCACAGTTTTGAGCATGGTCTGGCGCTCGGACGACAGTTGTGACTCAACCTTATGCAGGAACAAGGTCACTTCGTCGAGCAAGCGCTCCGGCGAACGCGCGCCCTTGATGATGATCGAGCGCGAGTACTTCAACAGATCCGCTTCTTCGTCGCGCGTGAGGTTGCGACCGGTGTAGACGATCACGGGCGGGAACGAGCAGATCTCTTCGTGAGACATCCGTTGCAGCAGTTCGTTGCCCATCATGTCCGGCAGTTTGAGGTCAATCACCATACAGTCGAATATTTCGCTCGCCAGCAGCTTGAGCGCTTCGCCGCCGGTGCCGACCGCGGAAATTTCCACGTCGGCGTCAGCAATCAGCGCCATCACGCTTTCGCGCTGGCGCTCATCGTCTTCCACCAGCAGCACGCGCTTGATCTTTTGCGCTGATTTTTCTTCCAGCTTGCGGAACACCGCTTCAAGGTCGGCGCGTGACGCCGGCTTCAGCGCGTAGCCGATGGCGCCCAGGTGCAAGGCTTCGCCGGCATTGTCGGCCGACGACACCACGTGCACGGGAATATGGCGCGTCTCCGGGCTGTCTTTGAGCAACTGCAACACGGACAGGCCGGAGCGATCCGGCAGGCGCATGTCGAGCAGGATCGCGTCGGGCGTGTGGGTGCTTGCCAGCTCCAGGCCTTCGCCGGCGGTCAGGGCTACCAGGCAGCGGTACTTGAGGTCGTGCGCCAGGTCGTACAGGATGTGCGCGAACGCCGCTTCATCTTCGATCACCAGCACCGTGCGCTGGCCGGCGGACAGCTTGTTGCGGTCGTCCGGGAACGACACGTGCGCCTGCTCCTTGGTGGCCGGCGCCGCGCTCGCCTGGACTGGCGCCGCAGGGGCGCGCGCGCGCGGCGCCGGCACCGGCGCCGGCACTGGCGGCGTGGTCGCACCGGTATCGATATTCGCCGGCAAGGTCAAGGTGAACACGCTACCCTCGCCTGGCGTACTGCTCACCTCCACGGAACCGCCCAGCAGCGCTGTCAGATCGCGCGAAATCGACAGGCCCAGGCCGGTGCCGCCGAAGCGGCGGCTGGTGGTGCCGTCGGCCTGGTGGAAGGCATCGAAAATCTTATCTTGCTGATCGGGTGCGATACCGATGCCCGAATCGCGCACGGCGAAGCGGATCCAGTCGCCGTCAACGGTCGACACCGTCAGGCTGACCGCACCCGTCTCGGTGAATTTGACGGCATTCGACAACAGGTTTTTGAGTACCTGCTCGAGGCGCTGGCGATCGGTGTTGATCGTCAACGGCACATTCGCGTCCACTGTGGCGGTGAACGTCAACTGCTTCTGCTTGGCCATCGGTCCGAAGGTGTGGCCCAGGTTTTCGACCACGCGGCGCAGCGGCAAATCTTCCACCACCAGCTCCAGCTTGCCGGCCTCGACCTTGGAGATATCGAGGATGTCGTTGATCAGGTGCAGCAAATCATTGCCGGCCGAATAAATGGTCTGGGCAAAGCGGATTTGCTCGTCGTTCAGGTTGCCGCTGCTATTGTCGGCCAGCAATTTGGCCAGAATCAGCGAGCTGTTCAACGGTGTGCGCAGCTCGTGCGACATGTTCGCCAGGAATTCGGACTTGTAGCGGCTTGAGCGTTCCAGTTCCACCGCGCGCTGGCGCAGCAGTTCCTGGGCTTCGGTCAGCGCCGCATTCTTGGTGTCGAGATTGAGCGCCTGTTCGGCCAGCTGGTCGTTGGTCTGCTCCAGTTCGGCTTGCTGGTTTTCCAGGCTCGACTGCGACGCTTCCAGCGCGCGCGATTGCTCTTCCAGCTCTTCGTTGGCGGTGCGCAGCTCTTCCTGCTGAACCTGCAATTCTTCATTCAGAGCCTGGGTTTCCGACAGCACTTCCTGGAGTTTCTGGCGATACTGCGCGGCATTCACCGAGGCGCCCACCGCTTCACCGATCAACGTCACAAATTCGCGGTCGCGCGCGCGGATGCTGTGCAGGAAGCCGATTTCGACCACGCCGTTGACCTTGCCTTCATGGCTGAACGGCGCGATCAACACGTTGCGTGGCGCGCTCTGCCCCAGGCCGGAGTTGATCTTGATGTAATCGGGCGGCACGTCAGCCAGGGTGATGACGCGGTTTTCCTGCGCCGCCTGGCCGACCAGCGATTCGGCGCCGCGGAACGACATGCCGCTCGGTTCGTCCGGCGGGAAACCGTAAGTGCCGCTGCGGCGCAGCGCGCCCTGCTCGTCGCGGATATACATCGCGCCCACCGAGGCTTCCAGGTAGCGCGCAACATAGTCGAGTACGGCCTCGGACAGGGGCCGCGCCGTATTGTGACCGGCGCTGCGGGTCGACAATTCGGATTGCCCCGTGCGCAGCCACGCCTGGTGACCGAGGAACGCATTGTGCTCTTCCTGCCGGGCCAGCGCTTCCGAGTACGAATTCGACAGGCGCAGCAGTTCGCGCCGGCCGAACAGGGCCAGCAAGCCACCCACGATCAGGCTGAACAGCATGTACAGTCCTACCGACCAGCCGGTCACAACGCGCGACGACTCGTTGCGTTGCTGGAGCAGGCCGCGCTCGACTTCCAGGAAGCCTTGGAACTGACGCCGCATTTCGTCGGTCAGCACCTTGCCGCGACCGCTCTTGACCAGCTCGACATAATCGCGCTTGTCACGGCGGCGCTGGATCATTTCATCGGCGAACCTGGCCCATTCCTGATGTGCGGCACGCGCCTTGACGACCCGCTCGACCTGATTCGGGTTGTCTGACACCAATTGCTCGAGCGCGGTCATTTCACGTTCAATGCGCGGACGCGCCACCAGGTAGGGCGCGAGGAAGTTCTCGTCGTCGGTGATCAGGTAGCCGCGCAAGCCGGTCTCCATGTCCGACGACAGCTTACTCACTTCGGTCGCATTGCCGATCACCTTTTCCGAGTGCTCCACCCAGTTCAGGACGCTGATCAGATAAACAATGATGCCAACGAACACCAGTGCGCTCATGACCCCCACCACCAGAGGCAGGGCGACATTGCGCGTCAGAATACGTTGGAACTGCGTTTGGTCGATGGATTTCCCGGGCATGCGATCGATTCTTGATGAGAAAAATAGTTCGAGTGTAACGCAAATATCCGCCCCGCCCGGCTCAAACGTGTCAGGCGGCGCGCTTTGCCTTCACATTTGATTTGCTTGGAGCAACATGCGCTGGCAAATACGGCTGCAGGTACGGTGCCGTCCGGCTTTCCGTGCTGTCGGCCACTACCCGTGGCGGCCCCTGCGCCACCACTGTACCGCCCAGATCGCCCGCCCCCGGGCCGATGTCGATGACCCAGTCACAGGCCGCTACCACGCGCATGGTGTGCTCGACCACAATCACCGTGTTACCGGCCTCGACCAGGCGATCGAGCTGCAGCACCAGGCGGTCGACGTCGGACGGATGCAGCCCGGTGGTCGGTTCGTCGAGGATATACAGCATGTTGCCGCGGCTGGCGCGCTGCAGTTCGGTGGCCAACTTGATGCGCTGGGCCTCGCCGCCGGACAGCTCGGTGGCCGGCTGGCCCAGGCGCAGATAACCGAGTCCAACTTCGCGCAGTGTTTCCAGCGCGCGTGCGACCAGCGCTTCACCGGCAAAGAAATCGAAGGCGGCGTCGACTGTCAGCGCCAGCACCTCGGCGATGTTCTTCTCCTGATAGGTCACTTCCAGGGTCTGGGCGTTGTAGCGGGCGCCGCCGCAGGTGGGGCACGGCGCGTACACGCTCGGCAGGAACAGCAGCTCGACCATGACGGAGCCTTCGCCGAGGCAGTGTTCGCAGCGGCCCTTGGCGACATTGAAGGAAAAGCGCCCGGCGTCGTAGCGCCGCGCCTTGGCCATCTTGGTGGCCGCGAACAGCTTGCGCACCTGGTCGAACAGGCCGGTGTAGGTGGCCAGGTTCGAGCGCGGTGTGCGGCCGATTGGACGCTGGTCGACCCGCACCAGGCGGCGCACGCCGTCCAGGCCCGAGACGATGCGTCCCTCGGTGGCGATGGTCGCTTCCTGCTCAAGGTCGTCCACTTCCTCGGCTTCCGGCGCCGGGCCGGCCTGGCCCAGGCCCTGGCTGACCAGGTCGACCAGCACCTGGCTGACCAGGCTCGACTTGCCGGAGCCGGACACACCCACCACGCTGGTCAACACGCCCAGCGGGAAAGCGACCGCCATCTGCTTCAGATTGTTGCGCGTGACGCCGTCGAGTTTCAGCCAGCCGGTGGGCGTGCGCGGCGTGCGCTCTGCCGGCGGCGCCACGTCGAACAGGTAGCGCCGCGTCTGCGAGGCGGCGACCTTGCGCAAGCCTTCCGGCTCGCCACTATATAAAATGTCGCCGCCCTGCTCGCCAGCGGCCGGGCCGACGTCGACAATCCAGTCGGCGTGGCGGATCACGTCGATGGCATGTTCGACGACGAACAGCGAATTGCCGGACGCCTTCAATTGCGCCAGCGCGGTCAACAGCGCTTCGGTATCGGCCGGGTGCAGGCCAGCCGACGGTTCATCGAGCACGTACACCACGCCGAACAGGTTCGAGCGCACCTGTGTTGCCAGGCGCAGGCGCTGGAGTTCGCCAGGAGACAAGGTCGGGGTGCTGCGCTCGAGCGCCAGGTAGCCCAGGCCCAGGTCGAGCAGCACCTGCAGGCGCGCCACCAGGTCGGCGGCGATGCGCTGGGTGACGATCACCTGTTCCGGATGCGCTTTTGCATGGGCAGCGTCGATGCGGGCCGTGCCGTCGGCGTACGGCGCGAGCAGCGCCGCCAGGCTGGCCAGCGGCAGGCGCGCGATGTCGGCGATATCGAGGCCGGCAAAGGTCACTGACAGCGCCTCCTGGCGCAGCAGTTTGCCGTGACATAACGGGCATTCCGTGCTGACCATATAGCGCGCCACACGCTTTTTCATCGATGCACTTTCGGTGTTGGCGAAGGTCTGCATCACGTAGCGGCGCGCGCCGCTGAAGGTGCCCTGGTAGCTCGGTGTTTCCTTGCGTTTCAGGGCGCGCTTCGTCTCTTCGGGCGTCAGGCCGCCGTACACCGGGACGGTGGGCGTTTCATCGGTCCACAGGATCCAGTCGCGGTCCTTTTTCGGCAAATCGCGCCATGGCGTATCGACGTCATAGCCCAGCGTGACGAGGATATCGCGCAGGTTCTGACCGTGCCAGGCCGGCGGCCAGGCGGCCACTGCCCGCTCGCGGATGGTGAGCGTATCGTCCGGTACCAGCGACTGCTCGGTTACCTGGTAGACGCGCCCCAGCCCCGAGCATTCGGGACAGGCGCCCTCCGGCGTGTTGGGCGAAAACCCTTCTGCGTAAATGATGTCCTGGCCCTTTGGATAGACGCCGGCGCGGGAGTACAGCATGCGCACCGAGTTGGCCAGCGTGCTGACGCTGCCCACCGACGAGCGGGTGGTGGCTGCGCCGCGTTGCTGCTGCAGCGCGACGGCCGGCGGCAAGCCGTCGATCTGGTCGACATCGGGCACCGCCATCTGGTGAAACAGCCGACGCGCGTAGGGCGACACCGATTCGAGGTAACGCCGCTGCGCCTCCGCATACAGCGTGCCGAACGCCAGCGACGATTTGCCGGAGCCGGACACGCCGGTGAACACCACCAGCGCATCGCGCGGGATCTCGAGGCTGACATTTTTAAGATTGTGCTCGCGCGCGCCGCGCACGCGCACGAAGCCTGGCTTATTACTGATGGAATTGCGCATGCCTGGCCCGCGATTGATTTCTGATGCCGGTATTACAACAAAGCTGCCGAACGGTTACTGTGCGGTGACACACGCTGATCCATGAATAGCGCATGGCGGTGCAGTACCGAACCGACTGACGCCAGGCCAGCGCGCATAGTGGTTGCATGCTCGACATCGAGTTCACGCAGTTTCATTAGAAAGAAAAACATGACATTCAATAACGCCGTCGTCTGGCTCGACCACACCAAAGCCCAAATCATCCACTTCGATAAAGATGCATCGGAATCGGAAGCGCTGAAAACGCATTCGACCCATCCGCACCCGAAGCAGAACCACGCCGATACGCACGCCAACGAAGACGACAACACCGCCTTTTACAATGACATCGCCGGCGCATTGAGCAATGCCCAGCAAATCCTGGTGGTCGGCCCAGCCCAGGAAAAGACCGCCTTCGTCAAATACCTGAGCGCCAAGGTACCGGCTGTCGCCGACAATATCAAGGCGGTCGAAACGGTCGATCATCCGTCGGACGGCCAGTTGCTGACCTACGCACGGCGCCATTTCACCAGCGCGGGCGGGCTGAAGTAAGCAGTAAAGTAAGCAGGTAAGCGTTTCCATCACGCGCCTGGCGCAGGATAGGCCTATTGCAGGCCGGCCTCTCCCGGCAATGCCTGCCCCAACTGCCACGCCTGCGCCACGGCAAGCGCTTGCGCTTGCTCCGGCAGCGCCAGCTTTGCCGCCATGGCGCGCGCGCGTGCCTGTACCGAGGGTGCTCCCGGGCTGCTGCCGATAAAGCGCTGGGTCAGCAGCACATAGGTGTAGGCCAGGCGCAGGTTGGGCGGCGTGTCCAGGCCTTTTTCGTGGACGCTGGCCAGGCTGGATAAAGCACCCGGTGCGCCGGCCAGTGCTGCTTGCCGGTACAGCGCCATCGCGCGCGGCATGTCGCGCGGCACGCCGAATCCCGTCTCGTAGGCATCGCCATAATTATTCACGGCGTCCAGGTTACCCTGGGCCGCTGCGGCGCGTACCCAGCGTACAAAAGCGACGGCATCGACCGGCGTCCCGCGCCCGTACCTGTAACACGCCGCCAGGCGCAACTGGGCATCCGCGTCGCCATCTTCCGCCGCCAGACGCATAGCATCGAAGGCTGCCGGCTCGTCGTTTTCTACATTCGCCAACGCAGCACTGAATGCCAGCATGCGCGCGGCGCCCGCTTTCTGCTGCGCGCGGGCGTACCACGTCCGGCCCAGTGCCAGGTCGGCTGGCTGGCCAATGCCGCGCATGGCGGCGTATCCCATGGTGCGCATGGCCGCGCCATTGCCCGCTTCGGCAAGGCCGCGCACCATGCCGATGGCGCTGCGCTGGTCATCAGCGCTGCCTTGCATGAGCAGGCGCGCCAGCACCGCATAGCCATCGTCATTCCCGCTGCCGATGGCGCGCTGCGCCCAATAGCGTGCCAGCGCGTCGTTGCGCGCTACGCCGACACCGTTCAGGTAGCGAAAAGCTTGCCTGCCCTGCGCGTCCTTCAAATCCAGTTCGGCGGCCTGGCGCTCGAGTTCGGCTGCGCTGTCCGCGGCCGGTGGCGCCAAGGTGCCGCTTCGGTACAGTTGACTCAAATACAGCATGGCATGGGGAGAATCCAGCCACACGGCCTGGTCGAGCAAGGCGCGCGCCTTGTCTTTGTCTGCCTGTGGATCGGACCAGGCCAACTTGGCCAGTTCGGCCAGCGCGACCCCCGCGCCTGCCTTTGCAGCGGGCTCGAGCAGCTGGCGCGCTGCGTTGGCATCGCGCGGCACGCCCCACCCTTCCGCAAGCATAACGCCAAGCCAGGCCTGGGCGTCCACATCGCCGCGCTGCGCCGCCTTGCGCCAGGCTGCAGCCGCCTCGGCAAATTTTCCAGCGTTGAGTAAAAGGGCGCCAGCGAGCAGATCGGGATCCCGGCTCAGCTGCGCGGGCCGCTCCAGGCCCGCCAGCACGCATGGCAGCGTGCCGCGGATGCCGTCGATGCGATACCAGCGCCAGGCCTGGGCCGCGCCCGCACTGTCGCGGCTGGCCAGGCGGCGCACACCGATGTGAAACCAGGCATCGTTGAGCGCCAGCGCGCGCGCGTCGGGCCCATACCCGTCGATTGACTTGAACAGTGCAGTGTCGCTCAGCGCGCCACGCTGCCACGCCAGCAGCGGCGCCGGCCATGGGTCGTTGACCGGCCCGAGCAGCGCTTTCTTCAAGCCGGCCGGCAAGGCCTTGCCGGCCCGCACATGCAGCGATACCGCCAGCGCGACATCATTCGCAGCCAGGGTGCCGCTGGCCCGTGCGGCAGCGATGTACGCGATGGCGTCATCCAGCGCGTCGTCGTGCTGGCCGGCATACCAGCGCGCCCAGCTCGCGTCGAGACGCAAGCGGTCGTCCGCAGCGAGGCCGTCGTTGAAAAACCACAGCAGGGCGCTGGCCGCCTCGCCACGCTGCATGACCAGTCGTCCCATGCAGGCGCTGACGCCAGGCTGCGCGCGCTGGTGGAATTGATCGACCTGGACCGTTATTGCGGCACGTTCTTCTTCCGTTTGCAGATGCCATGTCGCAAAACCCTTGCGCAAGTAGTCGCACAGGGCATCCACATCCGCTTGCGCAATCTGCTCTTCCGTTTTTTGACTGCGGACCGTCCGTATCGCCTGCAGCTGCTGCTCGGCTACCCGGTTACGCATGGACAAAGCGCGCAACCCATCGCTCGCCGCGTCAGTGGCCACTGTGCTGGCATTGTCCTGGGCCGCAGCAATCGCGGAAAGGTGCAGCGCCAGCAGCATTGCCGGCACCAGAATGGAAAAACGCATGGCAGTGGCCTGATGAGAAGTGACAGCTTGGTTGGCCGAACAACGCGCGATGCGAAGTTGCCGTGATTCTAAGGCAACAGTTACCGATTATCACTATTTTTTGGTGACACCAGGTGCGCACATGCCGCGGCAAAGCGCGCGCCATCGTCGAACCGTCCCGCGACGCCGCGGCATTGCGCGTGCAAGCCGGGCCCGTTCAGCAAGGTTTGCAATGTCGCGGCCAGCCGGGCCGGCGTGACGCGGGTGGCATCGAGCCGTGCCCCAACGCCCAGCGCCTTGACCCGCTCGGCATTGTCGAACTGGTCGTGCGACAAGGGGATGATCAACTGCGGCGTGCCGGCGCGCAGCGCCTCGGCGGTGGTGCCGATGCCGCCATGGTGCATCAGGGCGGCCGCGTGCGGCAGCAAGGCGCGCAGCGGCACGTAGTCCTGGCGCAGGATCGCAAGCGGTAAATCGGCCGGCACCTGGCCGGCATGCGGCGTCAGAAAAATGGCGCGCCGTTGCAGCTGCAAGGTGGCGTCGCGCGCCGCCGCGAAATAGGCGCTTGCCTGGCGGTTGCCGGTGCCATGCGTAAAGACCAGCGGCGCTGGCCCGGCGGCCAGGAAGGCCTGCAACTCGCTCGATAGCGCTGCAGTGGGATGCGGATCGTACAGCGCGAAATCGGCTTGCAGCAGCCGCTGCGGCCAGTCCGGCTGCGGCGCGGCGAACCACGCGGGGAACAGCAGCAGGGTCAGGTCGGGCACGCGCGCCATATGCAGCAGCAGGCCGGGCACGGCCGACAAGCCGTGCCGCGCCCGTGCGGCATTGATACCCGGCAGCGCGACCGGATCGAGCACGAATTTGCTCACCGCGCGCCACAGCAGGCGGCGCGCGCTGTGCGGCACCCAGGCCGGCATGCGGTGCGGCCCCACCATCAGCGGGTCGTACACGGTCGGCAGATTCTGGGGCGCCAGCAGCGCACTGACCACCGTCACGCCGGCGCGGGCGGCGCGGATCAGGTCGGCTTCGGCCAGCAGCAGCGGATGGGCGATGATCAGGCTGCGCGGGCCGGTCAACAGTGGCGTGACCAGCTTGTGCACCTGCGCAGCGGCCGGCCGCGTTGCGCGCCAGACCACGCCGAAGCCGCGGATCGCGTGCCACAAATCGGGGTCGTCGAGCACCGCTTCGTCGATATCGAGGCCGTGAAACGCCAGGCCTGCCTGCTCGACATACGGCTGGTGCAGCCAGGGCGCGACAAAGCTGACCCGGTGGCCCAGGTCACGCAGCACCGTGCCGATGCGCAGGAAGGGAAACAGGTCGCCGGCCGACCCGATCGTGAGGAGAACAACATCGACCGGTTCGCCCGTCATGGCGATTTAGAGGAAGCGATCCAGGATGCGGCGGCTGTTCTTGTCGATCGTGAACATGTCGCGGATCAGGAACTGGATGCCGTGGTTGTCGGCGATGATCAGCGCGGTCTCGCCGATGCGGCGGATGTCTTCCTCGCCCTTCAAGGTGAACTCGGTGTCGCCGCGGTCGGTTTTTACCGCCCAGGTACAGGGTGTCGCAAAGCTGCTGACGTCCACGATGGACGAAATGACCGGCATGAATTCGCGACCATCCAGTTCATCCTGCACCAGGGTGCGCAAGTGCGCGGGCAAGGTCGCCATGTCGTCGATCCAGGCCACTTCCTTGCCGCCGTCGCGCACCAGCGAGATGCCCTGATTCGGCGACTGGATCGGGAAGGCGCGCACCGGCACCACGCCGAGGTGTTCTTCGCCGTCGGCGCCTGTCAGGATGAGCTTGCCGAAACTGTCGCGGCGCAAATTGAATTCTGTCGTCGCCATCTCAATGGTCCTTATCGTCGAGGTCGGTGTCCACGTTGCGCGCCTGCGCTTCGTAGAGCCGGAAATAAGCGCCCTGACGCGCCATCAGGTCGTCGTGGCTACCCTCTTCCACCACCACGCCGCGGTCGAGCACGACCAGGCGGTCGGCGCGGTGCAGCGTCGACAGGCGGTGGGCGATGGCGATGGTTGTGCGGCCCTGCACCAGGTTGTCGAGCGCCTTCTGGATTTCTTTCTCGGTTTCCGAATCGACCGACGAGGTCGCTTCGTCCATGATCAGGATCGGCGGATCGATCAGCAGAGCGCGCGCAATCGAAATGCGCTGACGCTCGCCGCCCGACAAGCCCTGGCCCCGTTCACCGACCATCGAATCGTAACCCTGCGGCAGGCGCAGGATGAATTCGTGCGCGTGCGCGGCCCTGGCCGACGCGATGATTTCCTCGCGCGTTGCACCCGGCTTGCCGTAGGCGATATTTTCGGCAATCGTACCGAAAAACAGGAACGGCTCCTGCAACACCAGGCCGATATTGCGGCGGTAATCGGAAATGGCGAACTGGCGGATATCAACGCCATCGAGCAGGATCGCGCCTTCGGCCACGTCATAGAAGCGGCAGATCAGATTGACCAGCGTGCTCTTGCCGGAGCCGCTGTGGCCGACCAGGCCGACCATCTCGCCGGCCTTGATGTTGAGCGAAATGCCGCGGTTGACGGCGCGGTTGCCATATCGGAAACCCACTTCGCGCAGCTCGATATGGCCTTCGATCTTGTCGAGTTTGACCGGGTGCACGGGTTCCGGCACGCTCGACACGTGGTCGAGGATATCGAAAATGCGCTTCGCCGCCGAAGCCGATTTTTGCGTGACCGAGACGATCCGGCTCATCGAATCGAGGCGACCATAAAAGCGGCCACTGTAGGCAATGAACGACGACAGCACGCCCAGCGTGATCTCGCCGCGCGAAATCTGCCAGATGCCAAAGCACCAGATCACCAGGATGCCAAGCTCGGTCAGGAACGAGACGGTCGGCGAAAACAGCGACCAGACAGCATTCAATTTGTCGTTCACGGCCAGATTGTGCTTGTTCGCTTCGCGGAAGCGCACCGCTTCGCGCTTTTCCTGCGCAAACGCCTTCACGACACGGATGCCGGGAATGGTATCGGCCAGGACGTTGGTCACCTCGCCCCAGACGCGGTCGATTTTTTCAAAGCCGGTGCGCAGACGGTCGCGCACCAGGTGGATCATCCAGGCGATGAACGGCAGCGGCAGCAGCGTGACCACGGCCAGCCACGGATTGAGTGAAAACAGGATCGCGCCGGTCATGATGATCATCAGCACGTCGGAGGCGAAATCGAGCAGGTGCAGAGACAGGAACACGCAGATGCGGTCGCTGCCGCTGCCGATGCGCGACATCAGGTCGCCCGTGCGCTTGCCGCCAAAAAATTCGAGCGACAGTTTCAGCAGGTGTTCATAGGTTTCGGCGCGCAGGTCGGCGCCCATCCGTTCGGACACCAGCGCCAGCACATAGGTGCGGCCCCAGCCCAGCAACCAGGCCAGCAAGGCCGCGCCCAGCAGGCCGCTCATGTAATACACCACCAGCATCGGGTCGATCTTCTGGCCGGTCTGGTACGGGACCAACACGTTATCGGTCAGCGGGATGATCAGGTAAGGCGGAATCATGTGCGCGGCGGTACTGCCCAGCATCAGCAGGAAACCCAGCAACAACTGGCCCTGGTAGGGCCTGGCGAAGCGCCACAGGCGAAACAGGGTCCACGTCGACGGCGGCGTGTACAGCACCTTGGTGCAGACCGGGCACTCTTCGTCGTCGGCTTCGAGCGGGCCCTTGCAGCTCGGGCAGGTGAGCGCTTCCGGTGCGACGATGGGGCGGCCACTGACGACGCTGTCGCGCTGTTCAACAAAACTGCCCTGCACGCGAATCGCATCGAGGTTCTGGCCCAGCGTAAAGCGCCATTCGGCCAGCAAGCCATTTTCATCGAGCAGTTCGAGGTGGCCGACGCCGGCGTGGTCGTGGTGACGCAGCTCGAGGCCCGCGCGGTAGGACCAGTCCTGCCACTTGGTTTCACCCGGCGCCAGCGTCAGCAAACGGCGACTGGTGACGACCAGAATGCCTTTTCTGAAACGTAATTTTGTATCGAGGTCAACCACAACGCTACTTAAAACGTTTTCCCCAGGGAAAAGATTTTTCTCGACATCATTGTGCCACTGCTCCGGCAACGACATGGCTGCAAGCGTAAGGGCAACAGGGGAAGAAAGTGGCTGATTCGTCATTAATACGGGCTTTTGAGAGGCGATGGCAGGCTGGAAAAGAACGAGGTAGAAGGTGCAGTGACGCGGGGTGAGACTGGCAGAAATCAGTACGACACGGTAAGCTTCGTCCCGGCAAGTATACAACATGTGCGCTCGTGGTTCGCCGGTTTCCGGTACTGTAGTAAATATGCAGTTCATATAGGTAATGCTACTCATGCGCAATGGCGCTGATAGCAAGAAAATGATTACATGACAATTAAGAACGACATCACGTTCCTCCGGGTGACACATTTGCGCGGCCCGAACATCTGGACCTACCGCCCGGTCATCGAAGTGTGGCTTGACCTTGGCGAACTGGAAGAATGTCCATCCGACACCCTGCCCGGTTTCACCGAACGCCTGACCAGCCTGCTGCCGGGGCTGATCGAGCATCGCTGCGGCGTGGGCGAGCGCGGCGGCTTCATCGAACGCCTGCACAGCGGCACCTGGGCCGGGCACATCCTCGAGCACATCGTGCTCGAACTGCAAAACCTGGCTGGCATGCGCACCGGTTTCGGCAAGACCCGCTCGGTGGGCGAGCATGGCATCTATAAAATGGCGTTCCGCACCCGCGATGGCGTGGTCGGGCGCGCAGCGCTCGAAACCGGCCGCAAGCTGCTGATGGCCGCCATCAACGACACGCCGTTCGACCTGGCGGGCGCAGTCGACACGCTCAAGGAACTGGTCGACGACCACTGCCTCGGCCCCTCCACGGCGCACATCGTGGAAGCGGCCACAGAGCGGTCGATCCCTTCCTTGCGTCTGAACGACGGCAACCTGGTGCAGCTTGGCCACGGCGCCGCCCAGCGCCGCATCTGGACCGCCGAGACCGACCGCACCGGCGCGATTGCCGAGAGCATCGCCAGCGACAAGGATCTGACCAAGTCACTGCTGTCCGCGTGCGGCCTGCCGGTGCCGGAAGGCGCCCTGGTGCGCAGCGCCGAAGCAGCGTGGGAAGAAGCACAGGATATCGGCCTGCCGGTGGTCGTCAAGCCATACGACGGCAACCATGGCCGCGGCGTGTCGCTCAATCTGTCGACCCAGGCCGATATCGAAGCGGCCTACCACCTGGCCGCGCGCAAGGGCGACAGTTCGGCCGTGCTGGTTGAACGCTTCGTTACCGGCGACGAACACCGCCTGCTGGTGGTGGGTAAAAAACTGGTGGCAGCTGCACGCGGCGAATCGCTGTGGATCGTCGGCGACGGCGAGCACAACGTCATCGCCTTGTGCGACCGCCAGATCAACATCGACCCGCGCCGCGGCGTGACCGAAGACGCACCGCTGAACGCGATCGTGCCGCAGGACAGCGCCGAAATCATCCTCGACCTGAAGCGCCAGAACCTGACGCCGGAATCGGTGCCGGCCGCCGGCCAGAAGGTGCTGATCCAGTTGAACGGGAATGTCGCCACCGACGTCACCGACCTGGTGCACCCGTCGATCGCCGCTGCCGCCACGCTGGCCGCGCGCATCGTGGGCCTGGACATCGCCGGCATCGACCTGGTGGCCGAAGACATCACGCGCCCCCTGGAAGAGCAGCGCGGCGCCTTCATCGAAGTCAATGCCAGCCCTGGCCTGCTGGCCCATTTGAAGCCGGCCCACGGCGAGCCGCGCCCGATCGGCACCGCCATCATCGCGCATCTGTTCGCACCGAACGAGAGCGGGCGCATTCCGATCGTCGGCGTCACCGGTACGCGCGGCGCCAGCGTGGTTGCCCGTTTGACGGGCTGCCTGCTGCATCTGGGCGGGCGCCACATCGGCGTGGCCAATGCCGACGGTTTGTATCTCGACAGCCGCCGCGTGTCGAACGCGAACAGCGTGCGCTTCGATGCCGGCCAGCGCCTGCTGATCAACCGCACCATCGAAGCGGCCGTGTTCGAGTCGAACGCGCGCGCCATCCTCACCGAAGGCCTGCCCTACGATAAATGCCAGGTCGGCATCGTCACCGACATGGACGGCGTCGACGACCTCGCCGAGTTTTACCTGCGCGACGTCGACGACCTCGCGCGCGTTGTGCGCAGCCAGGTCGACGTGGTGCTGCCCGATGGCGTGGCGGTACTCAACGCCGCCGATGCAGCGGTGGCCGAACTGGCCGAACTGTGCGACGGCAGCGTGATTTTCTATGCCGCCGACGAGCACCTCGGCGTCATGGCGAGCCACCGCGCCGCCGGCGAACGGATTGCGTTCGTGCGCGCCGGCGCCATCGTGCTGGCGCACGGCGAGGACGAAACCATCGTCATCGAACTGGCGCGTTTGATGCCGAATGTATCAGACGATGTCGGCAGCGTGCTGGCGGCCACCGCCGCCGCCTGGTCGCTGGGCGTGCCGGCGGACCTGCTCAGCGCCGGTCTGCGCACCTTCGACGCCAGCGTCAAGCGCTCGGGTTAAAGCTCACTACATTGGTCCGGCACCGTGCCGGGCCACCAGGAAGGATTGAAGTTACATGCAAGTATCTCGCGTACGCGCCCTGCGGGGCCCCAATCTGTGGAGCCACCACACCTCGATCGAAGCGATCGTGGTCATCACGCCCGATGAAGAATCGGTTGGCGCCATGACTGGCTTCGAGACGCGCCTGCGCGCCTTGTTCCCGCAACTGTCGCCACTCCAGCCCACCGGCCACAACGACACCGTCCCGCTGACCCACGTGCTGGAACTGGCGGCGCTCGACCTGCAGGCGCAAGCCGGCTGTCCGGTCACCTTCAGCCGCACCACCAGAACCGTTGAAGCCGGCACCTACCAGGTCGTGTTTGCATATTCGGAAGAAGCGGTCGGCAGGTTGGCCCTGGACCTCGCCATGGCGCTGGTGCAGGCCGCAGTCGAGCACAGCGCATTCGACCTCGATGGCGCGCTGGCGCAGCTGCGCGAGCTCGATGAAGAAGTGCGGCTGGGGCCCTCGACCGGCTCGATCGTGGCGGCCGCCGTGGCGCGAAACATCCCGTTCCGGCGCCTGACCGACGGCAGCCTGGTCATGTTCGGCTGGGGCAGCAAGCAGCGCCGCATCCAGGCCGCCGAAGTCGATTCGACCGGTGCGATTGCCGAAACCATCGCCCAGGACAAGGAACTGACCAAGCGTCTGCTGGACGCCGCCGGCGTGCCGGTGCCGCTGGGCCGGGCCGTAGCAGACCCGGACGACGCCTGGGCCGTGGCGCTGGAAATCGGCCTGCCGGTGGTTCTGAAACCGAAGGACGGCAACCAGGGCAAGGGCGTGACCGTCAACATCACCTCGCGCGAACAGCTCGACGCGGCCTACGCGGCGGCCATCGAGTTCCGCGACGATATCCTGGTCGAGCGCTACCTGCCAGGCAACGATTTCCGCCTGCTGGTGGTCGGCAACAAGCTGGTGGCAGCGGCGCGCCGCGATCCGCCGCAGGTGATTGGCGACGGCGTGCACACGGTGCGTGAACTGGTCGACACGGTCAACCTCGATCCACGCCGCGGCAATGGCCATTCGACCTCGCTGACCAAGATCCGCTTCGACGACATCGCGCTGGGCAGCCTGGCGAAACAGGGCCTGGTGGCCGAATCGGTGCCAAACAAGGGCCAGCGCGTCATCCTGCGCAACAACGCGAACCTGTCGACTGGCGGCGCCGCCACCGACGTCACCGACGACGTGCATCCGGAAGTGGCGGCGCGCGCCATCGCGGCCGCGCAAATGATCGGCCTCGATATCTGTGGCGTCGACCTGGTGTGCGACAGCGTGCTGCACCCGATCGAAGAACTGGGCGGCGGCATCGTCGAAGTCAATGCCGCGCCGGGTCTGCGGATGCATTTGTCCCCCTCCTTCGGCAAGGGCCGCGCGGTTGGCGAAGCGATCGTCGGCACCCTGTTCGCCGACGGCGACGATGGCCGCATCCCGGTGGTCGCCGTCACCGGCACGAATGGTAAAACCACGACGGTGCGTCTGATCGCGCATCTGCTCACCGCCTCCGGTCTGCGCACCGGCATGACCAACACCGACGGCGTGTATATCGAAGGCCGCCGCATCGACAGCGGCGACTGCGCCGGTCCAAGAAGTGCCCGCAATGTGCTGTTGCATCCGGACGTCGACGCGGCCGTGTTCGAAACCGCGCGCGGCGGCCTGCTGCGCGAAGGCCTCGCCTTCGACCGCTGCCAGGTGGCGGTGGTCACCAACCTCGGCGCCGGCGATCACCTGGGCATGAACTTCATCACCACGCTGGACGACCTCGCGGTGCTGAAGCGCGTGATCGTGCAGAACGTGGCCGACAGCGGTGTGGCGGTGCTCAATGCCGCCGATCCGACGGTGGCGGCAATGGCCGACAACGCGCGCGGCTCGGTCACCTTCTTTGCGCTCGACGTCAGCCATCCGGTGATGTCGATGCACCGCGCCAAGGGCGGCCGGGTCGTGTATGTGGACGATCTCGAGATCGTCTGCGTGCAGGGCAAGCACGAACACCGCTTCGCGCTGGACGGCGTACCGATCACGAGGAATGGCGCAATCGGCTTCCAGGTCGAGAACGTGATGGCGTCGGTGGCGGCTGCCTGGGGTGTGGGTATCTCGTGGGACGCGATTCGCCTGGGCCTGAAAACCTTTGTCGGCGAGAGCGACAATGCGCCGGGCCGCTTCAATGTATTCGACTACCGCGGCGCGACCGTGATTGCCGACTACGGCCACAATCCGGATGCAATTTCGGCGCTGGTGCACGCGGTGGAATCGATGCCCGGCCTGCGCCGTTCGGTGGTGATCAGTGGCGCGGGCGACCGCCGCGATGATGACATCCGCCAGCAAACGCAAATCCTGGGCGCGGCGTTCGACGACGTGATGCTGTACCAGGACCAGTGCCAGCGCGGCCGTGCCGATGGCGAGGTCATCGCCCTGCTGCGCGACGGCCTGCAAGGCGCCAAACGCACCAGCCATGTCGAAGAGATTCAGGGTGAATTCGTCGCCATCGACATCGCGCTGGCCAAGCTGGGCAAAGGCGATTTGTGCCTGATCCTGATCGACCAGGTCGATGAAGCGCTGGCGCATATCGCCAGCCGGATCGCACAAGGGTAAGTCAACAGTGGGAGCCGGTACGACGCTGTTTCAAACTTAAAATCTGGAACCGTCTACCGGCGCAGTTCGGGTGGCCGCGCCGGCAAGCATCACGCCTCACGCTACGCCGCCACCGCCTTCTTCTTGCGCCAGAACCACAGTCCCAACAATCCCAAGCAGGAACGCCAACTCCCGGTCGAACGAATTTCCGGCGCCGAGGTCTGCTGCGCCATTCGGCGTTCCATAAAGTAATTATTTATATAAAAAAATTACTTGCATAAAATTCAATATTAGCGCGTGGACAGGATGTAAAAACCACCGACACCGAAAATGCAGACGCCAATATGGCGCGCGCCATATGCATCGAAAAAAACTTGCTCTTTGCAAGTGCATCACCACTTGTCAGCAATGATGAAACGTAAGCTCAACTGGAAGACGCCGCTCTTCTTCTGCTTGTTACCGATCTTTTTGATCATGATCTTCCTCGGCTTTCCCCTGCCGCTGGCCCCGCCACCAGCCAGCAAGCCCGTCCAGGAAATCTCCGTCCAGGAACAAAAGCGCAAACGCAAACGCCTCGACCGCATCGACCTTTAGCCACAGATCAATTGCAAAAAAAGTAGGGTCAGTGTCGAATTATTGAGCAATTGACCAGCAATCAATTGCATATTAATTCGACACTGACCCTCATTTTCGAGCATTTAATTTTAGGCAATTAGGGTCAGAGTCGAATTATTGAGCAACTTCTTGAATGAAAGTTGCAAAACAATTTGACTCTGACCCTACTTTTTGTGAACTTGATTTTGGGCTAGTGTTAGTTGGTGAAGAGTTCGGCGCGGGTGACGGTGGCGGTGCCGAGTTTGCCGACGACGATGCCGCCCGCCCGGTTCGCCGTGGCCAGCGCTTCGGCCAGGGTGGCGCCGGCGCCCAGCATGGCGGCCAGGGTGGCGATGACGGTGTCGCCGGCGCCAGAGACGTCAAACACTTCGCGCGCATCGGCGTGCATGTGCAGCACTTCCGTGGCGGTGTAAAGGCTCATGCCCTCTTCCGAGCGCGTCAGCAACAAGGCGTCGAGCTCGAGCTCGGCGCGCAAGGCCTGCGCCTTGGCAGTCAACTGTTCTTCGCTGGACCAGCTGCCGACCACGCGCTTCAGTTCGGATTTGTTCGGCGTGAGCAAGGTCGCGCCCTTGTACGGCGTGAAATCGTCACCCTTCGGATCGACCAGCACCAGCTTGCCGGCCGCACGGGCGGCGGCGATCATTTCGGCGACGTTCACCAGGCTGCCCTTGTTGTAGTCGGACAGGATGATGACGTCGTAGTCGGCCAGCAGCGCCTTGTACTGCGTCAGCTTGTCACGCAGGACCACTTCCGTTGGCGCATCCTCGAAATCGATGCGCACCATCTGCTGCTGACGCCCGATCACGCGCAGCTTGATGATGGTAGAAATTGCGGCGTCGCTTTTCAGGTAGCTGTGAATCGATGAATCGGCCAGCAGCCGCGCCACCGATTCGCCGGCTTCATCGGCGCCAACCACGCCCAGCAGCGCGCAATGGGCGCCCAGGGCGGCCGCGTTGCGCGCCACGTTGGCCGCGCCGCCCAGGCGCTCTTCGCGCCGCTCGATGCGCACCACCGGTACCGGCGCTTCCGGCGAGATGCGGCTCACTTCGCCGAACCAGTAGCGGTCCAGCATGACATCACCGACTACCAACAGGCGCACGGCCTCCAGGGCAGGTGCGGCCGCGCCGCGGTAGTCGTCGGCCAGCAACAGGCGGCTGGCGGGCTGCGTCGTGCCCGTCATGCTTCCACCTTGGTCAGGACCGAACGGCCGATGCCGTGGTATTCGATGCCGTGCTCAGCCATCTGGCCCGGTTCGAACAGGTTGCGGCCATCGAAAATGACCGGCGTCTTCAAGGCGGCCTTGATGCGCTCGAAGTCCGGGCTGCGGAAGGCTTTCCATTCGGTGATGATGAGCAGCGCGTCGGCTTGCGCCAGCGTGTCGAGCGGACTGGCGCCGAAGCGTACCCTGGCCAGTTGTTCCGGCGTCAGATCGAGCGCCAGCACGCGCCGTGCCTCGTCCATCGCCACCGGGTCGTACACGGCGACGCTGGCGCCACGCTCGATCAGTTCACGCAGCACGACGCGGCTGGGCGCTGCGCGCATGTCGTCCGTGTTCGGCTTGAAGGCCAGGCCCCAGATGGCGAAATGGCGTCCCGTCAAGTCCGCGCCGAAGCGCGCCACGACCTTTTTGCCGAGTACCTGTTTCTGGCGCTCGTTGACAGCCTCCACGGCGCGCAGGATCAACAAATCCTGGTCGTACTGGCGCGCAGTGCGCTCGAGCGCCTGCACGTCTTTCGGGAAACACGAACCGCCGTAACCGGCGCCGGCGTAAAGAAAACTGTGGCCGATGCGCGGATCGGAGCCGATGCCGTGGCGTACTGCCTCGATGTCGACGCCGACCTGGTCGGCCAGCAGCGACAATTCGTTCATGAACGAGATGCGCGTGGCCAGCATGGCATTGGCCGCGTACTTGGTAAATTCCGCCGAGCGCACATCCATCCAGTAGACGCGCTCGTGGTTGCGGTTGAACGGCGCATACAACAGCTTCATCACCTCGCGCGCGCGCTGGCCGTAGTCGCCCGCGTCGTGGCCGATGACGATGCGGTCCGGCCGCATGAAGTCTTCGACGGCCGCGCCTTCTTTCAAAAATTCCGGATTCGACACCACCGAGAACGTGGCATCCGCGTTACGTTCGGCGATTTCGTGCGCCAGCGCCGCCGTGACGCGCTCGGCAGTCCCCACCGGCACGGTCGACTTGTCGACGATGACCTTAAAGCCGGTCATGTGCTTGCCAATATTGCGCGCGGCCGCCAGCACGTACTGCAGGTCGGCCGAGCCGTCTTCATCGGGCGGCGTGCCGACGGCGATGAATTGCAGCGCGCCGTGCGCCACGCTGGCGGCCACGTCGGTGGAAAACTGCAGGCGGCCGGCGGCGACGTTGCGCGCGACCACTTCTTCCAGGCCCGGCTCGTGGATCGGGATGCCGCCGGCGTTGAGCATGGCGATTTTCTTTGCATCGACGTCCAGGCAAAACACGTCGTTGCCCAATTCGGCGAGGCAGGCGCCGGTCACGAGGCCAACATAGCCGGTGCCGATAATGGTGATTTTCATAGACTTAGTTCATGACGTTGAGTTCTTCGGTACGGCGCGGCGGGTAGGTTTCCCAACGGCTGCATCCCGGACACTGCCAGTAGAATTGGCGCGCCTTGAAGCCACAATGGCTGCACTGGTAGCGCGCCACTTTCTGGGTGTAGCCATGCACCAGGTTTTTCACCATCGACAGCTCTTCCCACACTTCGGCAGGCGCATCCATCAGGCGCGCTTCCAGCAATTTGTCCAGGCCCAGCAGGGTTGGATTGCGGCGCAACTCTTCCAGCACCAGCGCTTTCGCGGCGGCCACGCCATCGAGTTCGATGACCGCCTTGAAGACCACTTCCATCAAGTCGATCGAGGACGCTTCGGCCAGGTAGGAGCGCAGCAAATTCACCCCTTCCTGGGTGCGTCCCACGCGCCGGTAGCCGTCCATCAGGCGGCCCGCCACCAGTGCCACGTGCGGCACGCTTTGCTGCTCGACGCGGCGCCAGGTTTTAAGGGCGCCTTCGACATCGCCCTGCACCAGTTGCGCGTCGCCCATCAGCATGGTGGCACGCACGCTCTTGCGCTCGGCCTGCAGCGCCTTTTCCAGCAGCCGCTTGGCATCCTCCGGCTCCATGTGCACCAGCGCATCCTGGGCCAGTTCGCAATAGAACTGGGCGATTTCCTTCTGGCGCGCGCCGGCACCCGAATCCTGCAAGCCTTCGGCGGCATCGATGGCGCGGCGCCATTCTTTTTCGCGTTGAAAAATCTCCAGCAGCGCGCGCCGCGCCTGCACCGCGTATTGCGTATCGACCAGCGCATTGAAGGTTTCTTCGGCGCGGTCGAGCAGCCCGGCTTTCAGGTAATCCATACCCAATTCGTACTGAGCGTGGACTTGCTGCTCGAGCGGCAAGTCGGGACGCGACAGCAAATTCTGGTGGACCCGGATGGCGCGCTCGGTCTCGCCGCGGCGGCGGAACAGGTTGCCCAGCGCGAAGTGCATATCGGCCGTTTCCGGGTCGAGCTTGACGATTTCAATGAAGGCATCGATGGCCTTGTCGGGCTGCTCGTTGAGCAGGAAATTCAAGCCCTTGAAATAGCCGCGCGGCAAGCTGCGCGATTCCGAGACCAGTTGATTGATGTCGACCCGGGCGGCAATCCAGCCAAGGGCAAAAAAGACGGGGATGCCAAGCAGCCACCAGATTTCAAATTCCATGTAGTTCTTTTATTGTTGTCAGGGTAAAACAGACACGCAAATCAGCGCGGCGTGGCGACGCTATCGGCTGCAGGCTGGGTGGCGCTGGTGCCGGCCACGTTCTGCAGCGCCTGGATGGTATCGCGGTGCTGCGAGGTTTCGCGCCGGTGGCGGAACACGGTTGGCGTCACGGCCAGGATGCCCAGCGCCGCGCCGATGATGAAAAACGCCAGCAGCATCAACACCAGCGGCCCGCGAATTTCGTAATCGAGGAACAGGTGCAGGTTCACTTCCTGGGTGTTTTTCAGCGCAAAGCCGAAAAACAGGATAAACACGAAGCATCCAACGATGGTCGATACAAATTTCATTCGCCCGGTCCGTCCATAAATTCACCAAAGGCGCAGTGTCGCACATCTGCAGACATATTTCAAAAAGCCGGGGGCTCAGAAGGGTCAAGCTGCGCAAAAAAAAACCTCCCAAAACTGCCGGGAGGTTGGATCTGTCTGACGTGAATCAGAACGTGTAGCGCGCGCTCACTGTGAAGTAACGGCCGTAGGCGTTATGCAGGTTGGCGTTGTACCCGACAGCCGCCGGCGTCGGTGCGGCATACAATGGATCATACGGCGCTTTCGTGTCCGCGAGGTTCTGGATGTTGGCGTTCAGATTCCAGTGTTCAAAGCCCGTGTATGTGTAGCCGATACCAACTGTCACCCATTCCTTGATCGCGCAATCAGGATAGTAAGCCTCGTACAGCGGAATCGTCGTATCGCGGTCCGCTGCCGCATCCGTCGCTTTCTTCGTCCCGTATTGGCAGAACGGCTGCGCATACGTGGTGTCACCGTCGTAGGTCCGCTTGAGCGAAATCGGACCGACATAGTTGACCGACAGGTTGACGGCGTGGTCGCCTTGCGTCCACGTACTCGACATGCTGCCTTTCCAGCGCGGGATGGTGCTGCCGCTCGACAGCGCCCAGTCGTAGATGTTCGGGCGCGTGCCCACGACGTTGTGCACTGGATCGCCCACATTTTCCTGGACCTTGTAGCTGTGGGTGTAGGTCGCACGCAGCGTCGTCGACAGGCTGCCCCATTTGCCGAGCTTGTTGCGCAGGCGGCCTTCGATATCCGCGCCATTGAGCTCCGTCATGCCCTGGTTTTTCCAGGGCTCTGCGATCGCCAGCAATGGGCCCGTGCCGGCAATCGGCTGGCCGTCGGCATTGACCAGGAAGCTGGCCGGGTTTTGGTTGCGGGTAATGTTCTGCGGAACGCTGTCTTCGTTCTTGAGCGCCTCACTTGCGCTACCCAGCACGATTTCGTTTTCGCGGTGTATCTTGTAGAAGTCCACCGTCATGTCGAAAGTGCTTGTCGGCGAGAAGATGAAGCCGAGGTTGTAGGATTTTGACGTCTCCGGCTTCAACGCGGGATTGAAACCGCCCGTACCGGCGACGCTGGCCGCGCAATCCTGGGTGGTGCCGCCGCCCGGTTTTGGCGTCACGCCGTCATCGGAGCAACGCTTCAAATCGACGACGCTGTTCAAAAAGAATTGGGCACCGCCCGGCACGATCTGACTCAGCGACGGCGCGCGGAAGCCCTTGGCATACGAGCCACGCACAGCGAACATATCGCTCACGGTCCATTTGGCGCCATATTTCGGCACGAAATTGCGCGCCAGGTTGTCGTACTTGTCGGCGCGGCCGGCCCAGTCGAGTTCGACGCTTTTCAACACGGGGAAGCGCATTTCGACGAAGGCCGACTTGACGTTGCGGCTGCTGTTGAGAATGGTATTGGCAAGGCCATAAATCTGGCCGCTTGCAACCAGTGGGTCGGGCGACAGGTTGATGCTCTCGCGCCGGATTTCGCCGCCTGCCGCCACGCCAATCGCGCCGCCCGGCAGCTGGCCGAATTCGCGGTTGCCCTTGAAATCGAACTGGCTGATCTGCGAGCGGTTATCGGTGACCACGTCATGGCCGATCGTCGGATCGGCGGCCACGCGGGCGATCGACCAGTTGTCGTCGACAAGGTGGCGCAGCGTCGGCAGGTACAGGCGGCCATAACTGGTGCTGTCGCTTTGGGCACGGTTGAAGAGCAGCGCGCTTTCCCAATCCCAGCCGTAGTTGTTGCCGCGCAGGCCAGCAACCGCGCGTATTCCTTCATTGATGGTGCTCGAGCCGCCGCGCAGATTGACAAAGCGGTAGGCGATCGATCCGCGCCGGTCGGTGTACGGGTTGTCCGGGTGGCCGATCGGCAGGATGGTCTGGTACGACGCGGCAGCGCCGGTCGCCGTGAAGTTGCCCACGCTGGTCGTGCCGATCGTGATCGGGACGCCTGTGTAATCACGCCGTGAGTGCGAATACTCGACGTCCGAAAAACCGGTGACGCCAGCGCCAATTTTCAGTTCGCCATGCGCCAGCAGGTTGATGTCGCGCGAATCGCCTTGCGCTTCCAGGAACTGGTCGGAATTGTAGTTGCAGAACGTGCGGCCGATCAGCGTGTTCGTCGGCAGCATGCCAAGAGCTGTGCTTCCTTTCAATTGTTCGCCGGCAGGGCAGCCCAAGTTAAAGCTCATGTTCGCCGGCGCAGTTGCCTGTGTCACGCCGAAATTCTTGCTGTTGGCGACCCGCTCGCGATAGTAAGTCGGATATTGCGAAACCGAGCTGCCGTAATCCGAGGCAAAGCGGCCATTGAGCAACTGGGCCTGGCTGTAGTGCAGGTCGGTCGCGTCGCGCAGCGCCGTGCGGTCGCGCTGGTCGACGTCGGCGCTTAGCATGAACGTGTAGCCGTCAGTGTCCAGGTCACCCTTGCCAAAAATGCCGGTGAACCCTTTGCGACGGAAGTTACCATCGTCGTTGGCGCCGGTACGGGCGGACAGTTCCGCGCCCTGGTAATTGGTCTTGAGGATGAAGTTGATGACACCGGCGATCGCGTCGGAACCATACACGGCCGATGCGCCGTCCTGCAGGATTTCGATGCGCGCGATGGCGGCGAGGGGAATGCTGTTCAGGTCGTACAAGACCGAATTGCCCTGGTTTGGATCAGCATACGGCGCAGGGGTAATCCGGCGACCGTTGAGCAGGATCAGCGTCGATGACGAACCGAGACCGCGCAACGATGCCGTTGCGACGCCCTTGGCGAAGCCAGAGCCGCCCGTGTTGTCCTGATTGCTGTTCGAGCCCATCGATGGGACCAGCTTCATCAGGTCGGCAACCGAGGTCGCGCCGGTATTCTTGATGTCCTGCGCCGAGATGACGCTCACTGGCGACGTCCCCTCCTTGTCGGTCCGTTTCAGGTTCGAACCGGTGACATACACCGTTTCAATCGGTGCGGTCGATACAGCCTGCGCTTGTGCGAATTGGGCGCAAAGCGTGCTGCACGCGATGGCGATCGCGGTGGATCTGCATAATAACTGGTTTCTCAAAGTAACTTCCTCGTCGTGGTTGGAATTTTTTATAAGTCGTCTGTACGTGTCACAACATACATACGATACAAGGAGTATATGAAACCAATTGTCTACTGAGAAAGGTTCTTTTCAATCAACCTTATACTTAAGCTAAAAGCGTGGGATTTTCGATACAGTTTTTTACATCAACAAACAAAGTTAGTGTTCCTTCTGGTTTGGTCGTGCATCTGGATGATGTTTGACGACATAGGGGCGAAAAAAAACGGCATCCGAAGATGCCGTTCTTGTTTTGCAGTAGCAGATTGGACTCAGTCCTCGATGATCGGTTGCCCGACCATCGCGTCCACCCGTTCGCGCAACTGTTTGCCGGGTTTGAAGTGCGGCACCCGTTTCTCCGGGACCATCACTTTGTCACCCGACTTCGGGTTGCGGCCGATACGAGGCGGCCGGCTGTTCAGTGCAAAACTGCCAAAGCCGCGGATCTCGATGCGTTGGCCAGTCGCCAAAGCGTTGGTCATGGCATCGAGAATCGTCTTGACAGCGTATTCCGCATCCTTGGCCACCAACTGAGAATAACGCTCAGCGAGGCGGCTGATCAGCTCGGACTTGGTCATCGTGCTATGTCCGCAAACTTAGTTCTTGTTATCGAACTTGGCCTTGAGCAGCGCGCCCAGGCTGGTGGTGCCCGAAGCAGCATTGCTGTCAGGAGCCGACGAGCTGTTTTTCTGCAAAGCTTCGGTCGTGTCGACATTGTCTTTCGCTTTGATCGACAGCTGGATGCTGCGCGCTTTGCGATCGATGTTGATCACCAGGGCTTCAACGCTGTCGCCAACCTTGAGGTGGGTACCAGCATCTTCAACGCGGTCACGCGAGATTTCGGAAGCGCGCAAGTAGCCTTCGACTTCTTCGCTCAGGCCGATAACAGCGCCTTTAGCTTCGACCGACTTGACCGTACCCGTTACCAGGGAGCCTTTGTCGTTCATTGCTGCGAAGTTGTTGAATGGGTCGCCTTCGAGTTGCTTGACACCAAGCGAAACGCGCTCGCGCTCCACGTCGATGGCCAGCACGATAGCTTCCAGCTCGTCGCCCTTTTTGAAACGACGCACGGCTTCTTCGCCAGCTTCGGTCCACGACAGGTCGGACAGGTGCACCAGACCGTCGATGTTGCCGGCCAGGCCGATGAACACGCCGAAGTCGGTGATCGATTTGATGGCGCCACGGACTTTATCGCCCTTTTTGTGGGTCATGCCGAAGTCGTCCCATGGATTTGCTTTGCACTGCTTCATGCCCAGCGAAATACGGCGACGCTCTTCGTCGATCTCCAGAACCATGACTTCCACTTCGTCGCCCAGCTGGACAACTTTGTTTGGTGCCACGTTCTTGTTGGTCCAGTCCATTTCGGACACGTGGACCAGACCTTCGATACCCTGCTCGACTTCAACGAAGGCGCCGTAGTCGGTGAGGTTCGTGACTTTACCGAACAGGCGGGTGCTCTGTGGGTAACGACGGGACAGGCCAGTCCAAGGATCGTCGCCCAGCTGTTTAACACCCAGCGAAACGCGATTCTTTTCCTGATCGTACTTCAGGACCTTGGCAGTGATTTCCTGGCCAACCGTCAATACTTCCGACGGGTGACGCACGCGGCGCCATGCCAGGTCGGTGATGTGCAGCAGGCCGTCGATACCGCCCAGGTCCACGAAGGCGCCATAGTCGGTGATGTTCTTGACGACGCCGGTCACAACCGTGCCTTCTTTCAGCGTTTCCATCAGCTTCTGGCGCTCTTCGCCCATCGAAGCTTCGATCACAGCGCGGCGCGACAGCACCACGTTGTTACGCTTACGGTCCAGCTTGATAACCTTGAATTCGAGGGTTTTGCCTTCGAATGGGGTCGTGTCTTTCACCGGACGGGTGTCAACCAGCGAACCCGGCAGGAACGCGCGGATGCCGTTGGTCAGAACGGTCAGACCGCCCTTGACTTTACCGTTGACGGTACCGACGACGATCTCGCCGGATTCCATTGCTTTTTCCAGAGCCAGCCACGACGCCAGGCGTTTTGCCTTGTCGCGCGACAGGATGGTGTCGCCGAAACCGTTTTCGAGCGACTCGATGGCCACGGAAACGAAGTCGCCTACTTTGACTTCCAGTTCGCCCTGGTCATTCTTGAATTCTTCGATAGGAATAAAAGCTTCGGATTTGAGGCCGGCGTTAACGATCACGAAATTGTGGTCGAGGCGCACGACTTCAGCGGAAATAACTTCGCCGGAGCGCATATCCTGCTTTGACAACGACTCTTCGAAGAGTGCTGCAAAACTTTCCATACCGGTTGCTTCAGTTGTTGCTGTAGACATAGGATTTTACTTTGTTAGCCAGCAAGTTACGCAGGATGCGACTTAAACTGGGTTAGGTTGGACCACGCCAGATGGGGACAACATTGCCACCATCAAGCACCAATACACCCTGATTGCCTCCGTTCGCCACTACCCTCAGACAGGTCTTCCGGCGGCCGCCGGTACCGACACTGAGGTCGCTGAAGAGACAGAGATGAGCTTGTCACCAGACCATGCTTGGCATGGATCCCGGTTTTGGCCGGGAGACGGTGTCGAGTGTACGTTTCGCAATTGCGTGAAGTACATTCAACCGTCTTGAGCGACGCCCCATCAAGGCTTGTTACCTTACTTCTGCACCCACCACTGCATGATCTGCTCGACCGCTTCAACAACGGTTTTGCTCGACGTATCCAGTACATGGGCACCCTCTGCCGGCACCAGCGGGGCAATCAACCGATGAGTATCACGGTCGTCGCGCGCCTGCAAGTCGGCTAGCAGATCGTCCATATTAGCAGAAAATCCCTTGTCAATCAATTGCTTATATCTGCGCTCCGCGCGCGCCGCAACGCTTGCAGTGAGGAAAATTTTAAGTTGTGCACCTGGAAAGATGACCGTGCCCATGTCGCGTCCGTCGGCGACCAGGCCGGGCGCCTTGCGAAAGCCGAGCTGCAGGCCGAAGAGCGCCTGGCGTACCGCCGGCAGTGCCGCAATGCGCGAGGCCAGGTTGCCGACTGCCTCGGCACGGATCGCTTCGCCGACGTTTTCATCGGCAAGTTTGATTTCACCATCGACAAAGCGCGCCGGCAGATGTTCGGCAACTTTGGCCAACGCATGTTCGTCATGCAGGTCGACGCCGCGGCGCGTGGCCGACAACGCCGTCAGGCGATACAAGGCGCCCGAATCGAGCAGGTGGAAACCCAGGCGCTCGGCGACCAGGTGGGCGACGGTCCCCTTGCCGGAGGCGGTGGGACCGTCGATGGTGATCACGGGGATGGAAGATGGGTTTGTCATGTAGGCCTAAAACAGCTCGTTGACCGCGATACCGGCAAACGTTTCAAAATAATCGGGGAAAGTCTTGGCGACGCATTTCGGGTCATTGATGCGGATCGCATTACCGCGCCGCGCGGCGCCGTCGAGCGAGGCCAGCGAAAAGCACATCGCCATGCGGTGGTCGTCGTAGGTGTCGATGGTGGCCGGGTTCAGTTGCTCCGGCGGCGTGATGCGAATGTAATCCGCGCCCTCCTCCACCGTCGCACCCAGCTTGCGCAGCTCGATCGCCATCGCGGCCAGGCGGTCGGTCTCTTTTACGCGCCAGCTGGCGATATTGCGCAGCGTGCTGGTGCCGTCGGCATACAGCGCGGCCACCGCAATCGTCATCGCTGCGTCGGGAATGTGGTTGAAGTCCGCATCGATGGCCCTCAATACGCCGTTCGAGGAGGCTTCGATCCAGTCATCGCCGCGCGTGATCGTGGCGCCCATCTGCTCGAGCGCTTCGGCGAAGCGCACGTCGCCCTGGATACTGTCGCGGCCCACGCCCAGCACCCGTACCGGGCCGCCGGCAATCGCACCGGCCGCGAGAAAATACGAGGCCGACGAGGCATCGCCCTCGACATGGATACTGCCCGGGCTGGTGTAATGCTGGCCCGGCTGCACGGTGAACGACTGCCATCCGTTCTGTTCGACTGTCACGCCGAAGCGCCGCATCAGGTTCAGCGTAATCTCGATATACGGTTTACTTATAAGATCGCCAACGACGTCGATCTTGACTGCGTGTTCCTTCGCCATCAGCGGCGCGGCCATCAGCACGGCCGTCAGGAACTGGCTCGACACATTCCCGCGCACGGACAAGGTCTCGGCGTGGATGTGGCCGCGCCGGATGCGCAGCGGCGGAAAGCCCACTTCGCCCGTGTATTCAATCTGCGCGCCGATCGCGTTGAGTGCGTCGACCAGATCGCCGATCGGACGCTCGTGCATACGCGAGACGCCGTGCAAGGTGTAGTCGCCGCCGATGACGGCAAGCGCCGCGGTCAGCGGACGGATGGCGGTGCCGGCATTCCCCATGAACAGGTCCGCTGCGTGCACCGGCAACAGGCCCGCGCCGCCGTGGATGATGTGAGTGTGATCGTCCTGTTGTTCCCACTTGATGCCAAGTGAGGTCAGCGCGCCCAGCATGACCATGGTGTCGTCCGACGCCAGCAAGCCGTGGATCGTGGAGGCGCCGCTTGAGAGCGCCGCCAGCAGCAAGGTACGGTTCGAGATACTTTTCGAGCCGGGCAGACGCACGGTGCCTTCGACGCGCATCACGGGCGCCAGGTCGAGGTGCTTCGGGTAGTGTTTAGCTTGCGTCATTTTGGTGTTCCTGATTCAGTTGATTCGATCGCCTCGATCCAGCCACAGCGCGCGCGCTGTGCCTTGGTGTACACGTTTTCCAGTGCCGCGCCGTCGCCGGCCGCGAGCATGGCGCGGACATTGCTCAATTGTGCCAGATAGGCGTCCAGCTCCCCGAGCAAGGCGGCGCGGTTGGCCAGGCTGATGTCGCGCCACATCTCGGGCGACGATCCGGCGATGCGGGTAAAGTCGCGAAAGCCGCTGGCGGCGTACTGGAACAGCAAATCTGCCTGTGGCCTGGCGGCGATGTCGTCGACCAGCGCAAAGGCCAGCAAGTGCGGCAAATGGCTGACGGCGGCAAACACCTTGTCGTGCTCCTGCGGCGTCAAGCTGTGGATGATGGCGCCGCAGGCGCGCCAGGCGGCGGCGACCTGCTCGACATCTGCTGCGCTGTTTTCAGGCAGCGGGGTCAGAACCGCTTTCTTGCCGCGGTACAGATTCGCCCTGGCCGCATCGGGGCCGTTCGCCTCGCTGCCGGCTATCGGGTGGCCAGGCACGAACTGGCCGATGCGTTCCCCGAACACCGCACGCGCGGCGGCCACGACGTCTGACTTGGTGCTGCCGGCGTCGGTGACGATGGTGTGCGCTTCCAGGTGCGGCAGCAGCGACGCCAGGATCGCTGCTGTCTGCGCCACCGGCGCGGCGAGCAGCACCAGGTCGGCGCCGCGCATGGCGTGCGCTGGCGTACTGCAGACTTCATCAACGATACCGAGCGCCAGCGCCCGCGCCATGGCGTCGTGCGAACGCCCCAGGCCGACGATATGGCGCGCCGCACCGGCCTGCTTCAAGGCCAGCGCAAACGAGCCGCCAATCAGGCCAGCGCCGATGACGACGACGCGCCCGAACATCAAGCCAGTGCCGCTTTTAACGCAGCAAGGAAGATCGCATTCTCCTGCGGCAGGCCGATGGAAATGCGCAGCCATTGCGGCAGGCCGTAATTGCCAACCGGGCGCACGATCACGCCCTGCTTGAGCAAAGCCAGGTTGACGCGCGCGCCGGCGTCGGCGTCGTCGCCCACCCGGACCAGCACGAAGTTGCCGTGCGATGGCACATATTCCAGGCCCAGCTCATCGAACGCTTCGACGAACTGGCGGTAGCCGGCGGCGTTGTTCAGGGCGCCCTGCTCCAGGAACGCCGTGTCGTTCAGCGCCGCGATGGCCGCAGCCTGCGCCATCGTGTTGACGTTGAACGGCTGGCGAATCCGGTTCATCAGGTCGGTCAATGCCGGCTGCGCGATGGCGAAACCGACCCGCAGCCCGGCCAGGCCGTAGGCTTTCGAGAAGGTGCGCGAGACCACCAGGTTCGGATAGCTGCGCACCCAGGCGGCCGACTCGAACTGGTCGTCCGGTTGCAGGAACTCGTTGTAAGCTTCGTCGAGCACGACGATCACGTGCGCAGGCACCTTGGCCAGGAAGGCTGCGATTTGCGCGGCCGGGATGAAGGTGCCGGTCGGATTGTTCGGGTTGGCGATGAAGACCAGGCGGGTGTCGGCGTCGATGGCGGCCGCCATCGCGTCGAGGTCGTGCCCGTACGCGACGGCCGGCACGACAATCGCGCGCGCGCCCACGCCCTGCGTCGCGAGCGCGTAGACGGCGAATGAATATTGCGAATACACGACCGCCTGGCCGGCGCTCACGAAGGCGTGCGCGGCGATTTCGAGGATGTCGTTCGAGCCGTTGCCCAGCGTGATCCAGGCGGCTGGCACGTCGTAGCGGGTCGCCAGCGCGGCTTTCAGATCGAAACCGTTGGCGTCCGGGTAGCGCCCGAGATCGGCTGCGGCGGCCTGCATGGCGGCGATGCTGGACTGGGGAATGCCAAACGGGTTCTCGTTGGACGCCAGCTTGACGATGGCGGCTTCGTCGAGACCGAATTCACGCGCGACTTCCGCGATCGGCTTGCCGGCCTGGTACGGGGCGATGGCGCGAACATAATCTGGACCAAACTGGGACATAGGGTGACTTTCGTATAAATGGTTTAAAGGCTCAGCGGATAGGACCCGAGCACCTTGAAAAAGGCGGCGTTGTCCTTCAGCTCGCTTAGCGCGGCGGCCACGGCCGCATCCTGCACATGGCCTTCGATATCGACATAAAAATAATATTCCCAGGTGCCGGTGCGCGCCGGACGCGATTCAAACCGGGTCATCGACACGCCGTGTTTCGCCAGTGGGGACAGCAGATTGTAGACGGCGCCGGCCTTGTTCGGCACGGCCAGCACCAGCGAGGTGCGGTCCTGGCCCGACGGGCCGGTGAGCAGGCTGCCGATGACAACAAAGCGCGTGCGGTTGTGCGGGTCGTCCTGGATGTGGGCTTGCACGACGCCGAGCTGGTACTGCTCGCCGGCCATCTCGCTGGCGATGGCGGCCAGGGTCGGATCGTGGCTTGCCATGCGCGCCGCTTCCGCGTTCGAGGCCACCGCGCGCCGCTCCAGTTCTGGATGGTGCAAATTGAGCCACACCTGGCACTGGGCCAGCGCCTGCGAATGGGCGCAGACGGCGGTCACGCCTTCCATGCCGCCGGTCTTGGTCATCAGGCTGTGGTGGACCGCAATCGACACTTCGCCGCTGATGACGGACGTCGTCGCCAGCAGCAGGTCGAGCGTGCGGTTGATCGCGCCTTCCGACGAGTTCTCGACCGGGACCACGCCGAAGTCGGCGGTGCCGGCTTCGGTGGCGCGGAACACTTCATCGATCGACACGCATGGCAAGCCCTCGACCGAACTGCCGAATTGCTGGAACACGGCTTGTTCGCTGAAGGTACCGGTGGGGCCGAGATAGGCGACGGTGACGCGCTTTTCCAGCGCGCGGCAGGCCGACATGATTTCGCGGAAGATGACTTGCAGATCCTTGTCCTTGAGCGGACCGGGGTTGCGTTCGGCCACGCCGCGCAGCACCTGCGCTTCGCGTTCGGGGCGAAACACCGGGGCATTGGTTTCGGCCTTGACGTGGCCGACGGCCTGGGCCACGTTGGCCCGTTGAGCAAGCAGGTCGAGGATTTGCTTGTCGATTGCGTCGATTTGTTCGCGCAGGGGTTTGAGTTTGTCTGTCATGTTTGTTTGAGCCGCCAATAACAATTGCGGTTTTCAGTTAGCTCGTCGCCCCGGCGAAAGCCGGGGTCCATGCTGCGCTTTCGAAGTTGCCGCGACGGATAGAACAGCGCGATTTCTGGAACTCAGCATGGGTTCCGGCTTTCGCCGGAATGACGGTTTTCAGGGTAACGGTGCAGGGTAATTTGCACGGCGTGCAAACGCAAACTACCTGCCCGCAAACTCGTTCAAATAATCGACCAGGGCTTGTACGCCTTCGATCGGCATTGCGTTATAAATCGACGCCCGCATACCGCCGACGGACTTGTGGCCCTTCAGTTGCAGCAGCCCGCGCGCCTTGGCACCGGCCAGGAATGCTTCATTCTTGCTCTCGTCGCGCAAATAGAACGGCACGTTCATGCGCGACCGGTTGGCGAGCGCGACGCGGTTCTCGTAAAACCCGTCAGCGTCCAGCGCCGCATACAGCAGCCGCGCCTTCTCAATATTAATCGCTTCCATCGCCGCCACGCCACCGCGTTTTTTCAGGTGCGCAAAGACCAGGCCGGCGATGTAAATCGCATAGGTTGGCGGCGTGTTGAACATCGAATCGGCGTCCGCCACGTTGCGCCAGTTGAACGACGACGGGCAGATCGGCAGCGCGTGGTCGAGCAAATCCTCGCGCACGATCACCAGCGTGAGGCCAGCCGGCCCGATATTCTTCTGCGCGCCGGCGAAGATCACGCCATATTGACTGACGTCGATCACGCGCGACAGAATGTGCGACGACATGTCCGCGACGATCGGCGTGTCGCCCTGCACGGTCGGCACGAAATTGTATTCGACGCCGTCAATGGTTTCGTTGGTGCAGAGGTGCAGGTACGCCGCACCGGGCGTCAATTGCCATGTCTCTTCGGCAGGCACTGCAGTGAACGGCGCTGGCGCGCCTGACGCTGCCACATTCACATTCGCATACCGCTTGGCCTCCTCGATCGACTTGCCCGACCACGAGCCCGAATGCACGAAATCGATCGTCGCAGGCTGGCTAACGCGTCCGACCAGGTTCAGCGGCACGACCGCGTTCTCACCCAGTCCGCCACCCTGCAGGAACAGGATCTTGTAATTCGCGGGCACCGCCAGCAGCTCGCGCAGATCGGCTTCGGCCTGGCGGTAGATCGAGATGAATTCCGGCCCACGATGACTCATTTCCATCACCGACATGCCGCAGCCGTGCCAGTCCAGCATTTCGCTCGCTGCCTGTTGCAGCACTTCTTTCGGCAAGACCGCCGGACCGGCGGAGAAGTTATAAATCTGCGTCACGGCTTGATTCCCAAAATCTTACCTTTCAAAACGACGCAGCCCGCACGGGGCGGGCTGCGCACTTGAAGCACCGTTATTCCGGCGCCTGTTCCAGGTCCACGTCTTCGAGATCGGTCTCGACGATACGCTGCAAGCCCGAGAGCTTGGTACCGTCTTCGACAGCGATCAAGGTCACCCCTTGCGTCGCGCGGCCCATTTCGCGAATTTCCGCGACGCGGGTGCGAATCAGCACGCCGCCGGTCGTGATCAGCATGATCTCGTCCTTCGGCTCGACCAGCGTGGCAGCAACCACGCGGCCATTGCGTTCCGACGTCTGGATCGCGATCATGCCCTTGGTGCCGCGGCCGTGACGGGTGTATTCACCAATCGGGGTACGCTTGCCGAAGCCGTTTTCGGTCGCGGTCAGCACCGACTGCTGCTCGTTTTCAGCGACCAGCAGTGCGATCACGTGCTGGCCATCTTCCAGGTTCATGCCGCGCACGCCGCGCGCCGTACGGCCCATCGGACGCACATCGTTTTCGTCGAAGCGCACTGCCTTGCCGGAATCGGAGAACAACATCACATCGTGCTCGCCGTCGGTCAGCGCGGCACCGATCAGGAAGTCGCCGTCGTCCAGGTCGACCGCGATGATGCCGGCCTTGCGTGGATTGGAGAAGTCGCGCAGCGGCGTCTTCTTGACGGTGCCGAGCGAGGTGGCCATGAACACGTAATGGTCTTCCGGGAAGGTGCGGTTGGCGCCCGACAGCGGCAGGATCACCGTGATCTTCTCGTTGTCCTGCAGCGGGAACATATTAACGATCGGTTTACCGCGCGAGTTGCGCGAACCTTGCGGCACTTCCCACACTTTCAGCCAGTACATGCGGCCGCGGTCCGAGAAGCACAGGATGTAATCGTGCGTGTTGGCGATGAACAGCTGGTCGATCCAGTCTTCTTCTTTCGTCGCCATGGCCTGCTTGCCGCGTCCGCCGCGTTTTTGCGCGCGGTATTCGGAGATTGGCTGCGACTTCATGTAGCCGGTGTGCGACAGCGTGACGACCATGTCCTGCGGCGTAATTAAATCTTCGGTTTCCAGGTCGCTGGCGTTGTGCACGATGGTCGAACGGCGCGGGTCCTTGGCAGGATCGCCGTATTCGTTGCGGATCACGGTCATTTCGTCGACGATGATGACGGTTACGCGTTCCGGCTTGGACAGAATGTCGAGCAGGTCGGCGATGTGCGCCATGATGTCTTTGTACTCGTTGACGATCTTGTCCTGCTCGAGACCGGTCAGGCGTTGCAAACGCATCTGCAGAATTTCTTGGGTCTGGTCGTCGGACAGGCGGTACATGCCGTCCGGCTGCAGGCCGTAATGCTTCGGCAGGTGCTCCGGGCGGAAGGCTTCGATGCCGCCCACGCCGGTTTCTTCGGTCCGCTGCAGCATCTCGCGCACCAGCGACGAATCCCAGCTGCGCGCCATCAGTTCGGTCTTCGCGACCGGCGGCGACGGCGCCGCCTTGATGATGGCGATGAAGTCGTCGATATTGGCCAGCGCAACGGCCAGGCCTTCGAGCATATGGCCGCGTTCGCGCGCCTTGCGCAGTTCGAACACGGTGCGGCGCGTGACCACTTCGCGGCGGTGCGACAGGAAGCATTCGAGCATCTGCTTCAGGTTCAGCAGGCGCGGCTGGCCATCGACCAGCGCCACCATGTTCATGCCGAAGGTGTCCTGCAATTGGGTCTGCTTGTACAGGTTGTTCAGCACCACTTCCGGTACTTCGCCACGTTTCAGTTCGATGACCACGCGCATGCCCGATTTGTCGGACTCGTCGCGGATGTCGGAAATGCCCTCGAGCTTCTTGTCGCGCACGTTTTCGGCGATGCGTTCCAGGAGCGACTTCTTATTTACCTGGTACGGCAGCTCGTCGACGATGATCGCGATGCGGCCGCCATCCTTGCCGTACTCTTCGAAGTGGGTCTTGGCGCGCATGACAACGCGGCCACGGCCGGTGCGGTAGCCGTCGCGCACACCCGAGACGCCGTAGATGATGCCGGCGGTCGGGAAGTCCGGCGCCGGGATCAGCTCGATCAGTTCGTCGATGGTGCAGTCGGGGTTGTGCAGCACGTGCATGGCGCCGGCAATGACTTCGTGCAGGTTGTGCGGCGGAATGTTGGTCGCCATGCCCACCGCGATGCCGGACGAGCCGTTGATCAGCAGGTTGGGAATACGGGTCGGCAGGACCGTCGGTTCTTTTTCCTTGCCGTCGTAGTTGGGCTGGAAGTCGACGGTATCCTTGTCGATGTCGGCCAGGATTTCGCCGGCGATTTTGTCCAGGCGGCACTCGGTGTAACGCATTGCCGCGGCGCTGTCGCCGTCGACGGAACCGAAATTACCCTGGCCATCGACCAGCGTGTAGCGCAGCGAGAAGTCCTGGGCCATGCGCACCAGCGTGTCGTAAATCGACGCATCGCCGTGCGGGTGAAATTTACCCATCGTCTCGCCGACGACCCGGGCGCATTTCAGGAACGGCCGGTTCCAGACGTTGTTCATTTCGTGCATGGCGAACAGGACGCGCCGGTGCACAGGTTTGAGGCCATCTCGTACATCCGGCAATGCGCGCCCGACGATGACGCTCATGGCGTAATCGAGGTAGCTCTTGCGCATCTCTTCTTCGAGTGAAATCGGGACTGTTTCTTTTGCGAATTGATCCATTGTCTGGTCGACTGCTTTCAGGCTGGGATGTTGAAGTTCAAGCGCACGATTTTACCATGGTCCCTCTGGCAACAGGGCAAATGCCAGACCGCCCCTCAAAGGAGGAGACGTGACATTCAGCAATTTTTGTCAAGCAAATGACCGAATCGACCACCAATTGTTGCGCGGGAACAACGAGATGTGCGCTTCGCAAGGGTATTTACCCGGCTGTCATCGTCCTGAAATACCCCGTGTGTCAAAATGCTTGAGATGTAAATTGCTTGTTTCATATGGTGCGACACACTGGCTTGGCGGATGTTATTATGAAATTGACATCACCCAGGCAAAGTTGACGCACTCCGGATATCACCCGAAAGGAAAAGAATAAATGACAAAATTGGCCACCCTCATGCTCGCAGCGACTGCCGCGATGGCAGGTTCCGCATTCGCACAAAGCGCGCCGCCGTACGCGCCAGTGACGACCGACGTCAAGGCGAAGACACCGTACAGCGCCTACGTGCAGGATGCGCGCGGCGTGATCGTGCGTAACTCGAACGGCCTGTGCTGGCGCACCGGCTACTGGACCCCGGCCGATGCCGTACCAGGTTGCGATGCCCCACTGTGCGTCGAGCCAGAAAAACTCGAAAACGGCAAATGCGTCGCGCCGCCGCCGCCAGTCGTCGCCCTGCCGCCTGAAGCGCCAGTTGCCGCCGGCGTGGTCGCGCCAGTGCCAACCGCAGAAAAAGTCAGCTACTCGGCCGATGCCTTCTACGACTTCGACAAAGCTGTTCTGAAACCAGCCGGCAAAGCCGCACTGGACGAACTGACCGCGAAGCTGGGCGACATGAACCTGGAAGTCATCATCGCCGTCGGCCATACCGACTCGGTCGGTACCGATGAATACAACCAGAAGCTGTCGATCCGCCGCGCTGAATCGGTCAAGGCTTACCTCGAAAGCAAGGGCGTCGAATCGAACCGCGTCTACACCGAAGGCAAAGGCGAGACCCAGCCAGTGGCAGACAACGCTTCGGCTGACGGCCGCGCCAAAAACCGCCGCGTCGTCATCGAAGTGGTCGGCACCAAGAAGTAATCGGCTTTGACCGGTAAAAAACCTCGCTGCGGCGGGGTTTTTTTTCGTTCCGGCCTGGCCGTGATTTTCGCTGCACGCTTCCGGTCTGTCGCTCGCCCGAAATTCCCGCTATTATTCCATCCATGAATACCAACGCCGACCCCCTCGAGATCAACAAATTCAGCGAACTTGCACACCGCTGGTGGGATCCAACCTCCGAATTTCGTCCCCTGCACGAGATCAATCCGCTGCGCCTTGAATGGATCAACGCGCGCGTGCCGCTGCACGGCAAACGCGTGATCGATATCGGTTGCGGCGGCGGCGTGTTGTCCGAAGCAATGGCGAAAAAAGGTGCGATCGTCACCGGAATCGACCTGTCCGACAAAGCGCTGAAGGTGGCCGACCTGCATAGCCTGGAATCGGGCGTCGAAGTGCGTTATCAGAAAATCGCCGCCGAAGACATGGCGCTGGCCGAACCCGGCCAGTACGATGTCGTCACCTGCATGGAAATGCTGGAACACGTTCCCGACCCTGCGTCGATCGTGCGTGCGGCTGCCACCCTGGTCAAACCGGGCGGACACCTGTTTTTCTCCACGCTGAACCGCAACCCCAAGTCGTACTTGTTCGCCATCATTGGCGCAGAATACGTGCTGCGCATGCTGCCGCGCGGCACCCACGACTACGCCAAGTTCCTGACGCCGGCCGAACTGTCGCAATTCGTGCGCGCCGCCGACCTGCAAGTCGATGGCCTGAAGGGCATGACCTACAACCCGCTGACCAAGGTGTATTCGCTCAACGGCAACACCAGCGTCAACTACATGGTTGCCTGCAGCCGCCCTCTGTAACTGTCTGATTCCACGTAAATTCGCGATGACATCCTCTCCCCCGCTGGCCGCGCCACGCGCCGTCCTGTTCGACCTCGACGGCACACTGGCCGACACCGCGCCCGATCTGGCTGCCGCCGTGAATTACCTGCGCACGGAGCGCGGCCTGACGCCCACGCCGTATGACGTGTTGCGCCCGACCGCCTCGGCCGGCGCGCGCGGCATGATCGGCGCGGCCTTCGGCCTGGTGCCCGGCGACGCCGGTTACGAAGAGTTGCGCGTGGAATGGTTCGACCGTTACCAGTCGGCCATGGCGGTTCACAGCACGCGCTTCGACGGCGTCGACGAATTGCTGGCCGGCCTGCTCGATGCCGGCATGGCCTGGGGCATCGTCACGAATAAACCGGCACGTTTCACCGATCCGCTGCTGCCGCAGATTGGCCTGGCCCACGCCGGCTGCATCGTCTCGGGCGACACCACGCCGCATGCCAAACCGCATCCGGCCCCGCTGCTGGAAGGCGCGCGCCGCCTCGGCCTGGCGCCGGAAACCTGCTGGTACGTGGGCGACGACCTGCGCGACATCGAAGCCGGCCGCGCCGCCGGCATGGTCACGGTGGCCTGCGCCTGGGGCTATTGCGGCAATATCGACCCGGCCAACTGGGGCGCCGATTATGTCCTGGAGACCCCCGCCGAACTGCTGGCCACGCTGCGTGGCATGGCCGGCAGCGCCCCCGCAGCAATCTGATTTCGACCGTATTTACATTCAGTTACGAGTGATACAGGACAACGTCTAGCCCTGGCACTGGTCTTTCCTTATGATGTTTCCATTCGGCAATTTAGCCGCAGCTACATTATCAGGAAATACCTTGCATACCATTCGCACCTCCACTTCCCTGCACTTCATGCTGGCCATCGCTGTGTCGTTCGTCCTGTCGATCAGCCTGGCTGCGGCCGCGTCGATCACTGGCGTGATGCCGGATGCGCGTGTCGACCCGCACAAGCCAGCTTTCTGGACACCGTTGACCGACCACCTGCGCAACGCGGCCGCCATCGACGCCGGGTCCGCTGCACGGCACGCGCAATCAGCGCCGCAAGATCTCGCTTCCTCAGCGGCGGCGAACGCCACGCCACCGCGCGCTGCGCAGTAACGCTTTTTGCCCCTCGCGACCAGCTCAGGAGAAAATCATGCAAACCTTGGACATCCGCCACCGTGTACCTTCCTTACTTGCCATCGCAGCCGCGGTGATCATCGTCATGGACCTGTTTAGTACGACTGCCAACGCAGGCCTGGTACAGCGTCCTGAACCGGCCGTAGTAACGCAGGCCACCTACATCAAGGATGCCGTCAAGCCGGCTGCCTCCAAGCCGGCGCCGAAGCCATTGCTCGAAGACGAGGCCGAGTTTGCCCCGCATTTCAGCCATGTCGTCGCCCGCAGCCGCCCGGGTCACGCCAGTTCGGTGAGCCTGTTTGGCCGCGTGTTTTCCGGCAAGCTGATGGGTGCGCATCCGGCCCTGCTCTAATCAGTTGAGTGGTTGGCGCGGACGGGAGAACACACCCGGCACGGCTACCAGTATTGAGGTACAATCCAAGTTCTGTGGGGGCGACCTGGTTTCGACGTGGGTTGCAAAGCAGCGCAGGGCATACCGAGGGCGGGCTACCTCGTAAATACAACCTGAAAAACTTAACTGCAAACGATAACTCGTACGCACTCGCAGCTTAATTGCTGCTAGCTCTAGAACACCTCGTCCCTGGGGTGGGCCGTCAAAAGCTCTAGAGTCATTTACAGGGACTCGTGATTTGCTGGGTTACTTAGCAAGCCACTAAATAATAGGTAACTAGCTTGTACACAGCGTGCACATCCGCGTTGTACCGGTTAAATTAAATGATAGTGCTAAGTATGTAGAACTGTCTGTAGAGTGCTTGCGGACGCGGGTTCGATTCCCGCCGCCTCCACCACTGAACACGTTAAGCCCTTGATTCGTCAAGGGCTTTTCTTTTTTCTGCGTCCCGACCTGGCTTGGTGTCCCAACCGAGTGCCCCAAGTCGAGGCGTTTATGCCGGTCAAATTACCTTCTCACCTCCATCGAAATCGCTTCGGTATGCTTTACTTCCGCATTGCCGTTCCCAGTGACCTCAGGCATCATTTTGCGTCCAAAGAAATTTACCGCAGCCTTGGCACCGGACAGGTGCGCGACGCTGCGCTCAAAACCCTACATTTGGCGTGTCTATTTAAGCAGACATTCCAAGATCTACGACAACGAAGCATGAATAAATTTTCAGCAACAGATATAACCATGGACCCATCAAGCATTGAAGAGCTACCGTTCATTGCCGATATTGATACGGAACGCAGCCGACTGCAGCAAGTTCTCTTGCAGGTGACAGACGCTGGCGCTTCCCTTGAAAAGCGGAAGGCACGGATACGCGATGCACTTCAAGAGCTTGACGCGCGGCGACGGTGGCTTGATGACGCACGCAGCCGTCCTATGGTTGCAGAAACTGACGCTCTGATTACCGCAGAATACCTCCAGCTTGATTCAATCTTGGACACCCTCACACCATTGATTTTCGCGATCCAGTCCGACAGCGCTGACGTGGATATGGATACAAATCGCTTCATAAACGAAGTCGAACGCTTGGCTCTTTCACGTCACCACCTGAACACCGTCAGCCATCAAGCAACGCTCCATAGAACAGAAAAGAATTCGCTTGCTGAATTCGTTGCGAATGTGATGGCAAAGTCTGCGTCCCCGTTGGGCGTTTCCCTGCAAGCCGGTTCGATACCGGTCGGCCCGCTGCTGTCCGAAACAATCACAGAGTTCGTCCGCGCGAAGCGCGTTCAAGATAAATGGACAGAAAAAACTGAAAAGGAATACAAGGCGGTCTTCGAGCTATTTGTCCGTCTGATCGGCGATATTCCACTCGCCGAGATCGATGACAGCGTAGTGATTAAATATTTGGAGACATTGAAAAAGCTGCCTGCGAACATGAATAAGTCGCCTGTCTATGTGGGCAAGCATATAGAAGAAATTCTAAGTATGAATCCCATACCAATGGCAGTCCGTACAGTGAACAAGAATATTGAAAGGGTTAGCAGTCTATTTAAGTGGGCAATAGGAAAGAAACGATATGCCATCACTTACAATCCAGCGACCGGAATGAGCCTCGACGAAAGTGGCACGAAGAAACGACTTCCATTTACGAATCCGGAGCTAATCGCACTTTTCAGTGGAAAAGAGTACACAGCACGCAAGTTTGAGAACCCGTACGCATATTGGCTGATGCCGATGGGCCTGTTGACTGGAGCAAGACTTGGCGAGCTATGCCAACTCTACCTCGTTGATTTCGTTGACCACAACGGAGTTGCGTGCATAGACATATCTGACGAAGAAGCAGGACAGCGGGTCAAGAACGAAAACGCTCGACGTTTGGTCCCGATACACAGTCTGCTGATTGAACTCGGCCTTTTAGACTATGTAAAGCTGTTGCGGGATCGCGGTGAAGAGCGCTTGTTTCCAGAGTTAAACGAACGTAGAGATGGCTTTGCGCAAGCAGCGTCGAATTGGTTCCAGCGATATAAGAAAAAGTGCGGTATTTTGGATCGGTACACTAAAGTTTTTCACAGTTTTCGCCACACATTCATTTCAGCACTACTCAATGATGAGGTGCCAGAAATCGCAGTGGGACAAATCGTTGGTCATGAGGCAGACCTGATCACCGGAAAAATATATTGGAACGTGAAAGATGCTGCAAAGCGCAAGCCTACAGTGGAAAAATTCACATTAACCCGTGAGGTATTGCTCCTCATACCCCAATTTACCGAAGTCACAATTTTGCAACGGCGCCCCTCCAAGCACGTCAAAGTATCGGCAAAATGAAAAATTGGGCACCGACAGGAGGTAGATGAGTTACAGTATTTCATTACTGTGAGATCCGAGGCTGGCCTAAGAAATGCCGTAAGGCAATTTATTCAGCTTCGTTCATTTACCCATACGGCATTTGAGGGCTGACTTCTATGATCCATCAGATAGACATCGGTAGTTTTGGCAGTTTTAGCGCATTGAATTGGAAGAAGTCGATCCGCGACGACGGGAACAACGTTCAAAGTTTCAAACGGCTTAATGTCATCTATGGACGAAATTATTCTGGCAAAACAACGTTATCACGAATCTTTCGGGCTTTAGAAACGGGCAAAATACCTCCTAATTACATCACGCCTACTTTTACGCTTTATGGCAACAAAGGAGATGTGACTCATTCTGGTCTCGCTGCTCACTCTTACGATGTACGCGTTTACAACAGCGATTTTGTTAAAGATAATTTAAGCTTTTTGACCAATCAAGTCAGCGGCGAAATAAAAACGTTCGCAATTGTTGGAGAGAAGAACAAAGAAATAGAGGATTCCATAGCTTTGATTGAAATGAAGCTCGGAAGCGTTACAGGCAAAGTTGGTTTGTACTATGATCTTGAGCAGAAATTAGCAGATCGTGATCTAATTCGCATTAATTATAAAACTGGATCAGACTCACTTGAAGCCAAGTTAAGGACACATGCAAACGACAAGATTAAGAAGAACCGCCAATACGGCACTTCGGTCTATAACATTGAGAGCATCCGAAAAGATATAACATTAACAAAAAAACAAGGCTTCGTAGCGTTGGGGCTAGAAGAACAGTCTGCGAAGCTGGCGCTGCTAAACCAAGAAGCATTGAGTGATATATCCGAATCGGTTAGCTTTATCTTTGAAATTGAAAGCCTTAGAGCGCAAGCCTTGACTTTAGTAAGTCGGGTTATTACACCAACGAAGCCGATCCAAGAATTACTAAACGATAGCGTGCTGCAGTTGTGGGTAAAGCAAGGAATTTCGCACCACAGAGAAAAGCGTGAAACATGTGCTTTTTGCCGTCAAGAGTTGCCAGATGATATTTGGGAAGTGCTGGACTCACACTTTAGCAAAGAGTCGGGTGAGCTTGAAAATTTACTGACCACGTGTCTTGCATCGGTTAATAGCGAAATTAATTCAATACCTAATTTTATGTTGCTGACTGGGCAGCAATTCTACCAGGAAGAACGGATTCAGTTTGAAAAGCTCAACAAAACTCTTGTGGAGCACCTTAACCGTTATAAGGCAGATTTGGAAGAGATAAAATTCGCTCTTGAAGCTCGGAAGGCGAATCTGTTTCAGGTTGTATCAATAAAACCCAATTCATACGACCCAGAAGCTATTGCAGCAATCGTGAAATCAATCGGCGAATTGATCGTAAAGAGCAACGGAAAAACGAAGACATTGGAGCTAGATAAGGGGAAAGCACGCGAGGCATTACGTTTAACCGATGTCGCGAAGTTTGCCGAAACGATTACATACGACACTGAGCTTGCTCGTATTGGCGTACTTGAAAATGAGGCCGGCAAGGCAACTAAAGAACATTCGGATGCTGCTTTGGAGATCGTCAAGCTGGAACGCGAAATTACCGATCTGAGAGGCAAACAAAAAGATGAGCGCAAGGGCGCCGATAGAATAAATAGCTTATTGAATCATTTCTTTGGTCATGACGGAATCAAACTTGAAGCAAAAGATGACTTAGCTAAGACGGCAATTAAGTTTGAGATTACGCGCGATGGGAAGCCAGCCTTCAACCTTAGTGAAGGCGAATGCAGCCTGATTGCATTTTGCTATTTTATCGCCAAGCTAGAGGAGCCTGAGAGCAAAGATAAAGAACTGATTATCTACATCGATGATCCTATTTCCAGTCTCGATGGAAACCATATTTTCTTCATGTTTAGTTTGATCGAAAGCTTAATAGCGAAACCACAAAAAAATTCTGACAAATCAAACAGCTATCGCTACAAACAGCTTTTTATCTCAACGCATAATCTTGATTTTCTAAAATATTTAAAGAAAATTTCACTGCCAGCTGAAAAGAATCACGGTGGCCATCAACAGTTCTTAATTGAGCGAAGTGGATTAGCGAGCACAATCTCCCTAATGCCCTCTTATCTGAGAGACTATGTTACTGAGTTCAATTATCTCTTTCATCAGATTTACAAGTGCCGAAATCAAGAGTTTGCCAAAGTCAATCACGAGCCTTTTTACTCGTTCGGGAACAATTTACGCAAGTTTTTGGAGGCTTTTTTATTTTACAAATATCCGCATCATGACGACAAGTCAGATTCATCTGAACGCCTGACTAAGTTCTTCGGTGATGATGAAATGGCAGTCATTCTGGCAAACCGCCTGAATAACGAACTATCTCATCTGGAGCTTATTTTCGACCGCAGCATTAAACCTATCGACATACCGGAGATTCCGAAACTCGCAACATTCGTGCTAGACAAAATGTACGCAGCAGATCCGCACCAGTTTAATGCTCTGCTTCGGAGCATAGGCGAGCCTGAGCGACTTCAGTAACAGAAGGCCGGGTGGCATCCGCTGTCACACCGGCATCCAATAGCAGTGACTTGTTAGGTTAAGGAGTTGCAAGTCGCTTAATAAGGCGCTGGACCTGAATAAGTTTCCAAAGGTAACCTGCAGGAGTACGAATTCCGAGTTCGTTTAACTCCTCAACCATCTGACGCTGCGTCAGATTACGCAACCGAAAGCCATCAAACTGACCTCGCAATTTTTCAGCAAACAGGTTTGCTTCTGCTTTTCGTGCATCTATATTGGGTTTCAAATTTGTTAGACCCTGGGTACCGAGGGCAATGCCACGTGCTTTAGCAGCGCTCAGCGCTGCTTTCGTACGTTTGCTTATCTCATCCCGTTCCCATTCTGCCATCACAGCGTGCATCTGGATCATGACCTTGTTTGCTTTAGGCATGTCAACAGCCACAAAGTCGCACCCGGTTTCAAGCAGACCACTTACGAAGTGTACATTCCGGGCCAAACGGTCGAGTTTAGCAATTAATAACGTGGCACTTCTCCTTCGGCATGATTCGAGCGCCGCTCGTAACTGCGGTCGCTTCGCAAGCGCGTTACTTCCCTTGCCGGTCTCGACCTCTACGAACTCTTCAATTACCTCGATGTTGCCAGCTTGCTGAATGTACCGCTCGACTGCGGCACGCTGAGCATCAACGCCCAATCCCGACGCACCCTGCTTTTGGGTAGACACTCGTAGATAGCAGACAGCTTTCTGGATTTCCATCAGTTCCTCTGACAACATGACAAAGCGTTCGTTTAATGTGTAGTCATTCTAGCATACTTATATCACTAGTGACTAAATTGTGTTATGCTCTTGCTCATGAACAACACATTACCTACTACCAAAAAGCCCGGCCGCAAGCCAATCGGCACAGCGACCCTTACCCCTGCAGAGCGCCAGCGGCGGTACCGTGAGAAGTTGCGTTCCAGTGGCGGCAAAGACTTCTTAATGACTTTAGGGGGCCTGCATCTTGTGCACGTAGAAGTGCTGGCGACCTTGCAAGGCATCACGCCCTCCGAGGCCCTCCGCATTCTTATGGAGAAAGCCCTGGATCGTTACGTCGCTGTAATGCATCGTGCCGGCCGGATGTCGGAAAACGGAGCGACACCAGAGGCTTGCGAGCAGTTCCTGCAAGACCATCTCTACCCTGAGTTGCCGCCGATTGAGGCCGGGCGTGGGGAGTCATGAAAGTTGGAGCCTCAGCATATAGGGCCGTAGTCGATTGGGTCGAACTGGAAGTTCAGCTATTAAGGCAATCGAATTTCTGGACAGTTAAAAAGGCTGTGCACGCAGCCTTGCGGCTCCCACAGGGCGCGCATTCCTTCTTTGAAGCGCTGGACGCGGGAAGTGGCAGCGCCGCGTCTGCGTTCCGCTTCCGCATCCAAGACTTAAATCAGATGCGTCAGCTCTCTGTTGTGATTGAGGAGTTGAATTACAAGTTCGGACTGTCATCAGTCCGGCCCATTGCTGTAGAGCTGGCATTCGATACCTTCATGCAGGGCGGAACCGTTCGCCAATTGGCCGAGGTCGCGACTGACCGCTTCAAATTCAACACCGCTAAGCCTGGCGACGATTGGCACTTCTACCGGATGAAGGGTGAAGGCCGGCACTACGCGAACACACTTCAGCAACGCCGTGATCTGATCGAATTGTTCGAAGCATCGTGGCAACTGACAGACCGGAATAGCAAAGACGCCGACATCCGTTATCACGCTTATGTGAAGACCCAAGACAACAAAAAATCGTTGATTCCCAGCCGGTATTGCGCGCGTCTCGAAGTCACGCTTCGAGGCATGGCCCTTCCGTTCACGACCATCCCGGAACTGATCGAATTCAACTTTACAAGCCTAGCTCACCATTTCAAGTTCAGGCGCCTCGCTGATGATCTTCATCCCGCTGTTCGGGACGTACTCGCCAAATGGTCAGGGCGGCAACTGGGACGGAATGGGCGGTATCGGAGACCCGATACTCAGCGCATTGGGAGGTACAGCGGGACTAGCCGCTTCCGAGGCTCGACTGTTGCCGATGAGGGCCTGAACACTGTGGCCTATGAATGCCTGCGCAAGCTAACGCGTGAGTGGCGCAGCAATCGGTCCCGTGCGGATTTCCCGGAAACTTTTTGCGCGTAACCCCGCGTGAATGCTGGGTTTCTTCCCCCTGCCCTAATAATACTTACTCTATATACGATTGATGATGAAGAAGAAGTCAGCAGCACCAGATGAAATCAGCCAAGCGCTTGCATTGAGAGAGGCGGGCTACACCGCCCTCGCAATCAGTCAGCGCCTCGGCATGAGCGTCCGTAGCCTGCAGCGCCATTTCGCGGCGACCGGGACCGTCAAGGGGGCGATCAAAGCGGACCTGCTCGTACAGGCGCGTGCGGACCTCATGGCGCGGGTCTCTTCCGAATCCTCCATCAAGGAGGAGGCGGCGCGTTTGGTAGCCGATGACTTGGCGCACTCGCAGCACCTGCGGCAGATCATGCTGGCGGCGACGGAGGCGATGACAGCCGTGACCCTGGCAGATGCTGTACAGGTCATGCGTGCGGCGGCTGCATATTCGACCGCACTTAAGAACACATCCGACATCATCCGACATAGCCTTCGCGCGGAACGTTTCAACGAGGACGTGTCGTCAGAGTTGCCTGAGCTGGTCGTGCGCGAGCTGACCGCTGAAGAGATCGCGGAATTGCGAAACGCCGCCGCCCGGCATGACGCCAACGTCGAGCACGACGATGTCTTGGCTAGAGGCCGCGCCCGGGACGACGACACCTCGGTTGACGACGAACTCAATGAAGTGATCGAAGAAGGACTGTGAGTATTTCTTGGCGGGTTCTTGGCATGACCGAAGTCCTAGAGAAATGACGCTCCTTGATGGCTCTGGAGAGTGCAACCGGGAGGCCAAATTGAAAATCGGTCCGGGGCCAGCGCCATCTGGGCAAACGATTTAAACGCCAGTCAGGGCGTTTTTACCATTCCTGGCGCCGAGAGACTACGAATAGCAAAAAAACGGCACAGCCGGGCTTTGCGGACTTCCAAAACGGTTGCTTCAGGCTTGGTCATACGCCAAATACCGCCTGATGATCGGCGGCCCGGTCGAACCGTTGAAATTGCGGGCTAATCGCCGGCTCACTTAGCGAGATCAAGAGGCGGCAGAGCTATTACTATTTTCATCGTTTCCAAGCTGACAGTGACCACACGCTGGAATAGCTCCATCGGATAGCGCGGGTTGACCATCGTTTCGACCGCCCAGTCGTTGGCGTCGTTGACGATACCGCTGTCCTTGTCGGTCTTGACGCTCTGGCGCTCGACAACCCAGTCCAGAGCCGGCTTGCCATTGACGACGTAGTCGTACGCTTCGAGCGGGATACCGGTCAAGGTGATCTTGTCGTTGTAATGCAGGGTCGTCAGGTCCTTGTCCTTGCCCTTTTTGCCGTATCGCATCTTCTCTACCCTATAGTCCGCATCGGTGAGCTTTGTTCCTCGACTATCGATCTTCAGTGGGTATGGAGCTACACTTTCATAGTTTAGGTGCAGGTCAGCCAATTTGCGGCCAGCTTGTGAGTAGGCCCAAAAATCTTCAACGGTTTTGACACATGGCATGCGCGGCAATTCTTTGCCCAAGTTGTCGGCGAAGCGTTCACGGTAATCGTGAGAGTGCAGCAAGCCGTAGACGTAGTAGAAGATGTCTTCGCAGTTGATGTTTGCTCCGGGGTAAGCCAAATTGAAATGCTGCAGCCCCTGTGCGGTGATGGCGTCACGACGTCCAGCTACATGGGCTGTAACCGGATCCTCGAATAAGGTGGATTGCTCTTGGTTAGGATCCGACATCTCGGACTCGACGTCATCGTAAAGATAGAGCGGAAAACATTGAGCACCACCATCAACTTGGAGGTCGCAAACTTGGTTGACCATTAGGGCGAGCTGCCCCGTGCCGGCCCAGCGCTGCTTCACCATGATAACGATGTTCTTCGCCGATGCGTTTGGAAAAATACGCGGCATCTGGTAGACACGTTCATTAAAGCGACGACTGTAGTAAAGCCACTGCTTACTGAAGGGACGGTACACACTAGAAACAAGGCAATCATCCTCGAACTCGAAACGGCGGTCTTTCGCAAGCTCCTGCTTTACGTTGTGGGTCCAGGCGATTCGCTTCGCATCTGTATCAATGAAGTTGTCTATCAATGTTTCTCGATGCTTCTTGTCTAACCCAGGATGTCGTTTGGCAAAGCGATCAGCCTCGTCATTGTAAAAAGTGATCATCTTCTTCATATTGTTGGCCACGCCCGCCTTTGAGGAGTTGTAGCACCATGCATCGCGGTTGGTGACTACTCCAAGCGAAAAGTTCTCGAACAATTTGGATGCGCTGCCTTTCTTATCGCCCAGCACAATGTAATCAGCAAAGCTGTTGTCACGCTGCTTCAGCCAATCTCCGTGAGCATCGGGTACAATTCCCTCCCAGCCGTGTGCCGCTGTAATGCCCGCGATGCTACAAAACGCATCAATTTTTGCCAGCTTATCTTCTCGACTCAAGTAATCGCCAATGTCGTGATAATGAATTTCGCCCATGCGCTCGGCGGCTGGATTTTTAACTAATAGCGAGATTGCTATCGGTGCGCGGCTTCCACTTCCAAAAATCTTGCCGCCTTCTCGGCGGGACAGGTCACCAGCCGTGCGTTGATTTCCGCGTAGGTGAAAGATGTAAATGCTGCTGAACTCGTCCGCTAAACAGCGGCGCATTCCATTTGCAGTATTAGCGTCAATAAAACCAGCATTCGTGACGAAACCGATAACGCCGCTGCTACCTACTCGATCACTTGCCCAGCGGATTGCTCGGATGTAGCTGTCATACAGCCCTTTGGACAGCACTGCGTCAGATCGCTCCGCGTATGTCGAACGGATACGCTCGTCCAAATGGGGATACGCGAGATTATCGTTGTTGTCGTTCTCGGTTCGTTGCCCAACTGAATAGGGTGGATTGCCCAAAATGACACGGATGTCTAACTTTTTCTGGCGCTTGCGCCGGGCACTGTTATCCACTAGCAACACGTCCACTAAATCCTCCTTCTCGTACATCTGGAAGGTGTCGGTAAGACAGATGCCTTCAAACGGTTGGTACTTTCCACCCACAATGCTGTGGTAGACCGCCTCGATGTTAATGGCAGCGATGTAGTACGCCAGCAGTACAAGCTCGTTAGCATGGATTTCGTGCTTGTACTTATGCTGAAGATCCTCCGGCTCGATGAGACCGCTCTGCAACAACCGAGTGATAAAGGTGCCGGTACCAGTAAAGGGATCTATGATGTGGACTCCCTTGCTGCCCAAAGTCTGACCAAATTCTGTTTTCAGGATATGCGCGACGCTATGGATGATGAAGTCCACCACCTCCACCGGTGTGTAGACGATCCCTAATCGCTCGGTCATCTTCGGGAAAGCGTTGCGGAAGAACTTATCGTAGAGTTCGACCACTATCTTCTGCTTGCCAGCCGCAGTGTCGATGCCCTGTGCACGCATCTTCACGCTATCGTAGAACCGCTGGAGAGTATCCGCTTCCTTATCCAGCCGATGCTCTTGTAGGACGTCCAGAACACCCTGCATTGCAAGCGACATCGGGTTGTGCTTCGCGAAGCTGTAATCCTCAAATAAAGCGTCGAACACCGGCTTGGTAATGAGGTGCTGGGCCAGCATTTCGATGACTTCACTGTCCGTGATCGAGTCGTTGAGATCATCGCGCAACTCGCGGGCGAACGCATCGAAGGCAATACGCTCCCTGCCGTTTTCGGCATCGCCGATGATGGTGGCGATGCGCGTGATGTGAGTCCGGGCTATGCGGGCAATGTCATTGGCCCAATCCTCCCAGTGATTTCGATTTCCGCATTTTTGAACAACTTTGGCATAGATCGCGCGCTCGATTTCCCCTATTTCGAATGCGATCTCACCTTGTACCTGCGCCTTGTATTCTGCCGGTTCCTCACCAATGGCGAATCTACCCTTGCCTAAATTAGCTTGCCCTGATTTTTTGCTGGCTTTTTGGGCTACTTTTTCGGTGACCGCGATCACCTCCATTTTTGAGATGTCTTTACCAATGAGATCTAACTTGTTGACCATCGCGTCGAAGCGATCATCGTGCGAACGAAGAGCCTGCAACACCTGCCAAACGATCTTGTAGGTCTTGTTGTCGTTCAAGGCCTCGTCCGGTGCAACGCCCGCTGGAATGATCACGGGCAAGACAACGTAGCCGCGCTTCTTGCCCGGCGAATTGCGCATGACGCGACCGACGGACTGCACCACATCCACCTGCGAATTGCGTGGAGTAAGAAAGAGCACAGCGTCGAGGGCCGGCACATCCACCCCCTCAGACAGGCAGCGGACGTTGCTCAGAATTCTGCAGGTGTCTTCAGGTGCATCGGACTTCAACCAAGTCAGTTCAGCCTCCTTTTGACTTGCAGTCATCCCTCCGTCCACGTGCGACGCTTCGCATATCAGGGAGCTGTTGCCATCGTCGGGATTGGTGATTTTGTACTCTTCGACGACTGCGCGAAACATGTCTGAGATCTTCTTGGAGCTGACCTTGTGAGTCTTCGCATTCCCTTTCGCGCCTGCCTGGTATTCAATGACCTGACAGAACGCGACAGCGCGCCGCATAGGCTCGCTATCATCAGCAAGGTCCTCACGTGTGTCTCGCTTGCCAAGCGCCTTCCAGCACCCAACAATCTTGGCTGCGTCCTCAACCTTGATTTGATTGTTGTCGTCCTTGAGCAAATTTTGTAGGCTGCGGCTGATGTGAGCCTCATCCATCGCGAGCACAAGGACCTTATAGTCAACCAGCAACCCCGCTTTGACGGCCTCACTGAAGGTGATGACGAATAGCTCCTCGCCGTACAGTCCGGTGTCGTCCATTGAGCACAGAGCTACGTTATCCTTCTCCGCGCTGGCTTTTGCGCCATCCCCATAGATGCGAGGCGTAGCGGTCATATACAGGCGCTTGGAAGACCTGAGGAAGTCAGCGTCGTGGACCTTGACGAACGCGCTTTCCTCGTCATCGCCGAGCGTTGCGCCGGTGGTGCGGTGCGCCTCATCGCAGATAATCAGATCGAAATCCGCCAAGCCAAAGTCACGCTGAGCATGACTGATTACATCGATGGAGTGATAGGTCGAGAACACGACGCTCATATGCTGGCTGTCGTGCCGCTTGGCCATTTCGGCGGCGAGACGTTCTGGTTTGGTCGTGGCCGGGTAGCGCAGTTCATGGACGAAGGTCTGAACGACATCGTCGTCCTTCTTTCGCTTATTGCCAACGTCACTATCAGAACAGACGGCGAAGCTGTGCAAGGGCGTTGCGCTTTCCTGCGTCCACTCGGTCAGCGTCTGTGACAGCAGCGACAAGCTTGGCACCAAGAAAAGCACGCGTTTTCCTGCGCCGGCTAAATCCTCAGCAATTTTCAGACTGGTGAATGTCTTGCCTGTGCCGCATGCCATGATGAGCTTGCCGCGATCAGCATCCCTCAAGCCGCGTTGCGTGGCAATAAGCGCGCGCTCTTGATGAGCGCGGAGTGACTTCTTCTCTTTAAACGTCGGCTTTACGTACGGCTGGTATTTAGACCAATCAATCTGGCTATTTTCGAGGTCCTGCAGGTCGATCTTGCTGACGGGCGGCTGCTGGTCCTGCAACGCATCGTTCGCGTGCTCGCTCCAGTTGGTCGTCGTCGCAACGATTATGCGACGGGTGAACGGTTTCTTCCCCGAGGCCGTGAAGAAACTATCAATGTCCCCGCGCTGTACCCTGTAGTCGTCCGCGTAAAACTTGCATTGAATAGCGTGATATTCGTCTGTGCCCTGCGTCTTTGCCACAAGGTCAATTCCAGTATCGCGCTTGTCGATCCCCTGCATGGCAGCCCAGTCGCTGTAAGTCCAGATGGTGCTGTACAGGTCGCGGTAAGTTGCTTCGTTGCGGAGGTAGGTGCAGATCAGTTCTTCGAAATAGGTGCCCTTCTCACGTTCGGAAAGGGATGCTTGACGGTAGGCGTGGAGAATTGACTGTAGAGCGGTCATATTTGAGGTGGCATTCATCGAGGAAATATCACGCGATCATAACCGATGGTCATGCATGAGAGGGCACAAAAACAGTCCGGCGGAGGAGCGCGAACGTTGGCTTCCGCCCGGTGTTCCACAGTTGATTTGACCTGCTAATACCCTTTGCCGTTGGCGTCGCAAGACGGCGCCCGCCTAGTTAAAGACTTTCGTCAACGGATATATTTGCGATCCGACCCCATCCCACTCAGGACAGATCACATCACTGTTGCTGGCGCTGGGCGACCGCCTAGTAAGACCTGCCGAATAGCGCTTGAAGTATCCGTTTAAGCGCAGGACCGGATAGTTTAGGGTGAAGCTGTGCCCAGCGTCTAGCGTCAAATCTATCCTCCGCATTGACCACCGAACTGTCGCTCAGCTTTGCCGAATCACTGTTGTGCGACGGAGCACTAAGTTGCCAAGCCATGAGTCGGGTTTCAGCTTTATAGCTCTCCTCGTCTTGCGCGCCATCCGCCCCTACCTTCACCCGCATGCAGTCCAGCTTGATGATCTCAGTTGGCACTCGCCCGTCCAGCGCACAGATGGCCACGGCGACGGTGATGGTCGAATTGCTGAACTTAGGCAATGTGGGCTTTTGACGCAGGTAGAAATCGGAAAACGACTTCACTGAAAGGCGGTTGATTGAGTCGTCCTCACCAACCAAAAAGATTCTAAAACCGACGCCCATTGATGCACGCTCCTCAGTGTGTGCAGCGCCTATCGGTGGCGGCGTTGCTGTGTTAGATGAGGATTGATCGTTACACACGGATGTTGCTAATGCAACCACTTTCCAACGGCATTCGCAGCAAAGGTGCATGGTAAGATACCCCCGATACGGTGTCCCAAACGGGACATCAAAGGCAAGCCAGTACCGGGCGCATGGCCAGACATTTCAATGACTTAGCGGACGGTGGTGGAGGCGGGTTCGATTCCCGCCGCCTCCACCACGCATCCAAAAAAACCGTCCTCCGGACGGTTTTTTTTCGTCAGCACAATAGGCGGCGGGGATCGAACCCGCGGGACGCGGGGGATTTCCGGGGTTTCGGGGAGCACCGCTCCCCGCCGGAAATCCGCCTTGCGCTTGCAAGCGCAAGGCTCTCCGATTCGCCTGACTAGAGGGAAATCGCCCAGCGATTTCTTGCCGTTCGCCTCCAGTTTTAAAAATTTATTCGGTATCAAGATCAAGACAGCATCGCCTCTACGATACGGTTGAGCCTGAATTGGAATACCGATCCCCCCCCCACTCTGCGGGGAAGTGACAAATTTTGAATGTTAAAGTTCAAAAATGTCCGATTGTCAGACCTGACACCGTCGCACATTCCATCCTTATAGTGTACTGTTTTCATCAGTTAGAGGTAAATCAATTACGGAGCCGATCTAAATGGGATTTAAAATCAATAATGATGAGGAAATGGATCGATTGTTGACTGGCCTGGCGAACGACATTGTCGATGCTCATGTCCATTACAAAATGCACGATGACCTGATTACGGCATTGCAAGCGGCCCCCGAAGTCGCGAGAGAATCCAACAATTTTTGGCATATGACAATATCCGCGCACGTGAAGTTGAGCCAGGCAATGCTCACCCGCGCGTACGATCAGGAACATCAGTCACTTCACTTAAAAAGCTGGCTCATCGCTATCCGGGACAATCCTGACATGTTTTCAGCAGCTAGTTTTAGAGAGCGCATGAAGGAAAACCCATACGTTGACAGCCTGGCGGAGGACTATCGAATCCCAGACCGGGCGCAGCTTGAAGCGGATATCGTTCTCTGTTCTTCCAGCGATCCCCTTGTTCGAATCCTTATGTATCAGCGCAACAATTGCGGGGCTCATCTGAGCGCTAAGTTGACCGCTGCTGGCGTCAAGATAAGTGACCAGTTTCCGCTCACATATGCAGACTTTAAGCGCCTGCTTGAACGTTCTCTCACAATCATTCATCGCTACAGCACTCTGTTCGTTGCTACAAGTTATTCCACTAACGTTGTGGGACGGAAAGATTTCGAGACGGTTTTTGTAGCGGTTAAGCGCATGCTTGAACAAAACCAGGTTGAGAAAGATGCGTTCATAGCCAAGGCGATGAAAGCAGAAAATTGATTGTTTACTCCATCACCTCACACAACTACAATCGGGTACCCCAAGTGCAAGACTGTGATGCATGGATGGCCAGAAAAATCAACGACTTAGCGGTGACATGGTGGAGGCTTCGATTCCCGCCGCCGCCTCCACCACGCATTCAAAAAACCGTCCTCTGGACGGTTTTTTTCGCCAGCGCCAACGGGCGGCGGGGGTTCAACCCGCAGAACGCGGAGGATTTCCAGGGCGCCGGTAATCCGACTTGCGCTTGCAAGCACAGAACTCTCCGATTCGCCTGACTAGAGGGAAATCACCCGGCAGTTTCTTGAAGCAAACTTCGCCCCAGCCAACCCCGCATCTACCTATTAGCATCAAACCTCAACCTCAACAAGCTCGCCCCCGCCCCCACCGCCGCAAACCCGACCGCCACCATCAACCCCAGCCGCGGCCCCCCATTCCCTGCCACAATGAAGCAGCACGCCACCAGCGCCACGCCCGCCGCCTGCCCCATCAGACGCGACGTGGCGACAATGCCGCTCGCGCCGCCGGCCCGGTCAGCAGGCGCGCTGGCCATGATTGCCTTCATGTTAGGCGCCTGAAAGAAGCCGAAACCGACGCCGCACAGTCCCATGCGCCAGGCGATGTCCAGCGCGGAAGGTGTCGCAGGCAGAACCACCAGCGCCATTACGCCGGCGCTCAGAACCGCCAGCCCGATGCCGCCCAGGATGGCCGACGACCAGCGGTCGCTCAGGCGGCCGGCAATCGGCGCCATCACCGCGACCATGGCCGGCCAGGGCGTCATCAGGAAGCCGGTGTCGATCGGCGACCTGCCGATGCTTTCGAAATAAAACGGCAAGGAGACAAAACACAGGCCCTGGACCGCAAACGTGCAGACCGACGTGAGGGCCGACAGCGAGAAAAGCGGACTGCGGAACAGGTCAACCGGCAGCAAGGGGAAGCGCTGGCCGCGCTGGCGCCGCAACAGCAGGCCGAAGCAGATCACCGCTGCCGCCAGCTCCGCGCCCAAGCGCAGTGGCGCGACGCCGTGCGCCGCATCGCCGAACAGCAGGACCAGGGCGCCGAATGCACCGGCGTTGTAGAGCGCCGCGAGGGGGTCGAAACGATGCGTCCCGCGCCCGCTGTCGGGCAGGCAGCGGCGCGCCAGCCACATGGCGCCGATACCGAACGGGACGTTGATTGCGAACAGCCAGGGCCACGACGCTACCGCCAGGATCAGCGACGCGACGGTCGGCCCGACGGCAAATGCCACGGCAACCACCAGCGCATTGGTCCCGAATCCACGTCCCAGCAAATCGGGTGGATAGATCGCCCGCATCAAGGCCGTCGCGACGGCCATCATGGCGCTGGCGCCGATGCCCTGCGCGAAGCGGGCCGCCACGAGAACGGGCAAGGACCAGGCCAGTGCGCAAGCCAGCGAGGCAACGGTGAAGACGATCAGCCCGCCGATAAACACGCGCCGGAAACCGGCAATTTCGCCCAAGGCAGCAAACGGCAGCAAGGTCGCCAGCATTGCCAGTTGATAGATATTGACGATCCAGATCGAGCCGGCCGGGGTGGTATGCAACTGCGCCGCCATGGCCGGCAGCGCCGTGTTGGCAATCGCCGTATCGAGCGACGCCATCGCCACGCCAGTCATCACCGCCAGCATCGCCAGCCCAGCGCGGCCAGCCACCTGCCGCATGTCTGCGGCGCTACTCTGCAACACCGCCACGGCTCAGTCCTGCACCACGCCGGACGGACCCACCCGCTGCGCATTCGGAACATTCGACATCCGGATGCGAATCAGGTGGCGCTGTTCGTCGGTGTACGTGGTGCGGCCGTGCAGCATGCGGTGGTTATCGGCGATCATCAGTGTGTCCGTCGGCAACTGCTCGCGGAAGCGCGTCGCGCCCTCTTCCGCCACCTGGTGCATGATTTCCAGGGCAGCGAGGAGAGCTGGCGAACTCATGGAAGGGCACGACGCCAGCCCCTTCCTGATCGCATCGTAACGCCAGCGCAGGGTAAAGCGCTCGCCCTCACGGCACGGTGCGCCGAACACCGGCGCGACATGATGTTCAACGCTGTCGTCGTTGGCGGCGTACACCGACGGCACCCGGAACGGCACCGGTGTTTCGCGCAGCAGCTGGTACGCGGCGCGGCCCGCCGCGCTGCGCTGCAGTGCGTCGTAGATGCTCTCGCCGTCGACCAGCAGCGAATGCCCGCCGTCACATTCGGCAGCGCGCACGACGTACAAAATAAACTGCTCTTCAGGCATGGGGTAAAACGAAGAGTCGGTATGCATGTCAGCACTGCCGATGCGCTCGGAGAACGTGACGAAACGCGTATCCTTGCCCTCGGCCGGGCGCGCCTTGACGTCCCAGGCCACCCTGCCGGTGCGCTGGTCGGTCGAGGTCGGGTAGCCCAGCATCAGCGTCAGCGCATACAGCGCCGCATTGCGCCGCTCCTCCGGCAATCCCCCCAGCCCGAGTCCGCGCAGCACGATGGCGTTTGCGCTCAGCCGGCGTAGCGCCTCGGTGAGCCGGCGCAGCGTGCCCACTTCGGCCAACGCCTCTCGCATTTCCACTTCGTCCGGATGCGGATAAAAACCATTGTTATTAAAATCCTGGAAGTGCCGACCAATGATCTTGAATAGCCGATCCAGATCGCCGCCCCATTGAAATGCAGCATCTGCAATCGCAATTGTCCCTTGATATTCCTGCACTACTAACATGACACTGTTTCCCAAAATTATCGGTAATTTATGTTAGCCCAGCATGGTTGACTCAAGACAACTATTGATTGACTTTTTTTTCAATTCTCATCGATTTCGGGAAACGCGTTTCTGCTTCCTCCTATGAAATAGCACATCCGCAGCCCATTTCTCAAGTTGCAATAATTATTACATTGTTGGTCATACGCAACATTTTAACAAACGGTTTCGCTTTCACCGAATTCGATGAAGTATTATGCTACGGCAACTAAATTTATTGCATTCAGATAAATATGTTGTAATTTTATATTCAATACGTGGTAATCATGTTTAAACGTCTACGAGGCAATAATGAAACTGTTTGAAAACATGAGGTTGGCGACCAAGCTTGGCCTTGCATTCGCTGGACTGTTGCTGTTGAGTGCATGTATTGGCATTGCGGCCATTGTCGGTTTGGCAGCAGTCAATAGCACAGCCGCGGCATTGTCGTCGGATTGGATGCCGAGCATGCGCGTAATTCAGGATATAAAGTCACAGGTGGCGCGCGTTCGCACCCGTGAATTTCAGTACATTATCTCCACCGATCAAACTGAAATGGACAAATATGACAAGGTGATTGCAGCGGACCTGGTTGACCTGGCAAAAATGCAGGAAAAATTCGTCAAGCTCGCCGAAACTGCGGAGGAAAAACAGCTGTATGCGGATTTTCTGGCAATGTGGGGCAGTTATCTTGAAGAAGATAAAAAAATTCGCGCCGCCATGCGCGCAGGTGACGATACTGCTGCCAAAAAACTCATTCGCGGCGAATCGAATAAGCTGATTGTTTCGCTGCGCGGCCAGATCGACAAGCTGGTGAAGGTGTATGGCGATGGCGGCGATGCGGCCGCAGCGGCGGGCGCACAGACGTTCGTGAGCGCGCGTAACTGGATCGCCGGCCTGCTCATTCTCAGTATTGTGCTTGGCGCGGTGGCAGCCGTGGCGATTACCCGCTCGCTCACCAGGACGCTTGGCGGCGAACCGGCTTACGCCGTGACAATTGCCGGACGCATCGCCGCCGGTGAACTGTCGACGCCCATCCATACCAGGCCCAACGATACGCGCAGCCTGCTGTTTGCCATGAAGTCGATGCGTGACAGTCTTGCTTCCATCGTCGCCGAGGTGCGCACCGGAACGGAAACGATCAACACGGCGGCCACCGAAATCGCCGCCGGCAATGACGACCTGTCTTCACGTACCGAACAGCAAGCCGGTTCGCTGGAGGAAACCGCGGCATCGATGGAAGAACTGACGGCAACCGTGCGCCAGAACTCGGCCAACGCGGAAGCGGCCAACACTCTGGCGCTGAGTGCCTCGGCAATTGCCCAAAAGGGAAACGCGGTGGTGTCCAAGGTGGTCAGCACGATGGGCAATATCGACCGCTCGGCCAAGAAAATTTCGGACATCATCAGCGTGATCGACAGCATCGCCTTCCAGACCAATATTCTTGCCTTGAACGCTGCCGTGGAAGCGGCGCGCGCCGGCGAGCAGGGCCGCGGCTTTGCTGTCGTGGCCTCGGAAGTGCGCAACCTCGCGCACCGCTCGGCCACCGCCGCGAAGGAGATCAATCTCCTGATCAACGATTCGGTGCAGCAGGTTGAATCCGGCAGCAAACTGGTCGGAGAAGCGGGTGCGACCATGGAAGAGGTGCTGTCCAGCGTGCGCCAGGTAAATGAAATCATGCAGGAAATCAGCGCTGCCAGCCGTGAACAGAGTGCGGGCATCGAGCAGGTCAACAAGGCGATCACGGAAATGGACCAGGTGACGCAGCAGAATGCAACGCTGGTGGAAGAAGCCACGGTCGCGTCGCGCAGCATGCAGGACCAGGCCGCCGCGCTGCAGCAATTGGTGGCCGTGTTCCAGCTCGATGCGGCCCAGGTGGTAGCGCTGCCGCGACCCGTAGCGCGCCTGGCACTGAAGGCCGGCAAGCCCGCCTTGCGTCGCGCTGCCTGATCGTCGTCGCGGGTGCCGGATGGCTGCCTGCGCTTCGCGGGGAAAATGTTACCATCTGGCTACTAAAATGCCAGGATGCTCCCATGCTGCAAATCGCACAACAGTCCATGCAGTCGCTGATGCTGACCATGCGATGCAATGGCGTCGACGTCGGCCACGGCACCGGCTTCATCGTGAAACTGGGAAACGGCATCGGCCTGGTCACGAATCGCCATAACGTCACCGGCCGCTACCAGCGCAGCGGCAAGCCGATCGCGGCGAGCGCTGCAATCCCGAACGAAATCGCCATTTTCCACCCGCTTGCCTGTGACAAGCAGCGCTTCGTCCCGGCATGGGAAGCGCGCGTCGAGCCGCTGTACGCCGGCGGGTCGATCGACGGCGAGCGGCTCTGGAAAGAACACCCGCACTACGGCAGCCGGGTCGACTTCGTGCTGCTGCCCCTCACCCGGACCGACGGCATTGCCGCGACGCCCTACTCGATGACCGACGGCGCCAACATTGCCGTGCAACCGGCCGAGACGGTGAGCGTGATCGGCTTTCCGTTTGCGCTGTCGGCAGGCGGGCGCCTGGCCGTGTGGGCGACTGGCACCGTGGCAAGCGAGCCGGAAGCCGACTACAACGACCTGCCCCTGATCCAGGAATTGATCCATGCCGTCTGCCAGCCCATCACGCTGTTCAAATTGTGGCCGGGTACCCGGCCCGCCTGACAGTCAGGCCTGCCACACCCCGTATCCAGCTTCCCTGAGCGCAATGGCCAACTCCACTTCCATGTCTGCCGCGCCCCGGTACGGCATCGGGTTGTAGACCGCGTACAACTCGGGCATCAGCCGCAGACCGTATTCCTGCGCGAATTTATTTGCGCGGATACCTGCCTTGTGCTTGTCGAAGCGCACGTCCGGCGTCTGTCCCGTCATGCCGACGTACACGCATGGCCGACCGGTCACATAGTCGGGGTTGGCGCGCCGAAAGCGCGGTTCGTACAGCACGTCGGGCGACAGTGCGACAACATAAACGTGGTGGTGGTAGCGGCGGGACATGAAACCAGTGTCAAAAAAAGCGTCGGATAACTTTACAAAGCTTAGCAGAATCACTGTTCCCAGCAGCAACTGAGATCGATAAACCGCTGATTCACAAGGATTATTTATGTGTCATGCATAACTGGCCTGCTTTTTGCTCAACGAAATGTCTGGCCCCTGCGCGGCCCCATAACAAAGAAAGAGACACCATGACCCGCCTGCACACTCTCCTTGCCGCAACTTTCTTCCTGGCCGGCAGCCAGGTTTGCGCCGCCGCTATCACGGTGCTGCCGTCCGACCTCAACGTTGGCGGCCTGAACCAGTGGAACCTGTCGAACTTGCGCGGCACCTCGAACGGCTATACGTCAACCACGACGGCCGGCATCACCACTGCCAATCCGCGCAACGGCAACGGCTCGGTACAAATGTCGCTGACCAACAGTTCAGGCAAAGCCGACTACGCTTATACCTGGGGTTACGATGGCGCGCGCACGCTTGGCACGCTGACCTCGCTCAGCTACGACTGGTACCGCAGTAGCGCCAGCTCGGCCGGTGGCGTCATGCCTGCCTTGCGCCTGTTGTATGACGCGGACGGCAGCGCCGCCACAACCGCTGACCAGGGATACCTGATTTACGAACAGATTTACAACCCCAACGTCGCATCGGTTGTCAGCGACCAATGGGCCTCCAGCGACCTGCTGACGGCCAACCTGTGGCAACGCAAGTTCAGCCCTGGCGAGACCGTGGAATCGTACGGCGTGACCCTGGCCGACTGGACCTCCGGCAACAACCAGCCTGCCAACGCCGACCGCCTCAACGCCAGCAGCGCCATTCTCGGCATCGAGTTCGGCATCGGCTCGGGCTGGAACGGCAGCTTCAACGGCTTCGTCGACAATGTGAGTTTCGGCTTCAGCCAGAACGTCACCACGTTCAACTTCGAAGCGGCGGCGGCGGCAGTGCCGGAGCCTGGCAGCATTGCACTGCTGGGCCTGGGGGTATTCGGCCTGGCGGCAGTGCGCCGGAGAAAGGCGAAATAAGCCTTATTCCACACCCAGCACGTGCAGGCGCGCGCGCAGGCGCCGCACCTCGTCGGCCAGGTCGATCACCAGGCCGGCCACGTCTTCGTTGGCCTCGAAATCGCGCTCCAGGCTGAGCAGGCGGCGCGCACGGTCCAGGTCGACACTGCGGAACTGCAGCGTGGTCACCTGCACGCTGCCGTCTTCCCCCAGCAAGCCGGCCTCGACGTGGCGCACCACCCAATCCGGTTCGACCTGGCAGGCGCGCGCGAGTTCGTCCAGGCTCAGAGCGGATTCGTCGAGCAGCACGCCGGTCAAGGCCTGCATCGATGTGAAGTCGTTCATGGTCATCCTCCTTTAGTGTCGCGCGGGTTGAAAGCCAGCTCGCGCGCCATCTCTTCGTAGAGTGCTTTTGCCTTGTCGGTGATGGCCGGCGGCAGCACCACGTCCAGGATCAGGTACAGGTCGCCCGGCGTCGCGCTCGGAATGCCACGCCCCTTGAGGCGCAGCTTGCGCCCGGTTTGCGATCCGGCCGGCACGTTCACTTCCACGCTGCCGGACGGGGTCGGCACGGCGATGCTGCCGCCCAGCGCCATTTCCCACGGCGCGACCGGCACGCTGACATACACATTCACACCCTCGAGCCGGTAGCGCGCATCGCCCCTGACCTGGATTTCCAGGTACAGGTCGCCGGCGCCGGCGCTGCCCGGATGGCCCTGCCCGGTCAGGCGCAGTTGCTGGCCCGGTGTCACGCCCTTGGGAATCTTGACGCTGAGCGTTTTCTCTTGCGGGGCGCCACCACGCTGCGGCACGCGCAGGGTGATGTTGCGCGTCACGCCGGTGTAGGCGTCGGACAGGTCGATTTCGATGGACGCATGAATGTCTTCGCCGCGCGTCTTGAAACCAGCCCCGCGGCGTCCCCCGCCCCCGCCCATGTTGGCGAACAGGTCGGCAAAGAAATCGTTGGGGTCGGCCGCGCCGCCGCCACCGCCGCCGGCGTAACCATGCTGGCTGCCCCAGTCCGGCGGCGGCTGGAAGCCCTGGCCGCCACGGGGGGCGTTGCCCAGCTCGTCGTAGGCCGTGCGCTTTTCGGCGTCGCCCAGCACGCCGTAAGCTTCGTTGAGTTCCTTGGTCATGCTGTCGGCGTCTTTCAGCTTGCTGACGTCGGGGTGGTACTTGCGAACCAGCTTGCGGTAGGCCTTCTTGATCTCGGCTTCATCGGCGGTCTTGGCGACGCCGAGAGTCTTGTAGTAGTCCTTATATTCCACGTACCGCTCCTTGTTGTTCTTACAATCTTACTGCGAGATCCCGGCGCCGGGCGCACGGTTCCTGACACTGTTCGTTTCGATGGTAACAGAACCGCCATGCAAAAAAGGAAAGCCTGCCACCGTCAACCGTACGGCGCGCCGCATGTATGCAACGTGGATGTCACCCTTTCGCAACCACCGCCGGTATGCGATTCGAATCACCCCTGCGCCCGCATGCACCTGTTGTACATTCAAGGCAGTGGTTCGTCATGGAGAGACCCGATGCGCACCTGGTTCAAACGCGCTGGCATTGCCTTGCTGGCGCTCGTGTTGCTGCTACTGTCAAGCCTGTTCGCCGCCAGCGCGATGGGTGAGCGCAAACGCGAGCGCGTGATCGCCGTGGCGGTCGAGCCGATCGCGCTTTCCCAGGATCCCGCGCAGGTCGCGCAGGGACGCTACCTGTACACCACGCGCGGCTGCGCCGACTGCCACGGCGCCAGCGGCACCGGCAACACCGTCTTCGACGATGGCGGCATGCTGGTGGTGGCGCCCAACATCACGCCGCATCCCGGCAGCGCGGTGGCGCGTTACGGCCAGGCCGACTGGGTGCGCAGCATCCGCCACGGCGTCAAGCCGAACGGGCAGCCCATCCTGATCATGCCCAGCGAAGACTACAACCGCCTGACCGATGCCGACCTGGCGGCATTGATCGTCTACACGCAACAACTGCCCGCAGCGCCTGGCAAGCAGGCCGTGATCCGCATGCCCACGCCGGTGCTGGCGCTGTACGGCGTCGGCGCCATCGAAGATGCAGCCGAGAAGATCGACCATACGCTTGCGCCGGCACAGCCGGTTGCCAGCGGCGTCACGATCGCCCATGGCGCCTACGTGGCCAACGCCTGCATCGGTTGCCACGGCCCGCAGCTGAGCGGGGGCAAGATCCCGGGCGCGCCGCCTGCATGGCCGCCTGCCGCCAACCTGACACCCGGGCCGGGCAGCGCCATGCGCGCCTATCCCGAGCCGGACCTGTTCATGGCGATGATGCGCAGCGGGCAGCGTCCCGACGGTTCGGCCATCAGCCGCGTCATGCCCTTCGCCTCGCTGGGCCAAATGACCGATACCGACCTGCGCGCGCTGCACGCCTACCTGCGCGCAAGCGCGCCGCGCGAAACGGGCCAGCGCTGACGCGGGTGCCGCTGAACAGTCCGCCGAAACGCAACATAAATCGGTAGAATCGCCGGTTTCGTCAGCGAACCGGCCATGTCTTCCATCGTAGCTCCCGTGCAGCGCGCAGCAAGCATACGCGCAGAAATTGCCACTTTATGGCGCCTGTCGTGGCCAATGCTGGTCGGTCAACTGGCCACCGTCGGCATGGGCGTGGCCGATGTCGCCATGACCGGCCACGTCAGCGCCGAGGAACTGGCGGCGGTGTCGCTGGGGGCCTCGGTCTGGTCGATCGTGCTGGTGACCGTGATGGGCGTCATGATGGCAATTAACACCATCGTGGCCCACGAAGTCGGCGCGGGGCGCCACGACCAGATTCCCCACTCGGTCCGCGCGGCCCTGTGGAAAGGCCTGATCGTCGGCCTGGCCGGCTGCCTGGTGGCCAATCTGTGCACCTTGCTGTTCGACCATATCGGCCTCGATGCCGGCGTGGCCGAGCGCGCGTCCTTGTTCCTGCACGTGATCAGCCTGGGCATGCCGGCGTTCGCCTGCTACCGCGCGCTGTACGGTTACACCACCAGCATGAATGCAACCCGCCCCGTGATGGTCATCGCGCTCGGTGGGCTGGCGTTCAATGTGCTGGTCAACTGGCTGCTGGTGTTCGGCAATCTCGGCTTGCCGCGCATGGGCGCGATCGGTTGCGCGGTGGCCACGGCGCTGGGAATGTGGCTGATGCTCGGCGCGCTGGTGTGGTGGGTGCGCACGGCGCCCGTGTATCGCAGCACGTACCCGTTCGGCAAATGGGAAGGCCCCGGCTGGCGCGAAATCGGCGCCATGTTCCGGCTCGGGCTGCCGATCGGCATCACCTACTTTGCCGAGGTCAGCGCGTTCGGTGCGATCAGCCTGCTGGTGGCGCGCTTCGGCGTGGTGCAAGTGTCGGCGCACCAGATTGCGCTCAACTTTGTCTCGCTGGTGTTCATGGTGCCACTGAGCTTTGGCATTGCGCTGATGACGCGCGTGGGCCAGGCGCTGGGCGAAGGCGATCCCGTCCGTGCGCGCTTCGTCGGCTGGGTGGGCGTGGCGATGTCGGTGGCGTTCGGGGTGCTGTCGGCCGGGTTCATTTTGCTGTTCCGCTGGGAAATCGCGCGGGCCTACACCTCGGATCTGGCGGTGCAGGCCATGTGTGTGCAGCTGCTGCTGTTCGCGGCGCTGTTTCAATTGTCCGATTCGACCCAGGTGGCGGTGGCCAGCGCGATCCGTGGCTATAAAGTGACGCGCGGGCCGATGGTGATCCAGTTGCTGGCGTTCTGGGGCGTCTCGCTGCCGGTCGGGTGCGTTCTCGGGCTGGCGCCGGGCTGGTTTCCGTGGTCGCCGGCGGCGCCACTGTCGGCCACCGGCTTCTGGATGGGGCTGGTGCTCGGCTTGACGGTGGCGGCGGTGCTGTTGACGGCGGCGTTTCAGCGGCTGGCGCAGCAGCGGGTAGCGACGGCAGTTTAGCGGCTGTCATTACAGATTTTTGGGACGGAGTCTGGTATCGTCTTGCTACTTTGCATCGCCGATAAGTTTATTTTTTTACCGTCGCCCCAGAGACCGTCATTCCCGCGCAGGCGGGAACCTATCGTACCTTCGCGCATCGATAACGCTTTTCGACGTGGGTATGGATCCCCGCCTTCGCGGGGATGACGCGTTATGGGTGATTTTTGTCGTACCTCTACCGGAACCTCAATGCGTCTTCTCGTTTGCCTCCTGGCCTTTCTGTCCATCATGCCCGCCTCCGCCGAAAAACTCACCCTCGACCGTATCCACGGCGACCCATCGCTTGCCGGCCCCGGCGTGCGCAGCCTGCGCGTTTCGCCCGACGGCGAACGCGTCACCTTCCTGCGCGGCCGCGAAGACAACCAGTTCCAGCTCGACCTGTGGGAATTCAACACCAAGGATAAATCGACCCATCGCCTGGTCGACTCGAAGCTGCTGGTGCCAACCGAGAATCTGTCGCCGGAAGAAAAGGCCCGCCGCGAGCGCGCCCGTACCGCCAGCCTGTCCGGCATTCTCAGCTACAGCTGGTCGCCGGACGGCAAGCAGTTGCTGGTGCCGATTGCCGGCGACCTGTTCCTGGTCGACGTGGCCCATCCCGACCAGGCCCGCAAAGTCGCCAGCGGCAATGTGCTGGACCCTAAAATTTCGCCACGCGGCAAATTCGTCTCCTTCGTGCGCGCCCAGAACCTGTTCATCATCGACCTGGCCACGGGCGCCGAACGCCAGCTGACCAATGATGGCCAGGGCACCATCCACAACGCCGAAGCCGAGTTCGTGGCCCAGGAAGAAATGGATCAGACCACTGGCTACTACTGGGCGCCCGACGATTCGGCGATTGCGTATAAACGCTACGACGAAGCGCCGGTGCCGGTGGTGCGCCGTTTCGAAATCTTTGCCGACCGCACCGACGTGGTCGAGCAGCACTACCCTGCCGCGGGCGACCCGAACGTGCTGGTCGATTTGCTGGTGGTCTCAACGACCGCAGTCGGGCAAAATGCGCCTGCCCCGCGCAAGATCGACCTGGGCGCGAACCGCGATATTTACCTGGTCCGCGCCGACTTCAGTGCCGACAGCAAGACCATCGTGTATCAGCGCCAGTCGCGCGACCAGAAGAAGCTGGAACTGATTGCCGTCGACGCCGCCACGCTGGCGCAAACCACGCTGTTGACGGAAACCTCGACCACCTGGGTCAGCATTCACGACGATCTGCGCTTCCTGAAAAACCGCAGCGCCTTTATCTGGGCGTCGGAGCGCAGCGGCCGCAAACACCTGTATTTGTACGACATGAAGGGCAAGCTGCTGCACCCGATCACCAAGGGCGAATGGGGCATCGACAATGTGCTGGCCGTGGACGAAGCAGCCGGCAAGGTGTTCGTCGCCTCGAACCGCGACGCCGTCATCGACAAGCAGGCCTACGCCGTGAAACTCGATGGCAGCAATGCCGACAAGCCGGCCCGCATCACGCTGGGCGACGGCTGGCACGAAAACAGTTTTTCGCGCAATGGCCAGCTGTTCGTGGACACCTATTCGAACCCGCAGACGCCACCGCAAGTGTCGATCCGCAAGGCCGACGGCAGCATGATCCAGTGGCTCGAGCACAATGAACTGAACGCCACGCACCCGTACGCGAAATTCTTGCCGGACCATTTGCCTACCGAATTCGGCACCATCAAGGCGCATGACGGCCAGACCTTGCACTACTCGATGATCAAGCCGGCCAATTTCGATGCGACCAAGCGCTATCCGGTGTTCCTGTTTACCTACGGCGGCCCGCATTCACAGCGCGTCACGCGTACCTGGGGCAATTATTTTGACCAGTACATGGCACAGCAAGGTTTCGTGGTGTTCCGCCTGGATAACCGCGGATCGAGCCGGCGCGAGCGTGCGTTCACCGACGTCATCTACAACAACCTGGGCAAGAACGAAGTCGAAGACCAGGTCACGGGCATCGACTGGCTGGCCAAACAATCGTTTGTCGACCCGCAGCGCGTCGGCGTGTTCGGCTGGAGCTACGGCGGCTTCATGACCTTGCGCCTGCTCTCGGCGGCATCGGACAAGATCGCGATGGGCGTGTCGGTGGCGCCGGTGACGGACTGGGCGCTGTATGACACCCACTACACCGAGCAATTCGTCGGCGCCACGCCAAAGAGCGATCCGCAAGCGTATGCCAACAGCGGCGTGTTCGCGCATCTCGACGGCTTGAAATCGCCGCTGCTGCTGATTCACGGCATGGCCGACGACAATGTGCTGTTCACCAACACGACGCGCCTGATCGATAACCTGGTGAACCGGAATGTGAAGTTCGACCTGATGACCTATCCGGGCGCCAAGCACGGCATTTCGGCACGTAGCAGCCAGCGCCACGTGTATGGACTGATCGAGGCGTTTTTCAAGAAAAACCTGGGTGTGACGGAAAAAAAGTAAGTCTCCGCCCATAAAAAAAGCCGCTTTCGCGGCTTTTTTTACATTCAAAAACAATCAGATCTTGTCGATCGCGTCTTTGACGTTTTCTTTTGCATCGCCCAGGCCAGCCTGCGCTTTGCCTTCAGCCTGGTTTGCCAGGCCCTTGACTTGCTGTTCGGTGCTGCCCACTGCTTTACCAGCGGTTTCCTGGATTTTGCCGCCGATGTCTTTCAGGTTACCTTTGACTTGATCTTGGTTCATGGTGCTCTCCTAAAGTTTTACAGGCCGGTAGTGGCGATGTCTTGGATTCACTATACAGCCGCGTTTCCCATCCTTCTGTTCGACGCCGCACCGAACGCCGCAAAAACTTAAAAGGGCTGGCAACTGGCCATGAAAATCAGCGGCAGCGTACTCCACGTGATCGCAATAAAACTCAGTACCGACGCCAGGAAGGCGCCCAGGTCGAGCAGGCTACCCTTGCCGATGCGGCCGCGCCACGACAGCCACAGCAGGCCGCAGCAGGCCGACAGCGCCAGCGCGGTGGTCACGCCCAGCACCATGCCCGATGCGCAGCCGGCGGCGATATAGGCGTAGCAAAAGAAAAAGTGCGCGGCCCATACCAGCAGCGGTGCGCAGACGCGCATCACGGAGGCAAATAAAGGATCGCGGTTTTGCATCAAGCACCCATCCATTGGGGTAAAAACGACACAGCCAGCGTGCCGAGCACGCCTTGCAGCACGCTGCCGTGCCAGATCAATGCGCTGTTATCGAAGGTGCCGCGGTTGCGGCCGTGCAGTTTACCATTCCAGGCGCGTAAGAACAGGTAAATCCCGATGATGACCAGGATGAACACGTGCCAACCCTGGTACGCCAGCAGCGCAGCGATGGTCGCGGCCCAGGCAGTTGCCGTCGGGTCCAGCCCGGCGCCGCGCTGGCCCAGCATCACGACCACAAAACCGGCCACCAGCAGCGCCAGCGCCAGCAGGGTCGCCACGCGCAGCCAGGCCTGGTGCCGGTCGACCAGTTTACGACGCGCAAACTCGATGCAGGCCGAGCTGGCCAGCAGCAAAGCAACAGAGCCGTATTGCCAGATTGCCCCGGGCAAGCCTGCGCCAGGCGGCGGACAAATGTTCAGGCGCATCGAAATATGAATGAAAGCAAACAAAAAGGACGCGAAGATCGTCAGGTCGACCACCATCAAGATGGCGGTGCCCCACCATGCATGGGAGCGCGGTCCAACCATGCCGACCGGCAGCATGACATGGTCCGCGACCTGCACTTCTGTTTGCAGCGGCGCCTGGTCGGTCTCCCACAGCCAGGCGACGATGGCCACCAGCGCGATGATGCCGCAGGTCCAGGCGGTCACGGCCCACTTGATGGTCAGCAGCAGGAAGAAGCCGGCCGTGCCGAGCGCGGCAATAAACGGCAGCCAGCTGTCTTTCGGCAGCACCAGCACGTACAGCGGGGTCGCCTTGATGGCACTGGTGATGATGGTTTCGCGCAGGCCCGTGGCGCTGCCGGGCAGCCAGTGCTGGCCGGCTTCCACTTCGCGCGCCAGCGCCAGGCGGTCCCACAAGGGATCGGCGCTGTCGACCTGCGGGATGCTGCGCGTGGCGTAGTCCTCGTTGGGCAGCCACTCCAGCGTGGCCGCGTTCCAGGGGTTGCCGATCGGCCGGGCCGGCTTGCGCAAGCTGCGCACCAGGTCGATGAAAAACAGCACCACGCCGGCGGCAAACACAAAGGCGCCGATGGTCGACAACATGTTCAACCCGCTCCAGCCCATCTCGGCGCCGTAGGTGTAGACCCGGCGCGGCATGCCCAGCATGCCGGTCAGGTGCATCGGGAAAAACGCCACATTAAAACCGGCGAACATCAGCCAGAACACCCAGCGTGCCAGCCGTTCCGACAGCGCCACGCCCTTGAGCAGCGGCATCCAGTAATACAGGCCGGCAAACACGGGGAACACCATGCCGCCGATCAGCACGTAATGCAGGTGGGCGACAATGAAATAGGTGTCGTGTACCTGCCAGTCGAACGGGACCACGGCCACCATGACGCCGGTCAGGCCGCCCAGCACGAAAATGAACATGAAGCCCATCAGGAACAGCGCCGGACCATTCCAGGCGACCTTGCCTTTCCATAAGGTCGCGATCCAGCCAAACACCTGGATCGCCGTCGGCACCGCCACCGCCATGCTGGCCGCCGACACCAGCCCCGTTTCCAGCGGCCCCAGGCCGGCTGTGAACATGTGGTGGGCCCACAGCGCGAAGCTGAAAAAGCCGACCACCACCAGCGCCACCGTGATTGCGCGCCGGCCCACCAGCGCGGTGCCGGCAATGGTCGGGATCATCGTCGAGACCATGCCGGCGGCGGGCAGAAAGATGATGTACACCTCGGGGTGGCCGAAGAACCAGAACAGGTGCTGCCACAGGATCGGATCGCCCCCGCGCGCGGGGATGAAAAACGGCCAGTCGAAGGCGCGTTCCAACTCCAGCAGCGTGGTGCCGGCGATCACGGCGGGAAAGGCGAACACGATCATCACGGCGACCACCAGCATCGACCAGGCGTACACCGGCATTTTGCCGAGCGTCATGCCCGGCGCGCGGGTAAACAGGATGCCGACGATCAGTTCGATGGCGCCGGCGATGGCCGAGATTTCGATGAAGCCGATGCCGAGCAGCCAGAAGTCGGCATTGATTCCCGGCGAGAATTCCTTGCCCGTCAACGGCGGGTACATGAACCAGCCGCCATCGGGCGCCAGGCCGGCGAAGATGCTGCAAAAAAAGCCCAGGCCGCCGAAGGCATAGGCCCAGAAGGCATACGCCGACAGGCGCGGGAACGGCAAGTCGCGTGCCCCCAGCATGCCCGGCAACAAATACACGGCGATCGCTTCGACCACCGGGATGGCGAACAAAAACATCATCACCGTGCCGTGCATCGTGAACAGCTGGTTATAGACGGCCGGACTCAAAAAGGTATTGTCCGGCACCGCCAGCTGCACGCGCAGCAACAGCGCCAGCACGCCAGCCAGCACAAAGAACAGCAGCGCGGTGCCGATGTACAGCAAGCCGATATTGGTGTTGTTGACGCTGGTAAGGAAGCGCAGCCCCTTGGGCGTTTGCCAGATTCGCTGCAGTTGTTCGAGCTCGCCCGCGGGACGTGGCAGGGAGCTGGGGGTGGTCGGATTCAAGGAAGGGTCTTTCATTTCAGTTGTTCCAGCCAGGCGGCCAGCGCCTGCAACGAGGCGGGGTCCATGTCGCTTGACGCCGGCATGCGCACGCCCGGTTTCACCGCGTGCGGGTTGGCGATCCAGGCGGCCATGGCAGCGCTGCCGTTGGGCAGCGTGCCGGCGCCCAGGTGCGAGCGGCTGCCGACGTGGGTCAGGTCAGGGCCGAGATTGGCGCTGGCAACCACGCCGCGCACCGTGTGGCAGGCGCCGCAATGCTGGGCGAGGAAGACTTCGCGTCCGGGCAACTGCTGGCCGCGCGCAGGCTGCGCCTGCCCGGCCAGCCAGGCATCGAACGCGGCCGGCGCTTCGGCCACCACGAACAAGGCCATGCGCGCATGCTGCTCGCCGCAGTATTCGGCGCACTGGCCGCGCCAGCGACCAGGCTGGTCGACCTGGACGCGCATGCCGTGCGGGCGGCCCGGCACCATGTCGACCTTGCCGCCCAGCGCCGGCACCCAGAAGCTGTGGATGACGTCGTTGCTGACCAGGGACAGATACACCGGGCGCCCGGCCGGCAAGTGAATTTCATTGGCCAGCACGATGTCCTGGCCGCCGCGCGGATTCGGGTAGCGCACTTCCCACCACCACATTTTTGCCGTGACAGAAATGGCCAGTGCGTCCTGCGACGCCGGCATCGTCAGTTCGGCGCTGCGCCAGGTGGAATAGGCCAGCAAGGGCGTGAGCACCAGCAGCGGCAACGCAATCCCACCGCCAACGATCCAGTGCAGTGGTTTGACCGCACCGGCTTTGCGCCGCACCGCGCGCCAGAGCAGGAAGCAGACGCCGGCAAGGAGCAGCGTGGCGCCAATGATCAATATCCAGGTGAGTTCGGCAATGGTGCGGGCATCGATGGCGGCCGGATGCAAAATCGATTGCAGGGAAGGTAAATCGATCATCGAAGCGTGGCCAGGTAAGCGGCCATGTGGTGCGCTTCAACGTCGGAGACGCCCATCGCCGGCATGGCCGTATCCGGTTTCAGGGCGGCCGGATTGACCAGCCAGCGCGCCAGCTTGTCGGGCACATTCGGGATGCTGCCGGCAATGTAGCTGCGCCGGCCGAAGGCGGCAAGCGTGGGGCCGGTGCGGCCCTGGGCGGCGGGGATCGCGGGAATCGTGTGGCAGGCCCCGCACTGGAACTGGTCGACCAGGCGTGCGCCGACGACGGCGTCGCCGTGCACGGCGGGCGGCGCCGGTTCGCGCCGGCTGCAGGCCGACAGCGCCAGCAAAATCGAAAAAACAAGAAGGCTGCGCACGCTAGGCTTTTGCTGGAAATGGATGACTCGCTATACTACAAGAATAATAACTTATCACTTTTTCAACAGAACACTGCATGCGTAAAACCACCCGCCTCATCGTCAAGACCATCTGCGCCACCATTGCCGTGGGCGGTGTGCTGGGCGCGCTCGGCGGCGCCATGTTTGCGAAGGCGGGTTGGTACAATATCGGCGCCCTCGCCCCGCACTGGCAGTTCGCCTACACCTTCCTCGAATACGGCATGCATGAATCGGTGCGCCATCACGCCAGCGCCGTGGTGGCGCCGGCGCCGCCGGATGCCGCCTCGCTGCGCGCCGGCGCCGCGCTGTACAAGGCCAATTGCGTCGCCTGTCACGGCGGACCGGGCGTGCCGATGGCCAATTTTGCCAAGAGCATGCAGCCGTCACCAGGGCCGCTGGTGGATGCGGCGCGCCGGTGGTCGGCGCCCGAGATGTACTGGATCGTGCAGCAGGGGATCAAGACCAGCGGCATGCCGGCGTGGAAATACCATATGAGCGATGCGCAGATCTGGCAGGTGGTGGGATTTTTGTCCCACCTGCCCCGCCTCAGCCCGCAACAGTTTGCCGTGTTCGACGCGGGCGTGACGGCCGCGCCCATGCCGGACGGGCCGGCGCTGCTGGCCGGCGACGCCCTGCGCGGGAAGACGGCGCTGGGCCAGTATGCGTGCCAGTCGTGCCACCTGATTCCCGGGGTGACCGGATCGAAAACCTATGTGGGACCGCAGCTCGCCAGCTTCGGCCGGCAGAACAAGATCGCGGGACAGCTGGTCAATTCGCAGGCGAACCTGGTGCGCTGGATTACCGATCCGAAGGGCGTCGATCCGGCCACCGCCATGCCGGACCTGGACGTGGCGCAGCAGGACGCGGTGGATATGGCGGCGTATCTGGCGACCTTGAACTAAGCTTTGCGCCAGACACTGGCAAGCCACGGCTGCTGCTCGCGCGGCACGCCCGGCGGACGATAGTAGTGTTCTACCTCGACAAAACCTGCAGCTTCGACGAAGCGCTTCCAGCTGGCGTAGTCGTGATAACTGCCGTAGCGCCCGCCCGACCAGCCTTCCTGGTTATCCCCGCGCGGATTGGAACTGAACAGCACCCCGCCCGGCTTCAAGGTCGCACACAGCTGCGCCAGCACGGTCGGCAACATCGCCCGCGGCACGTGAAACAGGCTGGCGTTAGCGAACACGCCGTCGAAGCGCGCGGCCGCCAAGTCGAGGTGCAGGAAAGACTGGTGCCACACCGTGCAGCCGGAAAATGCGCGCGCCATCGCCACGAATTCGGCGGCGCCATCAAGCCCCACCGCCACGTGCCCCAGACGTGTAAAAGTGGCCAGGTCGCGCCCGGGGCCGCAGCCCAGGTCGAGGATGGTGAACGGCGCCGGCGTCGTGATGGCGCGCAGCAAAGCGTCGATGTTCTGGCTGACGTCGTGGTCGCGCGTGCCGGCAAAAAATCCGGCCGCGTTGCTGTCGTAGTCGGCCAGGGTGCTGCTGGCGATGGCGTCGAGCTCGTCCATTTACCAGACCTGCACGCGTTGTTCCGGCGCCAGGTAAAGCGACTGGCCCGGCTGGACATCGAAGGCACTGTACCAGGCGTCGAGGTTGCGCACGGTGGCGGCGCGGTACATGGCCGGGGCGTGGCCGTCGGTGAGTACGCCGCGGCGCAGCGACGGCTCGCGGAACTTGCTGCGCCACGCCTGCGCGAAACCGAGGAAGAAGTCACGGTCGGCGTCGGCGCCGCCTGTTGCACTGGCCTTGAAGGCATCGTAGGCCGCCGCCAGCCCGGCCAGGTCGGCCAGGTTTTCGGACAGGGTCAGTTGACCGTTCACCGCCAGGTCGGGAAACGGTTTGTAGGCACCGTACTGCGCGACCAGCTTGCCCAAAGCCGTTTGAAAATGTTCCAGGTCTGACTTGGTCCACCAGTCGCGCAGGTGGCCTTCGGCGTCGAACTGGGCGCCCTGGTCATCGAAGCTATGGCTGATTTCGTGGCCAATGATGGCGCCGATGGCGCCGTAATTGGCCGCGTCCGACGCTTTCGGGTCGTAGAACGGCGCTTGCAGGATGGCGGCCGGAAAGTTCAGCGCATTTTGCAGCGGCAGGTTAACGGCATTGACCAGTTGCGGCGGCATGGTCCAGTCGGTGCGGTTCGGTTTACTGTGCAGCAGCGCGATTTCATTCGCGTAGTGGAATTCCTCGGCGCGCACGGCATTGCCGAAGGCGTCGATCGGCGACACCGTCAGGCCGGTATAGGTTTTCCAGTGCTCGGGATAGCCGACACCCACGTACAGCGTGCGCAGCTTTTCCTTCGCCTGCGCACGGGTGGCGGGCGCCATCCAGTCGAGCTTGTCGATGCGCTGACCGAAGGCGGCAACGATATTGGCCACCATCTTTTGTAGCGCCACCTTGTTGGCGGCCGGGAAGTAGCGGGCCACGTAGATTTTGCCGACGGCGTCGTCGAGCGCGCCGTTGGTGGCGGCCAGCGCCCGTTTCCAGCGCAAGGACTGCTGCGGCGCGCCGGAGAGGGTTTTGCCGTTGAACGCGAAATGCTGGTCGACAAACGCTTGCGGCAGGGTCGCGGCGTGGTGGTTGATGAGGTGGAAGGCAAGATAGTCCTTCCAGGCCGGGACGTCGGGATTGGCCAGCAGCGCGGCCGCGCCCGTCATCGCGCTCGGGTGCCAGACGCCAAAACTGGCCTGGTCCTGCAACTTGGCGGCGGCAAACAATGCCTTCCAGTCCACGCCCGGCGCCTTCGATGCAAAATCGGCCAGGGTCCAGGTGTTGTTCGATTTCTGGATATCGTTCGACTCGTCGCGCGGCGCGTGGGTGTTGGCAATTGCCATCTCCAGCGCGAACACACGGGCGGCGCGCTTGTCCGGCTCGGACAAGCCGGCCAGTTTCAGCATGGCGGCAATATGCGCCTGGTAAGCCGTGCGCAGCGCCGCCATGCGCGGGCTGGCATCGAGGAAGTAAGCGCGATCGGGCATGCCCAGGCCGCCCTGCAGGAGGTAGGCGTGGTTGCGGGTGCTGTCGGACAGCCCTTGCGCGACCCACAGCCCGAACAGGTTTTCGGTATAAAAATTGGTGTTGTTGAGCGGGTCGACATTGGCGCGTACCGATTCGCCCAGCGCGCGCGTGAGGGTGGCCTTGTCCTTGATGGCGTCGATTTTCGCCAGCAGCGGCTTGAGCGGGCCGGTGCCATTGCTTTCGATCGCCTTCTGGTTCATGAAGGCGCTGTAGTAATTGGTCACCATGCGCGCTTCGCCGGTGGTTTTGCTATCTTTGGCCAGGTCTTCGATCAGCTTGACGATGCGCGCGTTGGTTTCGTCGGCCAGCGCACCCATCGCGCCCCAGCTGCCGCGGTCGGCGGGGATGGCCGTCTTGTTCAGCCATTCAGTGTTGGCAAACATGAAAAAATCGTCGCCGGGCAGGACGGCCGCCGCTGGCTCTGCCACGGGGGCGGCACTGGCCTGACCAACCGCGTGGGCCGGGGCAAGCGCCAGTGTCAAGCCACACAGGGCAATGGTGAGAGCGGTTTTCAATGGCGTCCAGCTGGTCTTCATGGGGTCCCTTGTTAAAAAAGCACGGTACGAAATGTCGCCGTATTTTAGCGCTAGCCGGTCCCACAAAAAAATAATTGAAATTATTTTTAAAAAACCCTCAAGTTTCGGCACGCCCTTCCGTTACCGGAGGACAAGCGGTCATCCGTTCGCATTTTTACCTGGTAAAAGCCATGACATCAAACGAAGTCCTCGCCATGTACGAAACCCTTGCCGGCCTTACGGCAAAGATGTCGGTCGCCGCGCAAGCAAACGACCGGGACGGCCTGTCCCGGATGGAAAACCAGTGCGACGGGGTTAAAAGCGCTGCCGCAAGCGGCATCCCGACCCTGGACGGCGCCGCACGCCAGCGCAAAATTGCGCTGATCAAGCAGATCATGGCCAACGACCGCGCGATCCGCGCCAGCACCGAGCCGTGGATGAGCAAAGTCGACGCCATCATGAGCGGCGCGCACTAACTAACGAATATGCAGACATAAAAAAAAGCGCCTTGGCGCTTTTTTTTCGTTCCATAATTCGGGAGGGCGAGCACCAGGTATCTCCTGGCGTCGCCTCGTGCCGGTTGCACCCGGCGTCCCGCACCGCTGCTGGTGCAAGGACTGCTTCCGGAGCCAGGCGTTTGTTCAACGACTATCGGCAAATCGCGCCACACTATCGGTGGTGGCTGCGGGCCGATCCTGTTCCGTCCATGGCTAGACTAAACCACTGGTCTAGACAACCATGAAATCGAGTATAGCGCAAACCAAATAACTTTTGGTGCAAGTTTTAAGTTTGAAGTAGTTTATTTTTTAATCATGTTCCGGTTTACGGCACACCCTTCCCGCCCGAGGCGCCGAACACCTGGCCGGTCGAGTAGCTTGCTTCATCGGATGCCAGCAAGACGTACACGCCGGCCAGCTCGGCCGGCTGGCCGGGACGCTTCATCGGGGTCTCGACGCCGAATTTGGCCAGCGCGTCGGGCGGCTGGCCGCCGGTCACCTGCAGCGGCGTCCAGAACGGTCCCGGCGCCACCGCATTGACGCGAATCCCTTTCGATGCCAGCTGCTTGGCCAGGCCCTTGGTGAAAATCATGATGGCGCCCTTGGACGAGGCGTAGTCGATGATGTTCTCGCCCGGGTCGTAGGCATTCACGGACGCGGTGTTGATAATGGCCGCGCCTTCCTTGAGGTGCGGTACGGCCGCCTTGGTGATCCAGAACATGGCGTAGACGTTGGTCTTGAACACGTCGTCGAACTGCTGCGTCGTGATATCGAGGATCGATTCCTGCGACGCCTGGCGGGCCGCATTGTTGACCAGGATATCCAGTCCGCCGAGTTGCCTGACAGCGTCTTCGACCAGCTTTTTGCAGAATGCTTCGCTGCGGATGTCGCCGGGAATGGCGACCGCCTTGCGCCCTTCCGCGCGAATCAGCGCGACCACTTCGCGCGCATCGGGTTCCTCGGCCGGCAAATAATTGATGGCCACGTCGGCGCCCTCGCGCGCGTACGCGATGGCGGCCGCGCGCCCGATGCCGGAGTCGCCACCGGTGATCAGGGCCTTGCGTCCGCGCAGCCGGCCCGAGCCCTTGTAGCTGGTCTCGCCATGGTCGGGGCGGGGATTCATCTTGCTGGTCAGGCCCGGCCACGGTTGCTGCTGCACGGGAAACGGCGGTTTCGGATAATTTTTGGGTGCGGCCGGGGCGGCAGCGGCAGCGGCTGGCGCCTGGGCCTGGGCGGTGCTGGCGGCGCTGACAAGCAAGCCACCAGCGAGGCCGCCGAGGGCCACGCGGCGGGAACGGTTCGGTTGGTCATCCATCGGGCAGGTTCTCCAGGTAAGTTAATAAAACTAATTTACGAGGAGTTAAGAAACGCGTCCGTTAAATAGCGAACGCGTGCGCGGCTACGCTTCTTCCAGCACCGGTTCGGCCTTCGCCGCTTTGCCGGGCCGCAGCCGCTTCTTGATGCCATCCAGGAAACCGGGCGACTTCGGCCCGGCGGGTGCATCCGGCGCCGTCTTGCCGCGGCGACGGCGCAGCAGCAGGAACACGATGGCGCCGATGGCCGCCAGCGCCACCAGCGCGGCGACGCCGATCCACAGCCACGGCGTGGCCGACGGCGCGCGCACCACTGGCTTGGGCTTCTTCGGTGTGACCAGGACCGCGACCGGCGCCGGCGCCGGCTTGATCGTGGCAATCGGCGCCACGGGCGCTGGCTCGGCCGGCACCAGCGTGGCCTGCAACAGCTTGATCTTGTCTTCCAGGCCGACCAGCTTCGCTTGCAGGGCCACATTCTTTTTGTCGAGGATGGCGCAGGCGCTGTTCGATGCCGAGGCCTTGCACGCGCCCGGCGGCGCGGGGCGCAGCGAGGCCGGCAAACTGGTGCTCACGCGAGCCAGATGCAGTGGCAGCGGCGGGGCGGGCGGCGCCACGGCTGGCACCGGTGCTGAAACAGGCGCCGGCGCCAGGGGTGGGGCGACTGCAATTGGCGGCGGCGGTGGCGGCGCCGGGCGCGGATCGGGGGTCAGCCACAAGGTCGCCAGCCGCACGTCCTTCTGCGCGCCCTGCCCCAGTTCGAGGAACAGCAGCAGCATCTCGGTATCCACGGGCCGGCTCGACACCACGTGCACGAACTGTTTGCCATCCTTGCGCAGCACCGACAGCGTCAATGTCGACAGCAGCGCTGGCACGCTCACGCTGGCGCCGCGGTACACGTCCGCACTGGCGACGCGCACGTGTACCGGGGCGGCCGGATCGTCTAGACCGGACAATTCGATGTCGGCCACCAGCGCCTGGCCGCGCCAGGAGCTGACGCGCGGCTCGCCCAGCTCGGCAGCGCCGGCGCACACGGCCAGCATTGAAGAGATCAGCAACAGGGAAATGTGGCGGTATGCCATATGAATGGAAGAATTTATAGCCTAAGCGTAATTAACGGACGTTGGAGTAAACTCTTTAGCTCTTCCCCACAAAAATGAGGCTGCAATGGACCACCGGATTGAAAAAGACAGTTTTGGACCGATCGACGTGCCGAGCGACAAATTGTGGGGGGCCCAGACCCAGCGTTCGCTGCACCACTTCGCCATTTCCACCGAGCGCATGGCGCCGGAGCTGATCGCCGCCATGGCCCAGTGCAAGCGCGCCGCCGCCGCTGTCAACCGCTCGCTGGGCAAGCTGTCGAAAGAAAAGGCCGACGCCATCATGCAGGCCGCCGAGGAAGTCCTGGAAGGCAAGCACGCCGGCGAATTTCCGCTGGCGGTCTGGCAAACCGGCTCGGGCACCCAGAGCAATATGAACATCAACGAAGTGCTGGCCAACCGCGGGTCGGAGTTGATGGGCGGCGAGCGTGGCGAAGGGCGCAAGCTGCACCCGAACGACGACGTCAACCTGGGCCAGTCGTCGAACGACATGTTCCCCACCGCTATGCACGTGGCGGCGGCGCTGGCGGTGGCGAAATCGGTGTTGCCGGCCCTGGCCCACCTGCGCGGCACGCTCGACCAGAAGGCGCGCGCCTTTGCCGACATCGTCAAAATTGGCCGCACCCACCTGCAGGACGCCACCCCGCTGACGCTGGGCCAGGAGTTTTCCGGCTACGTCGCGCAGCTTGAATTTTCCGAGCACGCCATCAAGGCGTCGCTGCCCGGCCTGCTGCTGCTGGCCGCCGGCGGCACCGCGGTCGGCACCGGCCTGAATGCCCATCCCGATTTCGCGCCGCGCATCGCCGCCGAACTGTCCTCGCGCACCATGCTCTCGTTTAAAACGGCGCCCAACAAGTTCGCCGCGCTGGCCGGGCACGACGCCCTGGTGGCCGCACACGGCGCCTTCAAAACGCTGGCGGCGGCGCTAATGAAAATTGCCAACGACGTGCGCTGGATGGCATCCGGCCCGCGCTCCGGCCTGGGTGAAATCACCATTCCCGAAAACGAGCCGGGCAGCTCGATCATGCCGGGCAAGGTCAATCCGACCCAATGCGAAGCGCTGACCATGCTGTGCTGCCAGGTGTTCGGCAACGATGTCGCGCTGACCTTTGGTGGCGCCTCGGGCAATTTCGAGCTGAATGTGTTCAAGCCGATGATTGCGCACAATTTCCTGCAAAGCGCGCGCCTGCTGGCCGATGGCATGACCTCGTTCGATCACCATTGCGCCGAGGGAATCGAACCGAACCGCAAGCGCATCGGCGAGTTGATGGCGCAGTCGCTGATGCTGGTGACTGCGCTGGCGCCGCACATCGGGTATGATCGCGCCGCGCAAATTGCCAAAACGGCGCAGCACGATGGCAGCACGCTGCGCCAGGCGGCGCTGGCGTCCGGCTTCGTCGACGAGCAGCAATTCGACAGCTGGATCGTGCCGATGGACATGACGCACCCGCACCCGGGCTGAGCGTCCGGTTGACATAAAATCAACCGTACGCCGGCCCTTCATCTTTTGAGGATATGATGCAAAAAACACAATTTGAGCTCGCCGGCGAGTTCGTCGAACTGAACCAGCTATTGAAACTGGTGGGGCTGTGCGACAGTGGCGGCGCCGGCAAGAACATGGTGGCAAGCGGTGTCGTCAAGGTCGACGGCAAGCAGGAAATGCGCAAGACCGCCAAGATCCGCAGCGGCCAGGTGGTGAAGGTGGGGGATGTGCAGATTCAGGTAGCATAGCAAGGTCGGCATTGTGCGATCCCAAGGGAGCACGGTTGGCCTTGTCACTATTTTATGATGGACCAACCGCCCCAAGGTGCAGGCAATGAATATCGAAACTACCCAGCTGACGCAGGAACGCCTGATTGGCGACCTGCGCCTCGTCATTGAAAATGCCGAGCAGTTACTAAAAAACACGAACCAATACACCAGCGACATCTACCAGGCTGCACGGGCCAGGCTGTTGCTGGCGCTCGATGCCGCCCACGCCGAACTGGCGCGGGTGGAAGACGCTGCACTGACGCGCATGATCGAGGCCACGCACGCGGCCAACCTCGCGTACGCCGACCAGTCCGGTGAAGCGCGCTTGTTGCGCGCCTTCCGCTAAGGTTTTACGAAGGTGTTACGCGGTCGTATTGATCGTGTTGCCCAGATGCGAAGGCAAGTTCTGCGCGCCCGGCATCGGGGTCACCAGGCCCAGCAGCTGTTCGGCGGTCGACGCCTGGATGTCTTGCGCCTTCTTCAACACGGTCAGGCCGACTTCGTTCTTGGTACCGGTTTCGGCAATACTGGTCGACAATCTTGCAATGCTCATTGCATCCATGGCGCTTCTCCGAGAAGGGGGTGTTCCTTTTTAACGGTTGAATCGGGCCAAACTTGAGCCGGGCGTGCAACGATTATTCACACCAGGTAGCTAGCAATCCAGGCCAGCACCTGCTCAGGACGGTTCAGATCCAGCCAGATCACGGAAGCGGCCACGCCTTCAGGACGCGCGATATCCGACGCTACCGCGACGATGTTCGCGTCATCGGGGTACAGTGCGGGCTTGCCCACCGACGGCCGATACACTTCCAGCTTCGGCAGCGGCTCCCATTTATAGCCTTCGACCAGGGTCAAATCGGCGGGCGACAGGCGCGCCAGGTGCTCGGCCAGCGACGGCTCGGGCGCCCCGCGCAATTCCTGCATGATGGCAACCCGGTACGGCGACGCAATCATGACTTCGGCCGCGCCGGCCATGCGCAGGCGCGCGCTGTCCTTGCGCGGCGGTTCGAGCTCGATATCGTGGTGGCTGTGCTTGATGATGTTCACGCGCAGGCCCTGCCCCGCCAACTGTTCCACCAGCCAGGTCAGCAGCGTGGTCTTGCCGCTGCCGGACGTGCCGATCACGCCCAGCACGGGCGTGGTGAACGCGGGCAGCGCCGTCACCGGCGTGGGTTGCTTAAAAACTGACACGATAGCGGGTGCCGCGGAAGTTCAATACCGCGCCTTTCGGGAGTAATTTTTCCAGCATCAGGCCGGGGGCGATTTCTTCGCCTTCATGGCGCAGGATTTTGTCGACCAGCACCAGCCGGTCGGCAGCGTTGTCGGAATACATATAGCCACCAAAGGCGACGCGCGGCAATTGCTGCTGGATGTCGGCCGGGAGGTCCTTGGCGTAGCGAACCGTGTCTTCCAGCGCAGCCGGGGCTGGCGCGGCGATGGGTGCTTTGACAAGGACCGGCGCATCGACCTTGCGCGGGCGCGGTGTCGGCGTCGGTGCCGCAGGCGCGACGGGCGCGGGCGCCACCACTGGCGCCGGCACAGGCGCGGCGATCGGTGCTAACGCCGGTGCCACCACGGGTGCCACCACCGGCGCCATCGCCGTCACCGGAATCACGGCGGGCGCCGGTGCGCGCTGGCTCCATGCAAACCAGCCGACGACGACGACGACGAGCACGCCGGCGCCCAGCGCCAGCGCACCGGTTTTTTTCACCAGCGGCAAGCGCGGCGGCGTGGGGTACACGCTGGTCGCGTGTATCGTCGGCGCGTTGCCCAGCTGGCGCTCGGCCTGGGCCTTCTTGAGTGCTTCCAGAATATATGACATCAGTGCTCCGTTCGCGCCGAGGCCAGCAGGCGTGGTTCGGTCACGCCGCTGAGCTGGTTCAGGCGCATATAGGTGCGCGGGCCGGCCACGCCGTCGGATTTCAGGTTCTGGCTCATCTGGAAAGCTTTCAGCATCGCGCGCGTGCGTTTGCCCAAGGGACGTTCCACCGGCGGCGGCTCTTCGTCGTTGATCTGGGCCAGGCGCTGGGCGATCCAGTCGACGTCGGCGCCCTGCGCGCCGGCGACCAGCTGCGAGCGGAAGCCGCGCGGCATTTTATACAGGGTGGTGAATTCGCCGCCCAACTGTTGCACCAGCGTGGCAATTGCCACTTTTTGGGTAATCCCGCCAGACATCAGCGTGGCTTTGGCATCGTCCAGCCCGGTCAGCAGCGCGTAGCGGGTGGCCGGGCCGTCATGCAGCATGACCACGGCCGGACGATCGAGCAGGCGCAACTCGTACAGCCCGCCCTTGCCCTGGTGACAGCGCAAATTGACGGCCAGCACCGCATCGCACGGGGCGCCCGCCGCCAGCGTGACGTCCCACAAGCCGGCCAGTTCGCCCAGCGCGGCCGCTTCATCGGCGCCGGCAATGACGGTCGCCAGCGGCGCGGCGAGCGGCGCCGGCGCGGCCTGCGCCACCGGCTTGAGCGGCGCCTGCGCGACGACCGGCACGGCCAGCGGAGGCGTTTTGGGGAGCGACTGCCAGGCCACGGCAGTCAGCGCCACGCCGGCCAGCACGCCGCCCAGCGCCAGCGGCCAGCGTTTTGGCGCGGCCGGCCCAGCGCTGGCCGCAACGAATACTTCCTTGGCCGACTGGCGCAAAATCGCCCGCGTGACGACCGGGCTGTTCTCGGCGTAGGCGCCCAGCAGCGCGCGGTCGCACAGCAGGTTGATGCGGCGCGGCACGCCCTGCGTCAGGCGATAGATCAGGGGCGTCAAGGCGCGCGGAATGGGCAGCGTCGCCATGGCGCCGGCCACGGCCAGGCGGTGTGCAACGTATTCGCCGGTTTCCCCTTCCGTCAGCGGACCGAGGTGGTAGCGCGCGATGACGCGCTGGGCCAGTTGTTCGAGTTCGGGTCGCGCCAGCATGGTGCGCAGTTCCGGCTGGCCGATCAGGATAATCTGCAACAGCTTGCGCTCGCTGGTTTCCAGGTTGGTCAGCAGGCGCAATTGCTCCAGCACGTCGGCCGACAGGTTCTGCGCCTCGTCGATGACCAGCACATTATTCGTGCCCTGCGCATGGCTGGCCAGCAGGTAGCCGTTGATGGCGTCGACATAGCCCTTCACGCCGACCGGCCCCGGCCCGGCCGGCGCGAGCGTCAGGCCGAACTCGTCGCAGATCGACAGCAGTAGTTCTTCCACCGTCAGCTTGGGGTTGAAGATATAGGCCAGCTTGCAGTTGGCCGGCACCTGGTCGATGAAGCAGCGGCACACGGTGGTTTTGCCGGCGCCGATCTCACCGGTCAGCAGCACGAAGCCGCCGCCGCTGTTGACGCCATACAGCAGGTGCGCCAAGGCTTCGCGATGCCGTTCACTCATGAACAGGTAGCGCGGGTCGGGAGCGATGGAAAACGGTGCCTGCCTGAGATTGAAATAAGTCGTGTACATGGGAGACAGCTTAACCGGTGGGCAGCGGTTTATAGCGTGCGCAGTAGATTTTGGATTTTTTGTTGACGTAAGCGATGGTGCTGCCCAGGGCCGAGACCCGCAGCGGATATTTGTCGGCGCCCTGCACAGGATAGCGCAAACCAACCGCGCTCTTGACGGCATCGGCCAGCTTGTCCGGTTCGGACTCGGTCAGCGCGCCGATAGAAATCAGCTCGCTGGTGTCGTCGCTGACCCAGACTTCCTTCACCTCGGCGCCCCACAGCGTGGTATCGGGCGTCTTGAACCAGTAGGCCCCGCCCTCGTGCTTGTAGGATTTGCCGAAAGCGGTGTCGAGGTAATTGTAAAAATAGTTGTTCTCGAGATGGCTGCGGCACAGGATCGCATTCCCGATCACCGGCCCGAACGTCGACGGCATGGCGGCCGTTGCCGGCCAGGGCGCCAGGGCGACGCTTGCAAGCACGACCGCCACTGCCAGAGCGCGGCCGGCAGGCGTCATAACTTGGACATCCAGGCCCGGTTGGCCGCAATCTTGGCCTTGGCCGACGCCGGCAGCGCCTCATAGCATCCCGGATGTTGTTTGAGTGCCATTTCGCGCACTTCTTTTTTAAGGCCGTTGACAATAAACACGTACAACGTGCCCCCGTCCTCGGTCTTGCGGGTTCCCATGTAGCGTATCACCTTGCTTCCTCCTTCTCGATCGCGCCATTATGACATCACGGCGCTATCCTTTGTCATGTCAGGACCATACGGAGCGGTCGTGGGCGTCGTGAGCGACACCGGCCGCACACTGGAAACGTTGCGCGCGAGCCACTACAGCATGCATTCTGCCGCGCCCATCAAATCGCCGTCCATCCCGACTTTTGCGCGGCCTGTCGCGCAGACCGTGCGCGCGGCGCGCTGCGGCCCTATCGTTGCGGCTTCTTCATTCACCTGGACTGCCATGAAAACCGCCCTCGCCCTCGCCGCCTTTGCCCTGCTTGCCACCAGCGCCCACGGGGCCGAGCGCATCACCGAACAGCGCACGCTGGCCACCTTCAGCAGCGTCGAGCTGAGCGGGCCGTACCGGGTGGTGGTGCATGCGAAAGGCGCACCTGGCGTGCGCCTCGAAGGCGAGGCGGCCACGCTGGCCCGGATCGAAACCACGCTGCGCGGCGACACGCTGGTGGTGCGCCCCCTGCCGCGCAACGGCAGCTGGCACTGGTTCAGCTGGAACAGCGCGCGCCCGGAGGTGGTCATTACCGTCAGCGCCAGCGGCCTGCAGCGCGTCAAAGCGAGCGGCAGCGGCGATGTCGAACTCGACCAGCTCAACGGCGCCAATCTGGAACTGGCCGTCAGCGGCCCCGGCGACCTGCGCGCCAGTGGCGCCGTGGGCACCCTGCTGGTGCGCAGCAGCGGCTCCGGCGATGTCGACTTGCAGGCCATGACCAGCACCAGCCTGGACCTGACTATGAGCGGCCCCGGCGACGTAAAACTCGGTGCAGTGGGCACCGAGTTGACCGTCGCGGTGTCCGGCTCCGGCGACCTCGTCGCACACGACCTGAAACTGGCCCGCGCCAACGTGCGCCAGAGCGGGCCGGGCGATGTGCAGCTGGACGGCAGCGCGCGCGACCTGCAAGCCGTGCTGAACGGCTCGGGCGACCTGAAGGCCTGCAGCCTCGCAGTCGAATCGGTGAACCTGGTGCAAAGCGGACCGGGCGACGCCTGCGTGGGCGGACGCATCAGGGAGCTGGTGGCCCAGTTGCGCGGATCGGGCGACCTGACCGCCAGCACGCTGCAAGCCCAGCATGCACGCCTGGTCATCAGCGGTCCGGGCAGCGCCATCATCGGCGGCACCGTCACGCAGCTGGAAGCCGTTGTGCGCGGTTCGGGCAGCCTGGACGGCACGCAACTGCTGGCCAACCGCGCCGATGTGAACGCCAGCGGGCCGGGCGACGCCAGCCTCCTGCTGGGCACCGAGCGCGACAGTGTTCTAACCACCTGGAGCCGGCACGGCATGAATCAGAGGTAGGCATACCAATTGCGCCGTCGCCACAGCAGGCGAAATGCAAGCACACTAATACCAATTAAATACCTGTTGACTTCACCTGGAGCCGATCCTATAGTGCCCTGAACTTTTTCCCGGGCATACACATGATCACTTATCTCATCGGCGTCGACGGCGGCGGCAGCGGCACCCGCGTGCGGCTGGCGCGCTGCACGCCCGGCTTTGACTACACGGAACTTGCCGAAGGCGCCGCCGGCCCATCGGCGCTATCGCAAGGCTTCGAAGCGGCCTGGGACGCGATTGGCGCCGCCGTCGCGCAGGCCTTCCAGAACGCCGGCCTCGAGCCGCCGCCGCGCGCCGACTTGGCAATAGGCCTGGGCATGGCCGGCGCCCACAACCAGCGATGGGCGCAGGCCTTCATCGAGGCCAATCCCGGCTACACCTTCTGCACACTGAACAACGACGGCTACACCACCCTGATCGGCGCCCACGGCGGCCAGCCGGGCGCCGTCATCGCGCTGGGCACCGGCAGCGTCGGCCAGGCCCTGCTGGCCGACGGCACCCAGCGCGAAGTCGGCGGCTGGGGTTTCCCGTCCGGCGATGAAGGCAGCGGCGCGTGGATCGGCATGGCCGCCATCAACTACATCCAGCAAACGCTCGACGGGCGCCTGGAGGGTGGCCCCATGGCCGACGAGATTGTCGCCCTGTGCGGCGGCACGCGACATGCGATCCAGGACTGGCTGGCCGGCGCCACCGCCACCCGCTTCGCCACGCTGGCGCCGCTGGTGGTGCGCCACGCCGAAGCCGAAGACGAAGCGGCCTGCGAAATCATGGCCAGCGCGGGCTACGAGGTGGACCTGATGGCCGCCGCCCTCGACCCGGAATACGCACTGCCGCTGGCCCTGTGCGGTGGTCTGGGCGCGGCGGTGGCGCCCTGGCTCGATGCCGAAACGGTGGAACTGATCGTGCCGGCCCAGGGCGACTCGGCCGCCGGCGCCTTGCGCATGATCGCCACGCAGCTGCAAACCGGCGCCGCGCAATGAAGGGCAATATCCTGACCCCGTCCGGCTGGGTGTCCGGCAGCATCGCCTTCGGCCGCCAGATCGGTGCCATCGACGGTGCGCCGGTCGATCCCGCAGCGAACGGCGACGATTACATCATCCCGGGCTTCATCGACCTGCACGTCCACGGCGGCGCCGGGCGCGACATGATGGAAGGCGGCGACGCGCCGCACGCCATCGCGCGCATCCACGCGCGCCATGGCACCACCAGCCTGCTGGCCACCACCATGACCGCGCCGCCCGACGACATCGTCACGGCCCTGCGCGCCATCGGCGCGGCGATGGCGACGCCCGTGACGGGATCGGCGCGCATCCTCGGCGTGCACCTGGAAGGCCCGTACATCAACCCGGGCAAGCTGGGCGCCCAGCCGCCGTTTGCGCGCGCCGCCACGCTGGCCGAGGTGCAGGCGCTGGCAGCGCACGCGCCGATGCGCCTGATTACCGTGGCGCCGGAAATGCCGGGCCACCTCGATTTGGTGCGCGCACTGGCCGACGCCGGCATCCGGGTGCAAATCGGCCACACCACCGGCAGCTACGAAGACGGCGTGGCCGCGCTGGCCCACGGCGCGGCCGGCTTCACCCACCTGTTCAATGCCATGCCCGGCCTGCACCATCGCGAGCCGGGCATGGTCGGCGCCGCGCTGGCGCACGCGCAGTACGCCGAAATCATCCCCGACCTGCTGCACGTGCACCCGGGCGCCATCAAGGTGGCCCTGCGCGCGATTCCGCATTTATATTGCGTCACCGATTCGACCGCCGCTTCCGGCATGCCGGACGGCGAGTACATGCTGGGCCGCCAGGTGGTACACAAATGCGCCGGCGGCGTACGCCTGGCCGACGGCACGCTGGCCGGCAGCACGCTGACCATGGACCAGGCGCTGCGCAACCTGGTGTCGCTCGGCCTCGACCTGGCCGACGCCTCGCGGCGCGTCTCGACCAATGCCGCCGACTACCTCGGCGAGACGACGCGCGGGCGCCTGGCGCCGGGCTGCTTTGCCGACCTCGTCGTGCTCGACCGCGCGTTGAACATCAAAGCTGTGTATATCGAAGGAGAAGCGTGTGAATGGTAAATCCGTGACGTCGTTGATGCTCGACGAAGCCCTGTCCGCCGGCGACTGCGTCGCGGCCCAGTTGACCAACGACGCCGCGCGTTACCAGGAACTGGGGCGCAAGCTGCGCTCGACCAATTTCAACAGCGCTGTGACGATCGCGCGCGGCAGTTCGGATCACGCCTGCGGCTATCTGGCTTACCTGATCATGTCGCGCCTTGGGCGGCTGGTCACATCCCTGCCGATGTCGCTGGTGACCTTGTCGAGAGCGCCGCTGCGCACCGAAGGCACGCTGGCGCTGTCGATTTCGCAGTCGGGCCAGAGCCCGGACGTGGTCGAACCGATCCGCTACTTCCGCGACGGCGGCGCCACCACCGTCGCGCTGGTCAACGACATCACCTCGCCGCTGGCGCAGGCGGCCGAATGGGCGCTGCCGCTGCACGCCGGGCGCGAACAAAGCGTCGCCGCCACCAAGAGTTTTATTACGAGCCTGGTGGCCGGCGCGCGCCTGGTGGCCGAGTGGCAGAGCGACAGCGAACTGAAAGACGGTCTCGCGGCCCTGCCAGACGCCTTGCGCGGCGCCAGCCAGGTCGACTGGTCGGCGGCGCTGGATGTACTGGCGCCGGCGCGCAACATCATGGTGGTCGGGCGCGGCATCAGTTTTCCCGTGGCCCTGGAGGCCGCCCTGAAATTCAAGGAAACCTCGGCGCTGCAGGCCGAAGCGTTCAGTGGCGCCGAGATCAAGCACGGCCCCATGGCGCTGATCGAGGACGGCTACCCGCTGCTCATTTTCGCCACGCGCGGCCCCACCCAGGCCGGCCTGGTGGCACTCGCCACCGAGATGCGCGGGCGCGGCGCGCGCGTGCTGCTGGCGGCGCCCGCAGATATTCCCGAACGCGATCTGACGCTGCCAGTCGCCGCCACGCCGGACCTCGATCCGATCGTCGCGATCCAGAGTTTTTATGTGATGGCCGCCCACCTGGCGCGCGCACGCGGCATGGATCCGGACCGTCCGCGCCACCTCTCCAAAGTCACGAAGACGAATTGAATCGATGCGCAAAATACCGCCACACCAGCTTGCCGGCCAGTTAATGATGGTGCGCCTGTTCGGCACCACGCTCGACCCCGAGACCAGTGCGTTTTTGGTTGACAACCGCATCCGCGCCACCTGCCTGTTCCGCCAGAACATGACCGACGCCGTGCAACTGCGCGGCTTCACCGATGCGCTGCGCGGCATCATGGGCACGCAGGCGCTGATCGCGCTCGACCAGGAAGGCGGCGCCGTGGTGCGCGCCACCTGGGTGCCGTCGCCGCCGTCGGCCATGGCGCTGGGTGCGGCCAATGACCCGGCGCTGGCGCACGCCGTCGGCGCCGCAGTGGCGCGCGCGGTGCGCTCGCTCGGTTTCAACTGGAACTTCGCGCCGGTGCTGGACCTGAACAACAACCCGCACAATCCGGTGATTGCCGAGCGCTCGTTCGGCGCCGACCCGGAGCAGGCAGCCACGCTGGCGCTGAGCTGGATGGCTGGCAGCGAAAGCGAAGGCGTGGCCTGCTGCGTCAAGCACTTCCCCGGCCACGGCGACACCCACGTCGATTCGCACCGCGACCTGCCCACCGTCGACAAGCCGCTGGCCGAACTGGAACGCTTCGAATTCGCGCCGTTCCGCCGCGCCGCGCCAAACGCAGCGGCGATGATGACCGCCCACATCGTGTATCCAGCGCTCGACCCGATGTTGCCGGCCACGATGTCGCACCCGATCCTGACTGGCCTGCTGCGCGAGCAGTGGGGCTACCAGGGCGTGATCATCACCGACGACATGGACATGCACGCCATCGCGCTGCGCTTCGGCGCCGGCGCCGCCGGTGTGCAGGCTTTACTGGCCGGCGCCGACATGGTGATGGCCACCGGCAGCCGGGCGTCGCAGCAGGCCACGCTGGACGCCATCGCCGCTGCGATCGCTGACGGCACACTGCCAATGGCGGCCGTCGAAGCGCGCATCGCGCGGCTCGACGCGCTGGCGCACAAGTACCCGGGCGCCGGCACCGAGTTCGCCTCCGAACCGGACGACCGCACGCTGATGGCGCGCGCCTGGCAGCAGGCCTTGACCACACGCGGCAATCCAGTGCGCCCTGCCCCCGGCACGCCGGTGCGACTGGTGATGCGTCAGGACGTGGTCAGCGACGGCGTGTCGGAAGCGGGCGTGGGCGCCGCGGCACTGGCCGCCGTGCTGGGCCAGCTGTATCCGGTCGACCTGGTCACGTTCGTCGACGCCGACACGTTCGACTGGGGCACGCTGCCCCAGGACGGCATGTTCACCATGCTGGCGTCGACCGCGCGCCTGCGCTACGGCGCCGCTGCGCGTGCAACCTGGCGGCCCGACCTGCACCTGGCGCTGTGGAACCCGTACCTGGCGCTCGACATCGCTGCGCCTGCCGTGATGACCTACGGTTTTGCGCCGCCGGCGCTGGCGGCCGTGCACGCGTGGCTGTCTGGCGCGCTCGATGCCACTGGCCACTGCCCGGTGCCGGGCTTTACGTAACATCCGGCTACACTTTGGCGACACACGCCAGCTCGATAAGTCGTAGTTTATGGGACAATAAGCGATTCGCCCGGGCGTGGCGGCTGTTTTGTCGTCGTTGCGGCCCGCTCAAGCATTCTTGAACCATTTTTTTGAACGAAGGAAACCCATGTCCCAATTCCGCTTCGCCCGCCTGTTCATGATGCTGGCCGCTGTCGGCCTGAACGTCCTCCCGAGCGCTGCCAACGCGCAGGCATCGAAAAGTGCGATGCCTGCGGCAACGTCGTCCGGCCCCACGCCCGCACAAGGTGCTGCCGTCGCGACGCCACCAGCGGACGCCGTGCGCCCGGAACTGTTCAAGCTGCTCGACCCGACCGCCATCAAGCCCTTGATGGACGCGAAAAACTACACCGAAGTGCAAAGCCGCATCACCCAGGCCGAGGCAGTCGCAAACAAGAACCCGTACGAAATGTACGTGACCAACCGCATGAAGCTGTCGCTCGGTTCGGCGACGTCGAACGACCAGATGGCCATGGCGGCGCTGGAAGCGATCATCGCCTCGGACCGTCTGAAGGGCGCCGAGCAGGCCGAATTCATCCAGGCCCTGGCCAATTACTACTACAACGGCAAGAACTACCCGAAAGCCATCGAGTGGTTCAAGCGCTACCAGAAAGACAGCCCGACGCCTGATAAAGTGCGCCCGGCCATGATCCGTTCGTACTACCTGTCGAACGACTTCAACACCACCAAGACCGAGCTACTGCCGATCATCGCCGCATCCGATGCCTCGGGCACGGCGCCGTCGCAGGAAGACCTGCGCCTGCTCGCTTCGGCCGCCATCAAGCTCAAGGACGACGCCACCTACCTGCTGGCGCTGGAAAAACTGGCCACCTACTACCCGACCGACGAAATCCGCGCCGACCTGCTCAACCGCGGCGTGGCGCGTAAACCTGGTTTCGACGCCCAGACCAATATGATCAACGTGTACCGCATGGAAGCGACCATGGTCAAGAGCATGAGCGCCGACGAGTACGTCGACCTGGCCGAACTGGCGCTGCAGGCCGGCTTCCCGACCGAAGCGAAGAAAGCCATGGACGCCGGCTACGCCGCCAACGTCCTGGGCACGGGCGCCAACGCTGCCAAGCACAAGGCACTGCGCGACAAGGCTACCCGCGGCGCGGCAGACGACGCGAAAAACATCGCTGCAGGCGAAGCGTCGGCGACCAAGGCCAAGACCGGCGCCGGCCTGGTTAACCTGGGCTGGGCGTATGCCACGATGGACCAGTACGACAAGGGCATCGGCTTCATCGAGCAAGGTATCGCCAAGGGCAGCCTGAAGGCACCCGAAGAAGCCAAGCTGCGTCTGGGCATGGCGCAGGCGCGCGGCGGCAAGAAAGCCGAAGCGATTGCCACGTTCAAGAGCATCAAGGGCGGCGGCGGTGCCGGCGACCTGGCCAAGTACTGGGTCATGCTGCTCAATGCACCGGCGCCAGCAGCAGCCACCGCGGCCAACTAATCAGGTAGCCGTCTTCTAAAGATGGGCAGCGACTTCGGTTGCTGCCTTTTTTTATGTCCGAATGGGTTCGCTATCCCACATGGCGCGCGCCCCGCGCACAAGATAATCAGGTCTTGACGAGAGGGTTCCATGACGACGATACGCAAGGGCCAGGCGCCGGCCAAGCTGGGGCGCAACGAGTTTCACCTGAAGTTCATCAAATCGTTTTACGATCCGGCCTTCGACGCCGTGAGCGATGAGATCGCCAAGATCGAAGAAATCGCCTGGCACAATTACGCCGACAGCCACAAAGCGCCGCGCACGGTGCCAGCCGGCGCAGGTTTTGCCGATCCCGGCTACGCGCTGTCGATCGAATGGAAGCAAGCGCGCGACCGCCTGCTGGCGGCCGAACGCCATCAGAAAGACCCGGCCACGCAGAGCCGCGTGCTGCTCATCGTCAGCTCGCCGCGCAACGATGGCAGCTGCCCCGGCGAGAATTCCAAGAGCTGGCGCATGAGCGAGATGGCGCGCACCATCCTGGAAGGCGAAGGCATCGAAGTCGACCTGCTCGACCTGTCGCTGGTGACCTCAGACTACGACCGCCACATCCACCCGTGCAAAGGTTGCGCCTCGACCGCCATGCCGCTGTGCCACTGGCCATGCAGCTGCTATCCGAACCACGCGGCGCGCCAGACCGGCGACTGGATGAACGAGATCTACGAAAAATGGGTGGCGGCGCACGGCGTCATCATCATCACGCCGGTGCATTGGTACCAGACGCCGACGGTATTAAAAGCCATGATCGACCGGCTGGTCTGTGCGGACGGGGGCAATCCCGATCCGAGTTCGACCCACGGCAAGAAAGCCAACGAGGCGAAGGACCTGGAACTGGGTGGCTGGGACTATCCAAAGCACCTGGCCAACCGAGCGTACGGCCTGGTGGTGCATGGCGATGTGGCCGGCGTGGATGGCGTGCGGCGCGCCCTGTCGGACTGGATGACCTGGATGGGCATGGTCAGCGCGGGGACGTTCGGGGAACTCAATCGCTACATCGGGTATTACGAATCGTATGCCGAGAGCCATGATGCGCTCGATCGGGATCTGGATTTTCAGGAGGAAGTGAAAAACGTGGCGCGCGCGGTGGCGCACACGGTGGCCGATATTCGCGCTGGTCGGGTCAAGGCCCCGGATCCGCGGCTCAAGGGTCCGCGGCCGAAGTGATGCTTCGGCTGCGGCCTTGACCGGCGTGTCAGATTGCGGTCAAACCGCCATCGACCGCCAGTTGATGCCCGGTCACGAACGAAGCCTGCTCGGAGCTGAGCCACAGCGCTGCGTTCGCCACTTCCGACGGCTCGGCGAAGCGTCCGAACGGATGCACGTTTTTCAGTTTGTCTTCGCGCTCCGGATCGTTCTCCAGCGCGCGCGCAAGTACCGTGGTTTTCACCACGCCCGGGCAAACGCTGTTGATGCGGATGTTCGAGCGCGCATATTCGGCCGCTGCCGTCTTGGTCAGGCCCACCACCGCATGCTTGCTGGCCGCGTACACCGCCTGCGTCGGCGCGCCGATCAGGCCAGCCACGGACGCCGTGTTGACGATGGTGCCGCTGCCCTGCTTGAGCATCTGGCGAATTTCATACTTCATGCACAGCCACGTCCCCTTGACGTTGACGTTCATGATGCGGTCGAACATGGCATCGTCGCCGTCAGCCAATTGCAGGTTCTCTTCCTCGACACCGGCATTGTTGAATGCACAATCGATTTTTCCGTAGTAGGAGACGGCCTTGTCAATCAAGGCTTCCACTTCGTTGGCGCGGGTAACGTTGACCTGGACGAACAAGGCCTTGCCGCCGTTTTCGACAATCATTGCAGCAGTGGCATGGCCGCCGTCGACCGAGCTGTCCGCCACCACCACGCAGGCCCCGGCACGACCGAATGCCAGGGCAGCGGCGCGGCCAATGCCGCTCGAGGCGCCAGTGACCAAAGCGACCTTGCCGCTGAATGGCAATGGAAGGGGTTCGGCAAGTTTGCTGCTGCGATTCATGTCTGTCCTTTATTTTTCTCGGGAAAGTGTGCCTTCCGTAGAGCAATATAGTAACGCAGGAAACGGAGCCGAACAATTCTCAAATGCAACTAGTTGTAAATTTGTCGTCAAGGACACCACAGTTTATTAATTTCTCGACACTCTTTTTATCACAAAGATAAGGCCCGGCAGCGTTGACGGATACGCCGCCAGCCGCGCCACGGGCGCCGCGACCTGCGTGAGCTGGCGCCAGATGAATTCATCGGAATTCTGGCGCGTGCCGTCGACCGCCCCGGCACGCGCCGTGGTCACGATCTGAACATGCGGCGGCACAGCCTGGCTGGCCGGCGCCAGCCCTATCAACAACGACGACAGGCAAAACAAACGGTGGTCAATCCTGGGCATGATTGCGCTCCTTGCGACCGGCTTTGCGCCGGCCGCTTCACGTGGAAAACGCGCGCTGCTGCGCGGGGATAGGTTGTTACAGGACCGAGGCGATTTTCTGGCGCACCAGCACCTGGGTGACCGCCTGGGGCGGCAACGGTTGCGGCGTCAGGTTATTGTCCTCGTCAACATACAGCTGCGCGATATTCGCCTTTTCGAACAGGACGCAGCAGGTGGAGCCACCGAAAGCGTAGTGGCCGATTTCCTCGCCCTGGCTGACGTGATCGCCGCTGGCCACCGTTGCGGTGCAGGACGACACCTCGGTCAGGCCGACGAAAACCATGGCGATGCTGCCGATGCGCGGATTGTCCGGCGTAATGAAGACGATCGTGCGCGTGTTCACGTGGCTGAGGAAGGGGAAGGAAATGGCGTAATCCTGGTCGGGCGCAGGCGCGGCAAAAAACAGCCCGGGCACGGTTTTTACCTGCGTCACCCGGCCCGAGACCGGCGCATGCCAGCGATGATAATTAAACGGCAGCAGCAAAATCTGCATGGCCAGGCCGTCGATGAATGGCGTCAGCAAGGGGCTGTCCGCGCTTTCATCGAGCAAATCGGTGAGGTAATACTGCTCGCCCTTGATTTCGAAGGCCGCCGCGGCCTGAACCTGGCGCGAAATCATCCAGACCTGGCCATCGACCGGGCTGACGATGTCGTCGGGCGTGAGCCCATGGGCCAGCGGACGGCTGACGGCAATGTCCTTGAACGGGCGGATAAAGAAATCGTTCCAGGAGGTGAAGCCGCCATGCGGCCTGGCCGGGTCGTACACCGACTCATCCAGTTTCAGGACCGTGCGCGCGTCGGCGCTGAGCCAGTTGCCGAACGAATCGTTCAGATACACCAGCGAGGCCGGCGTGGCCAGGTTGTGGTGATAGACGCGCAGGATCTCGGCAAAGTAAGGCCGGACCTGCTCGTTGGTGAACAAAAAATAGCCGTACTGATTGGCCATGAGGGGCTTCATGGCAGCGTAAAACGGCAAGGCGGCGATAAAGTTGGCGTCGTACTGCGGATAGCTGTGCAAGGCGTTGTCGAGCTGGCGGAAAAAATCGTCCGGCGTTTTGACGGCAAGCGGCTGCTGGCGGTTCGCTTCGTCGAGCATGCGGCCGATGTAGATTCGTAAAAACTCGTTTTGCGGTTCCAGCACAAAATTGCGCAGGGCCTGCACCGAGGGATCGAGTTCGCTCCCGGGCCGTGCGCCCCGGCTGGCGAAAATGCGGTTCGATTCTGCCACCTGCACGATTGCGTGCGGGGTCGTTTTATTCGACAACAAATGAAAATACGACTTGTTCATGTGTCACCTCATGTGAATGGTTGGCATGCCGAGAAAATACAAGGCAGCGACAAGTACACCTCCCCACTGCCCGGCACCATCATTACCGCGAAAAAAAGGCAGGACAAATCGTGGTGGCTATGGCTGCAAAATAAAACAGGCGCCGTTGCCGGCGCCTGTTTTATTTTGCAGAGAAGAATCGATTCACGCCGGCTACATCAGCCCCATCGCGCGCGGCAACCACAGCGACAAGCCGGGCCAGTAGGTCACGATCACCAGGAACACCAGCATCGTACCCAGCCACGGCAACACCGCCACCGTCAGCTCCGCAATGCTCATCTTCGAAATGCCGCTGGCCACGTACAGGTTCAGGCCGACCGGTGGATGGCACAGGCCGATTTCCATATTCGCGTCGATCATGATGCCGAAGTGAACTGCATCGATGCCCAGTCGGATCGCGGCCGGGTGCAGGATCGGCGCCATCACCAGGATGATCGACGATGGCTCCATCACGTTGCCCGCCAGCAGCAGCAGTATGTTCGAGAAGAACAGGAAGCCGTTCGCGCTCAGGTTCTTGTCGAGAATCCAGTCCGCCATTTGCTGCGGAATGTTTTCGTGCGCCATCAGGAACGAGAACAGCACCGCGTTTGTGATGATGTACAGCAGCATGGCGGACAGGCTGGCCGAGCGGCGCAGCACTTCCGGCACCTTCTTCATCGGCAAATCCTTGTAGACGAACACCGCGATGAAGAAAGCGTACACGGCGCTCATCGCGGCCGCTTCGGTCGGCGTAAAAATACCCTTGGTGATGCCGCCGATGATGATCACCACCAGCATCAGGCCCCAGACGCTCTTGCGGAAGGCTTTCCAGCGGCCGGTCCAGTTCGACTTGGCCATGCGCGGGTAGCGGTTCTTTCTGGCGATCACCCAGGTGGTGGTGCACAACATGAAGGTGAGCAGGATGCCCGGAAACAGGCCGGCCAGGAACAGCGCGCCGATCGAGGTATTCGTCGAAATGGCATAAATCACTTTCGGAATCGACGGCAGCATCAGGATGCCGAGCGAGCCGGCGGTGATGATGACGCCGGCACCGAAGGCCTTCGGATAACCCTGCTTGATCATGGCTGGCAGGATGATCGAACCGATCGCCACCACGGTTGCCACGCTCGAACCACACACTAGCGCGAACAGCGCGCAGGCAATGATGCCGGCCAGGGCGAGACCGCCGTGCCAGTGGCCGATCAGGCTGGTGGCAAAGCCAATCATGCGCTTGGCCACGCCGCCGTGGGTCAGGAAATTACCCGCCAAAATAAATAGCGGGATCGCCATGATCTCGAATTTTTCAATGCCCGAGAACAGTTTTAATGCCACCGCTTCGACCGGTACGTGGGTCAGCAGGTAGAGGAACATCAGCACGGTCAGGCCCAGCGCGATCGAGACCGGAATGCCGGTCAGCATGAGCAGGATCAGCAGCGCGAACACGATGCCAACCTTGCCGCCCACCAGGCACACGGACGCCAGGATCAGCGCGATGCCGCCCAGCCAGATGGCGGCCTTCTTTTTGGACCAGGTGCCGTCTTCTTCGGCACCGACGGTGATGGTTTTGACGGTACTCATCGTGCACCTCCGGCGGCCGGCAATGGGGTAATCGGCGCGAGCGCGGCAAACATGTCGTCGTCGTCATCGTCAAGACCATCGACGTGCGCTTCGTTGTGATGCGGCATTTCACCGGTGCGGAAAAAGTGGCGTGTGACCTGCATGAAGCGGAAGCACATCAGGTAAGACCCCATCGGCACCACCGAATACACGACCCAGGTCGGCCATTCGAGGTCAGGCGTGGTAGGGCCTTCGGGCGCATCGCCCGGATTCATGCCGAGGAAGGTGAACATGGCGTGGTGCATGCCATTGCCCCAGATAAAGGAGAGGCCCAGCGTGCCGATGATGCCGGTAAACAGCATGCCGCAGAACAGCGCGATATAGGTGGCAGTCCGGCGCCAGGTCAGCGGCAACTTGCGTACCAGCACGTCGACGCCGGCATGCACGCCCATGCGCACGCCATAGGCCGCGCCGAATTTGGCCATCCAGACAAACATGATGATCGACAGCTCTTGGGCCCACTCGACGTGCAGCGACAGCAGGAAATCCTGCACGTAGGGGATCGGCAAGCCGGTGCCGTAGCGGTGCAGGACGGAGAAGAAAATGATCAGGGTGGCACCGCCCATCATGAAGGCGATGATCCATTCTTCGAGGTGGTCGAGGAATCTTACGAACATGGACGGCCTCCATGTGCGCTGAAGCAGGCTTGGCAGGCGCGGACGCCCCTGCCGCCCCGGCGGCCGCGATGGGCCGCAAGTGCGTGGTATTGCATGGTGATGTCCCCAGGAAGATTGAACTTCTATTCTTTGTTACTGGGGACAAGTCTGTGTCAGTTAAACAATCTCCACTATTGTGGAAAACCACTAGACTTTCATTAAAACAACAAAGCCTTGACGCCTACTTAGCGCCTGCCTTGTTCAGGTCGCCCGCCATTACCACGCTCAGTTTGGCCGGATCGATCGCCTTGCGGAACGCCGCATTCATCTGGGCCAGTGTCACGGCCATCAGCTTTTGCTCGAACTGCGCGCTCCAGGCGAAGGTGCGGCCCTGGTACAGGTAGGTCGTCCAGCCGGCCGCCAGCGCGCCATCGTTGGCGCGGTTTTGCACGCGCTGCTGCATCAGGCCGGATTTCGCACTGGCCAGCTCGGCTGCCGTAAAGCCATCCTTGCGCGCCCGCACCAGTTCTTCCCGGATGGCTGCATCGAGGCGTTTCAGGTTCTGCGGCGCGGCGATGGCATTGATGGTGAAACTGCCGGCGCGGTCCAGGGCGCCCGGATCGAGGTTCGAACCGCCGCCGTAGGACAAGCCATCCTTCTGGCGTATGCGGTCCATCAGGCGCGAGCGCAAGCCGCCTTCGCCGAAGATGTAGTTGGCCAGCATCAGCGCGGGATAGTCGGGATCGTCCAGGTTCAGGTCGAGGTTGACGCGCGCCACATACACGCCGTTTTCCTTGTCCGGCGTGTCGATCATTTGCCGGACAGGCGCCACGTCGGCATAGCGCGACAGGATCGGCGCCACGGCTGCCTCGGCTTTCCAGTTGCCGAACAAGGCGTCGACCAGCGGCACGATGGCCTTGGCATCGAAGTCGCCCACGATGGCCATCTGCGCCGGCGTGGTGCCGTAATAGGCCTTGTGGAACGTCTGCAGCTCCGACAATTTTGCCGCCAGGAGGTCGGCGATGTCCTGCTCCAGCGTGGTTTCTTCGCGGATGTCGCCGCGCGGGTATAGATTGAAGTGCAGGCCCAGTGCGCGCTCGGCCACCGCACCCGGCTCGTTGCGGCTGCCTTCCAGACTCACCAGCGACTGCTGGCGCAGCTGGTCGAATTCCGACTGCGGGAAATTCGCTTCGCGCAGCACGTGGGCGACCAGCGTCAACGCTTCCGGCAAATTCGCGCGGGTGGTATCGAAATGGGTCAGGCCGCCACTGATCTTCAGGCGTTCGAATTCATCGGACAATTGCGCGCGCGTGTAGCGGCTGGTGCCTCGCGTGAGCATCGCGGCGGTCAGGCCGGCAACCGCGCCCTTGCCGAACATATTCTTTTCGTCGCCAAAGTGCTGGCGCAGGTCGACGCTGACCATTTCACCGCGGTTCTTCTTGGGCAGCAGCGCCAGCTGGACACCGCCGGCCGTGGTCAACGTGGTGCGCTTCAGAATATTCTCCTGGGTCGGCTCGAAGTTCTCCGACGACAGGCTGGCCGCGGCCGGCTTGTAGGTCTTGAGCAGGCTGTCGACCGTCGGCGCCGCCGGGACCAGCGCGCGCTCGGGGGCGCTGTCGGGAATGAAGGTGCCGGTGACGCGGTTGTCGCGCTTGAAATAACGGCCCGCCGCAGCCGCCACCTCGGCGCTGGTGATGCTGCGCACGCGTTCGCGCCCGACGAAAAACAGGCGCCAGTCGCCCAGCGCAATCGCTTCCGACAAGGACACGCCGACACGCTGCGGGTCGTTCAGGCTGCGCTCGTAATCGTTCAGGTAGCTGCGCCGCACGCGTTCCATTTCTTCCGGCGTGGGCGGCGTCTGCGCGAAGCTTTCCACCGCCTGCGTCAAGGCTGCGCGCACCGGTTCGATCGGCGCATCTTTCTTGACGACGGCGCCGACGTATTCGAGGCCCGGCGCGTAGCCGGTCTGGCCGAAGGCAAACACCTGGCTGGCCATGCCGGACTCCACCAGTTGCTTGTGCAGGCGACCGGTTGGCGCCGACGCCAGGATGTCGGACGCGAAGTTCAGCAGGTCGGTGTCGTCGTGCAGGCCGGACGGGATTTTGTAGCCGAGCATGACCGTCTGGGTGTCGCCGGCGCGGCGCACGGCAAACGTGCGTTCGCCATCCTGGGTCGGCTCGACCGTCCAGAACTTCGGCAAGGTACGGCTTGGCTTGGGAATGGCGCCGAACTGGCGCGCAATCGTCGCCAGCGTGCTGTTCTCGTCGAACTGGCCGGCCACCAGCAGCACCGCATTGTCCGGCTGGTAATACGTGCGGTAAAACGCCTGCAGGTTCGCGATGCCGACGTTCTCGATGTCGCTGCGGTTGCCGATGGTGGAACGGCCGTAGCTGTGCCAGTCGTAGGCGACGCTCTGCATGCGCTTCATCAGCACCCCGGTGGGGGAATTCTCGCCGCTCTCGAATTCATTGCGCACGACCGTCATCTCCGAGTCCAGGTCCTTGCGCGCGATGAATGAGCGGGTCATGCGGTCCGCTTCCATCTGCAGCGCCCAGTTCAGGTTGTCGCCGGTGGCCTGGAACACTTCGTAGTAATTGGTGCGGTCGAGCGAGGTGGTGCCATTGAACTGCATGCCGCGCGTGGCGAACTGCTGGGTGATGTCGCGGTTCTTGCTGGCGCCCTTGAACAGCATGTGTTCGAGCAGGTGGGCCATGCCGGTTTCGCCGTAGTTTTCGTGGCGCGAACCGACCAGGTAGGTGACGTTGACGGTGATGGTCGGGCGCGAGGCGTCGGGGAAGAGCAGCACTTTCAGGCCGTTCGGGAGGCGGTATTCGGTGATGCCTTCGGCGGAGGGGCCGAGGGTGACGCCTTTGGGCAGCGCGGTGGCGGCGAAGGCGCCGCTGGCAATGAAGAAGAAAACGGCTGGGGCGCTGGAGCGCAGCAAGCGAATGAGTGTCATGGATTCCCGTTGGTGGTGGCGCGGCGGTCTGCGGATAGTAGCAGAGGACGGGCTGGGGAATACTTAAGACGGCGCGACAGGGGAAGACTTCGGAGACGGGTTATGGGGTCGTGGCACCCATGAGCAGAGAGGACAATAACGCGATCCGACGGCGTTAAGCTTGGTTCTCCGCCCCACCCTCGATGACCTGCAAATCATTGTCCTTGGCGAAGTTGAGCACGAAGTGATACGCGAGCGGCTCGAGGTCCTTGAGCGCATGCGCGACCTGCACCGCCTTCACCCCGTTCTTTATGGCCGGGCGCACATACGGCGAGTAGCCCAGGTGCGCATGGCGCCCGCCGCTGCCGGCCGGGCGAAACCCGGACATGACGCCGCACAGCCGATCGGCCCAGTCGCTGGGACGGAACTGCCTGCCTTCGCTGGTCAGACCCAGGATGAAAAACTCATCTGCCTGTTCTTTCCTGTTTTCCGGTAAATCGGCCATCGCGCGTGCTGACAAAGTGAGAATTCGAGAAACTGTCTGAAGGAAAACTACCCCAGTATTATATCTTATAGAAGACTGCTGGACGAAGCTTGCTGGGTCAACCCAGGAACACCGCGCCGGACAGCAACAGGAGCAGCATCATCCACAGCAGCAGCGCGCGCCAGACCAGGCCCACCGTGCTTTGGAGAGCACGCACGCTCGGCTCTTCGCCGGGCAACACATCGGTGTCGGCGTCGGAAAAGTCGACCGTGGCCGCGTCAATCGGCACCGCACGCGGGGCGTTTTCCAGCGGTGTGCCAAGGCGCACGCCCATCGCGCCGCCGCCGGCGGCCAGGATGATGCCGCGCGCTTCGTCGCTCCAGCGGCTGGCGAAATTGCGCCAGGCGTAAATGGCGTCTTCAAAATTACCGACCACGGCAAAGGCAATCGCGGTCAGGCGCACGGGAATCCAGTCGATCCAGTAGAAGGCACGGGCGGCAAACTGGCCGAACGCTTCATTGCGCATATGATCCGGCTCGTTCCAGGCGCGCGCCAGGTATTCGGCCACGCGGTACATCACCGCGCAGGCGGGACCGACCGGCATCAGAAACCAGAAGAACACGCCGAAGACATTACGGTGCGTGGTGATCAGCGATTTTTCGACGGCCAGGCGGGCAATTTCAGTGGTGTCGAGGCCGACCGTGTCCTGGCGCGTCCATTCGGCCAACAAGGTGCGCGCCTGGGCATCGTCGCCAGCATTGAGGGCGTACTGGATCGACGTGAAATAATGGCTGTAGTGGCGAAAACCCAGGGTCAGGTAGACGATCAACACGTTCCAGGCAAACTTGGCGAACACCATTTCATAGTGCGACAGCACCCAGTAGATCGCTGCGGTGGGCACCATCAGGGTGGCCATCATCAGGAACCAGCCGAGCCGGCCATTGCCGGACTCGCCCGCGTTGAACCAGCTTTCCATGCGCGTGGCCAGGCGCTTGATCTCGGAGTAGATCTGGTTATCGGCCCGCAACGGCTTCATCTGTTCGATCAACAGCGCGCACAGAATGGAAAGAAAAGTCATCGGCGTCCTTTTATATTTTGCAAAGCACCGCCACGATAGCGCAGTCTCCTGCAGGAATCAAATTTCTAGCCTGCAATTGGCGTCAATCTGCGCGTAACAAATGAAACAGATTGCGCAGCATGCCGGCCGTGGCGCCCCAGATAAAGAAGCGCTGGTACGGCATCGCATAAAAACTGCGCCGCCCCGCCCCTTCCGGCAAGTCGACCGACAGGCGCTGGTGATTCAGGCCGTCCATCAGGAACGACAACGGCACTTCGAATATCTCGGCCACTTCGCCGGGGTCGGCAATCAGCTCGAACGGCGGCGTGAGCAGGCCCACGACGGGCGTGACGCGGTAGCCGGTGGCGGTAACGTAATCGGGCAGCACGCCAATGATGTCGACGTGGCGGCGCTGCAGGCCAACCTCTTCTTCGCTTTCGCGCAAGGCCGTCTCGATCGGCGACGAGTCGTACCATTCCGCGCGTCCGCCGGGAAAGCTGATCTGGCCGGGATGGTGGTTCAGGTGCGCCGTGCGCTGGGTCAGCAGCATGGTCAGGCCGCCTTCGCGCTGCACCAGCGGCACCAGCACGGCGGCGTTCTTCAGCACGCTCGGGCGCGCCATCGATTCATCCGGGTATTCGGGGTCCCAGCGGGTCGGGTGGGCCAGCCGCGCGCGCAGCCAGGCAATGTCCAGACGTTCGGGCGCCAGCGCCGGTTCGCCGCCAAGCGCATCTACAGGCAACAACTCTGGATCGAAATCAATCTTGGCCAAACTACATTTCTCCAACTGGAATAGAAAAAGGCACCTGAATCCAGGTGCCTTTTTCACACTTGCAACTGCAATTATTTTGCAGCGGCAGCCGTGTTGCGACGCATTGGCAGTTTCTCTTTGATACGTGCCGATTTACCCGAACGCTCACGCAGGTAGTACAGCTTGGCGCGGCGGACATCACCACGACGCTTGACTTCGATCGATGCGATCAGCGGGGAATACAGCTGGAACGTACGCTCGACGCCTTCGCCGGACGAGATTTTACGAACGATGAAGTTCGAGTTCAGGCCACGGTTGCGACGGGAAATGACCACGCCTTCGTACGCCTGGGCGCGCTTGCGCGTACCTTCGACGACGTTGACGTTGACGATAACGGTATCGCCAGGTGCGAAGTCAGGGATCGTGCGGCCGAGGCGCGCAATTTCTTCCTGCTCAAGTTGTTGAATCAAGTTCATTTTATAACTCCGATAACCATCTTGCTGGCACTACCAACGCCCAGTAGAGGATGGGGTTGAGCACAGGCGACATGCCGGTGCTCGTTACTACACAGGTTTTAATAAACCTGCCAAAAACTGCTCATCGGCCTTCGTCAGCTGACCGGCGCTGCGCGCCTTGTCCAGCAAATCGGGCCGTTTGCTCGAGGTCGCTTCCAGCATGCGCTGGCGGCGCCACTTGATGATTTCTGCGTGGTTGCCACCCATTAGCACGGGTGGCACAGGCACGTCTTCGTACACTTCCGGGCGCGTGTAGTGCGGCGAATCGAGCAGGCCGTTGACAAAACTGTCTTCGACTGCCGACGCATCGTCGCCCAGCACACCCGGCAACCACCGTAGCACCGCATCCATCAGCGCCATCGCGGGCAATTCACCGCCCGACAAGACGAAATCGCCGAGGCTGATTTCTTCGTCGACACAACGGTCAAGTAGTCTCTGGTCGACCGCTTCGTAGCGGCCACACAGCACGATCAAACCGGGTTCGTCTTTCAGCTGCATCACGCGTTCATGCGTCAAGGGCTTGCCCTGCGGCGACATGAACACCACGCGTGGCGCCGGCAAACCGAGGTCGACCTGGCGCTGCTTCGCGGCCGCAATGCTTGCTTCCAACGGCTTCGCCATCATCACCATGCCGGGGCCGCCACCATAGGGGCGGTCGTCGACGGTGCGGTGACGGTCCGTGGTCGCATCGCGCGGATTCCACACGGTCAGGTTCCAACGCTGTTGCTCGAAGGCGCGACGGGTGACCCCGGACTGCGTCAACGCGGCAAACATCTCGGGAAACAGGCTGATGACATCAAACTGCATAGCGACTTTCAACTGCGTCCTTCAACCGAGGCTGCTTAATAATCCAGGCCCCAGTCGACGGTAATCTCTTTGCCGGCGAGGTCCACGGTCTTGACGAACTGGTCCACATACGGGATCAGGCGCTCGGACTGCTTCTCTTCACTACCTGCCACCGGCAACGGCGTAATGCGCAGTATCGACTGTGCGCCGTTGTCCATCATGTCGGTCACGCTGCCAAGTGCTTCGCCGGCAAGGTTCACGACATCCAGTCCGATCAGATCGGACCAGTAAAATTCATCCGCAGGCAAGGCGGGAAACTGACTGCGCGGGATCGACACGGCGGCGCCCTTGAGCGCCTCCGCCGGATCCCGGCCAACCAGTCCGGCCAACTGGGCCACGACGTCGCCGCCGTGCAATTTGGCGGTCCGTACTTTGACGGGACCAAGGCTGGGTTTACTCAGCCACCAGGTTTTCACGCTCAGCAGCGCATCCGCATCGGTCGAAAATGGCGTCACGCGGATCGAACCGGTGATGCCGAACGGGCCAGAGACGTACCCGACTTGCGTCAGGTCGTCAGGCGGTTGCAGGACTGCTGAATCGCTCAAATCTGTTTACTACTTACGCTGCGACTGCTGGCTGCGAAGCAACCAGGCGAGCCACGGTTGGCGACATTTGTGCGCCAACGCCTTGCCAGTAAGCCAGACGATCAGCGGTAATACGCAGACCGACTTCGCCACCAGCCGCCATCGGGTTGTAGAAACCGATGCGCTCGATGAAACGGCCGTCACGACGATTACGCGAGTCGGTTGCAACGATATTGAAGAACGGGCGCTTTTTGGCGCCTCCACGAGCTAAACGAATAACGACCATAATAATTCCAAAAAGTTGTGCTGGGCGGAAAAAGCCGACAATTATAGCGCGCAATGCCGCACAGCAGCAAGCGGTAATGAAGACAGGGCGCGCAGTTCGGGTGAATCAAAGATTATCGTCTATTTCAGGCTTTCCCGCCACCTTCGGTGTGCGTGGGATGGTCACACCAGCGCGGCAATATCGCGGATACTGTTGGTTTGCCCCATCAACCACGCTACTTATGCCCTCCCCGCACAAGAATAAAACGCTCGCCACGTTCCTGGCCCTGACCTTCGGCGCGATTGGCGTGCACCGGTTTTATTTGCGTGGCCCGTTCGATCGGCTCGGTATCCTGCATGTGTGCTGCATCCCGCTGGTCGGCATGGTGTACGGCGCCGGCCACGCGCCGAATGTGTTCTGGGTGCTGCTGCCGGTGCTGGTGTCGGCCATCGTCGGCTTCCTCGAAGCGCTGGTGATCGGCGTCACGCCGGACGAAAAATGGGATGCGCGCCACAATGCCGCGTCTGGCCGCAGCAGCAACACGAGCTGGCTGGTGGCGCTGCTGCTGGTGATCACGATGCTGGTCGGGATGACCGCGCTGATCGGGACGATCTCGCGGCTGTTCGACCTGCTGTACACGGGCGGCGCTTACGGTTGAATCAGGCCGGCGTGGCGTACACCTTCAATATGCCGTGGCCGTCGTCCGGATCGAAACTGCGCTCGTAGACCAGGCCCAGCTTTTCCAGTACGCGGCTCGACGCGCCATTGGCTGGCTGCACCAGGCCGATGATGCGGGTCAGGCCGAACTGTTCCCTGCCGTGCGCCATCAGCGCCTGCGCGCTTTCGGTGGCGTAACCCTTGCCCCAGCTATCGGGCAGAAAGCGGTAGCCGATATCGGTCTCCTGTAAATCCTCCAGGTACTTCAGGCCACTGAAACCGACCAGGCGACCGGTGCTCTTTTCGATGCACGCCATGCGGCCGTAGCCGTGCACCGCATAGTCGCGTAGCGGACGGGTCAGCAAGACTTCACGCACCTCCTCGAGCGAGGTGCGGGCGTCTTCGCCGGTGTAGCGCAGCACATCAGGCAACTTGGCCAGCGGCCAGTAATCGGGCGCGTCGTCGAGGGTGAAGGGGCGCAGCAAGAGTTGGCGTGTTTCAATTGTCGTTGGCATGGCAGTCAATCAAGGTTGGCGCAAGTGATCGGCCAGGAAGCCACCCACCCGCTGTTCGTAATCGGGACCGGCGTAATTGTGCAAATTGACGTGGGCGGCGCCCTCGACCAGCCAGAGCGCTTTATTGGACCGGGCGGCATCGAAAATCCGGCGCGTCTCGGTGGCCGGGGTTTGCGTGTCGGCCGTGCCGGAAATGATGAAGACCGGACTGGTCATGGCGGCAATGTCGACAATCGGGCGCAAGGCACTTGGGGCCACTTGCACGCGCCAGGGCAATTGTTCGACCAGCAGCGGCGTGCTCCACGCGCCAAGTACTCCCAGCCGCACGCGCAGGCGATTGGACACGGCTTCCTCGATGGTCGGGTACATCGATTCGAGCACGACCGCATCGAGGGCCGGCGCAGGATGGGCCAGCACCAGCGCCGCCGCGCCGAGCGACACGCCGATGGCGCCGATCCGCTCGCCCGGCGCCTGCGTGCGCAGCCAGGCCAGCGCGGCCTGCACGCCCTCCTTTTCGCGGGCGCCGAAGGTGATGCGCTCGCCTCCGCTCTCGCCATGCGCGGGCAGGTCGATCAGCAACACCGTATAGCCAGCGCGCACCAGGAAGCGGGCGCGGCCCAGCATCTCGCTGCGGTTTGCCCGCACGCCATGCAACAGCAGCACAGCTCCGGCGCCCGGGCGGCCACGGATCATCCAGCCGGCGACGCTGCCGATGTGGACCGTGCTTGCGTGCAGGGCCGGTGGCGCGTCGCCCAGCCTGCTGCGCGACGGGGCGCTGAGCACTTCGCCTGCGCCCAGGACGGCAGCGATGCCGGCCAGGCAGGCGCCTGCCAGAAGCCAGGTTTTCGGGTAGCGCATGCGGTCGGCCAAGCCTGTAAAGTTATATAAAGGAAATATATCCCACTTTAACGACGGGTTGGCAATTTATAAAAGATACCAACAAAAAGCCATCCAGTTACACAGGCAGCAACACGTCATCGAGCGCCTGCCTTTCACTTGCCGTGGCGCCGAGTGCGCTCGCCATGGCCGCACTCGCCCGCTGCATGGCTTCGGCAGCTGCCTCGACCGTACAGGCCGGGCGTCCCAGGATCCACGCGTCAATCAGGGCCAGTTGGGCGTCGGCGATCATGCGCGCGGCGATCCCGGCGGGAACGGATGGGGTGCCATCGAGCTTCTGCGCAATCAGCGCCGCCAGTGCCTGACCCAGCAGCGGCCGGGTTGACGGTCCCAGCAACACGCGCGCGACTTGCTGGTTGTCCCGGAAATGGCGCAGCACAGCGATGATGTGGGCCGGCGCGGCGGCCGGCACGACCAGCGCGGCCAGGCAGGTGAATGGCGCTTCGATGCTGGCGCACAGCAAGTCGCCCTTGGAGCGGAAGTGTTCGTAAAAGGTCGAGCGGCCGACGTTCGCTTGCGCAATCACGGCGCTGACCTGGACCGCGTCATAGCCGTGCGCGAGCACCTGGTCCACAAACGCGGCCCGCAGTGCGGCGCGGGTTTTCTGGCTGCGCCGATCCAGCGCTTCAGTTGTCATCATGGTTTCCGGACAGATTGGCGCACATGTCCGCTAACGGACAAAGCACCGCCGGCGCCGCTTGATGGCCGCCGCAACATCGATAAAATGGGTTTTCCTTCATGACCGGACCGAACCCATGCCTGCTACCTTCGCCAACAACAATGCAACACGCTACCGCAGCGCCGGTGCCGCCATGGCCGCCATCACCCTCCTCGCACTGGTGGCCCTGTCGCATCATCCCACCGGCGAAAAGACCAGCTCGGCTCAGGACAGTCTACTGCAGATCGCGGCCATGCAAAGCAGCGCCGCCATCGTTCACGGCGTGTTGATTGCCATGTTCGCCGGCCTGGCCGCGGCGCACGCCGTGTTTGCAGGCCTGCTGGGCGCCACCCGAGCCTCGGTGCGACTGGGCATGACAGGCTACGCCATCGCCTGCGCCCTGCTGACGCTGGCGATGCTGTGCGACGGCTTCGTGGCGCCGCAACTGGCACACCGCTTCGCCGGCAGCACGGTGGTCCACACTGACCAGGCTGTCAGCATGCTCGTCGCCATCGGCACCGTCATCCAGGTATTGAGCAAGGCCGGCCTGCTGGCGCTCGGCGTGGCGCTCCCAGCCTTCGCATACGCGCTGGCGTCAAACCACGCCAGGCTGCCGTGGGCGCGATCGCTGGCGCTCGTGGGCTTGCTGGCCGGACTGCTGCCGGCAGCCTACATGGTATTTGGAGAGGTACAATTGAATCCCTCCAACTTGCCACTGTTGTTCGGCGTCCAGGCGCTGTGGTACCTGGGGGCCGCCGGGATGCTGTTTGCCAGCAGCCGGACAACGCGCGCATGAGCGCATGAAGCCAGACCAGCAGACAAAAAAAAGCAGCCCGCAGGCTGCTTGAGATGGCGCGACAGCGCTTAGAACTGCGCTTCGTCCAGTGCCAGCACGCCGGCACTGCCCTCGATGATCGCCGTGCGCAGACCCGGCGCCTGGGTCAGGAAGTGATCGGCAAAGAAACGGGCGGTGCCGATTTTGGCACGCATGAAGGCAGCATCGCCCTCGCCTGCATCGAGCTTGCCCTGCGCCGCAAGGGCCGCGCGCGCCATCTGCCAGCCACCCAGCACGATGCCGGCCAGCTTCAGGTAGGTCACGCTGCCGGCGAACACGGCCTTGACGTCGGATTTGGTGTTGTTCACCACGTAGTCAACCACGTCGTCGAGCGCCGTGCTGGCCGCGCGCAACTGGCGCAGGATGGCCGCCATGTCGTCGCCCTCGCGCGCCGCAAGTTGTTCCTGCGTGTCGCGCACGCGCGCGAGGATGGCCTTGGCGGTGGCGCCACCGTCGCGCAGCGTCTTGCGGCCCACCAGGTCGTTGGCCTGGATGGCCGTGGTGCCTTCGTAGATGGTCAGGATCTTGGCGTCACGGTAGTGCTGGGCGGCGCCGGTCTCTTCAATAAAACCCATGCCGCCGTGCACTTGCACGCCGTCGCGCGCGACGTTTTCCGACATTTCCGTCGACCAGCCCTTGATGACCGGCACCAGGTATTCGTAGATGGCGAGATTGGTCTTGCGCGTCTCCGGATCAGGATGGTGATGGGCCAGGTCCGACAGCCCGGCGCCGACGTATGCCAGCGCGCGTGCCGCCTCGGTCTGGGCACGCATCGACATCAGCATGCGGCGCACGTCCGGGTGATGGATGATCGAGACCGGACCGGCGGAACCAGCCAGGTCGCGCGACTGCACGCGGTCCTTGGCGAAGGCGACTGCCTGCTGATAGGCGCGCTCGGCCAGGCCGATGCCCTGCAGGCCGACGCCGAAGCGGGCTGCATTCATCATGATGAACATGTACTCGAGGCCGCGGTTTTCTTCGCCCACCAGCGTGCCAATGGCGCCGCCGTTGTCGCCAAATTGCAGCACGGCCGTCGGGCTGGCCTTGATGCCGAGCTTGTGTTCGATGGAGACGCAGTGCGCATCGTTGCGCGCGCCCAGCGAGCCGTCGGCATTAATCAGGAACTTCGGCACGATGAACAGCGAAATACCCTTCACACCCGCGGGCGCATCGGGCGTGCGTGCCAGCACCAGGTGGACGATGTTTTCGGTAAGGTCGTGCTCGCCGTAGGTGATATAAATTTTGGTGCCGAACACTTTATAGGTGCCATCGCCCTGCGGCACCGCGCGCGTGCGCACGGCGGCGAGATCGGAGCCGGCTTGCGGTTCCGTCAGGTTCATGGTGCCGGTCCATTTACCCGAGACCAGGTTTTCCAGGTAGGTGGCTTTATCGGCGTCGGAGCCCGCCGTCAGCAGCGCTTCGATGGCGCCGTCGGACAGCAGCGCTACCAGCGCGAACGAGATCGAGGCCGCGTTGAGCATCTCGATGCACGGCGTGGCGAGCAGTTTCGGCAAGCCCTGGCCGCCGAAGTCGACCGGGTGCTGCACACCCTGCCAGCCGGCTTCGGCGAAGGCTTTATGCGCTTCCTTGAAACCTTTCGAGGTGGTGACCTGGCCGTCATGCCAGAAGCTCGGTTCCTTGTCGCTGGCGTGGTTCAGCGGGGCGATGACGTTGCCGCAGAACTTGGCGTTTTCTTCGAGGACGGCTTCGGCGGTGTCCAGCGTCGCGTCTTCGCAGCCGGGCAACTGGTGGATGTCGGCCAGGCCGGCCAGTTCGTTCATGACGAACAGCATGTCTTTCAGGGGTGCGTTGTAGCTCACGGTTGTCTCCTCGTTATTCTGTTCATGACGCACGCGATCTGCTCGCGTAAATTTGGTTCACCTGACGTAAAAACGTCATCCTCGCGAAGGCGGGGACCTATATCACTTACGATCAGTGTTGCCACAAAACGAAGGTGCTATTGGTCCCCGCCTGCGCGGGGATGACGGTCTGGAGGGCAACAATGGAAAGTCCCCTCCGCGCAAGCAATGTGTTTAACCGAGTGCTTTGATCAATTCCGGCACCACGTCGAACAGGTCACCCACGATGCCGTAGTCGGCCACCGAGAAGATCGGCGCTTCGGGATCCTTGTTGATCGCGACGATGGTCTTCGAATCTTTCATGCCGGCCAAATGCTGGATCGCGCCGGAAATACCAACGGCGATGTACAGCGTCGGCGCGACGATCTTGCCGGTCTGGCCCACTTGCCAATCGTTCGGCACGTAGCCGGCGTCGACCGCGGCGCGTGACGCGCCCATGGCGGCGCCGAGCTTGTCGGCCAGCGGTTCGAGCAGCTTGAAGTTTTCGCCCGAACCCATGCCACGGCCACCGGAGACGATGATCTTGGCGGCGGTCAGTTCGGGACGGTCCGACTTGGCCAGCTCGCGGCCGACAAACGTCGACTTGCCGGAGTCAAGCACGGCGGTGACGGCTTCCACAACAGCGCTACCGCCGGTGCTCGGGGCCGCATCGAAACCGGTGCCGCGCACGGTGATGACTTTCACCGCATCGGTCGACTGCACGGTGGCGATGGCGTTACCGGCATAGATCGGGCGCTCGAAGGTGTCGGGCGAATCAACCTTGGTGATTTCGGAAATTTGCGCAACGTCGAGCTTGGCAGCCACGCGCGGCAGGATGTTTTTGCCGTAAGCGGTGGCCGGGGCCAGGATGTGCGAATAGGCGCTGGCCAGGGCCAGCACTTGTTCGGCGACGTTTTCGGCCAGGCCATCGGCAAAATGCGGCGCATCGGCGACCAGCACTTTGGTGACGCCGGCGATCTGCGCAGCCTGTTCGGCGGCGGCGCCGGCATTGCTGCCGGCCACCAGCAGGTGAACCTCGCCGCCGCAGGCAAGCGCCGCGGTGACGGTGTGGTGGGTGCTGCCCTTCAGGCTGGCGTTGTCGTGTTCGGCAATGACTAGAGCGACCATGATGTTCCTTGTCTTATATAGTGGTGGCGCAAAAACTTAGATGACTTTGGCTTCGTTGCGCAGCTTGGCAACCAGGGTCGCCACATCCGGCACCTTGATGCCGGCCGAGCGCTTGGCCGGCTCCACGACTTTCAGGGTTTTCAGGCGCGGGGTCACGTCGACGCCCAGGTCTTCCGGCTTGATCACTTCCAACGGCTTTTTCTTGGCCTTCATGATGTTCGGCAGCGTTACATAGCGCGGCTCGTTCAGGCGCAGGTCGGTGGTGATGATGGCCGGCAGCGTGAGCGCCAGCGTTTCCAGGCCACCGTCGACTTCACGGGTGACCGTTACTTTGCCGTCTTCCAGTACTACTTTCGACGCGAACGTCGCTTGTGGCCAACCCAGCAGCGAGGCCAGCATCTGGCCGGTCTGGTTCGAGTCGTCGTCGATGGCTTGTTTGCCGAGGATGATCAGTTGCGGTTGTTCTTTATCGGCCAGCGCTTTGAGGACCTTGGCCACGCCCAGCGGCTCGGTGTCGCCGGCGGTTTCGACCAGGATTGCCCGGTCGGCGCCAATGGCCATGCCGGTGCGCAGGGTTTCCTGGCACTGGGTGACGCCGATCGATACCGCCACCACTTCGGTAACCTTGCCGGCTTCCTTCAGGCGCATCGCTTCTTCGAGCGCGATTTCGTCGAAGGGGTTCATCGACATCTTGACGTTGGCAATGTCGACACCGCTGCCGTCGGACTTGACGCGAACTTTGACGTTGTAATCGACAACGCGCTTGACGGGTACCAGAACTTTCATGGGTATGCCTTTGGGAAATTTAGAAGTGACGACGAGCTAAAGTGACCTGAATTATAAGAGAAAAACGCCTTCAGCACGAAATTAAAGCACGATCGTGCGATTTTTAAGTAGAAGGAAACGTCTAAACGACGTTTCTCTGCGTTTTACTTGCGACGCATCAGGAAAGTGAACTCACCGTGGATATGGGTGTGGGCGAGCAGCGCGTTGCCGGTTTGCTTGGCGAAGGCCTGGAAATCGCGCACGGAGCCGGTGTCGGTGGCGACGATGCGCAGCACTTGACCGGTTTCCATGTCGGCCAAGGCTTTCTTCGCCTTGAGGATAGGCAAGGGACAGTTCAGTCCACGTGCATCCAGATCCTTGTGAAACGCCACGGTGTCGCTGTCGAGAATGGTATCGCTCATTGCCTGCCTGCTGGGGATGGTAGTGCTCATTTGACGAAGTCTACTCCAATTCGCGGAGCATGACGCACTGCACCAATGTTTTCGGGTCGGTGTTGCGCGGTCGCAACTGACATTTTATTTCTTGCAATATTGGTATGAATATGGAATGAACGGCGCGCGGATAGTATTGGTTGACAATGCTATGTGGAGAGTCGACCGAAGCCGATTCTCGCCGCGCTTATTGGTGTATTTTGCCCTGAATTTAATCAGGTCCGCTCGGCCACCCAGGCCGTCACGCCGGCCAGCGCCTGCTCGAGGCCGGCTGGCTCCGTGCCGCCCGCCTGCGCCATGTCTGCCCGGCCGCCGCCCTTGCCGCCGACCTGCTTGGCAACAAAGTTGACCAGATCGCCGGCCTTGACTTTGACCGTTGCATCGGCAGTGACACCCGCAATCAGGCTGACTTTGCCGTCAATCACGCTGGCCAGCACGATGGCGGCGGTTTGCAGCTTGTCTTTCAGCTTGTCCATGGTTTCGCGCAGGCGTGCAACGTCGGCGCCATCGAGCACGGCAGCGAGCACCTTGATGCCGTTCACGTCGACGGCCTGGGTCAGCAGCTCGTCGCCCTGCCCGGATGCCAGCTTCGATTTCAGCGCGGCCAGTTCCTTCTCCAGCGACTTGACCTGGTCCTGCACCTGGCCGATGCGCGACGTGAGTTCTTCCGGATTGGTTTTCAGCGAGGCTGCTGCTTCCTGCAGGCGGCGGGTCATGCCTTGCACCAGCGCCAGCGCGCCTTCGCCCGTGACTGCTTCGACGCGACGGATACCGGACGCGACGCCACTTTCCGAGGTGATCTTGAACAGGCCGATGTCGCCGGTACGGGTGACGTGGACGCCACCGCACAGCTCTTTCGACGAGCCAATGTCGAGCACGCGCACTTCATCGCCGTATTTCTCGCCGAACAGTGCCATCGCGCCGTGTTTGACGGCGTCGTCGAACGACATGTTCTGGGCTTGCGTGGCGTGGTTTTCCAGGATTTCGCGGTTGACGATGACTTCGACGCGGGCGATCTCGTCAAGTGTCAACGGCGCGGTGTGGCTGAAGTCGAAACGCGTTTTGTCGGGGTCGACCAGCGAGCCCTTTTGTGCCACGTGGCCGCCCAGCACTTCGCGCAGGGCTTTGTGCATCAGGTGGGTGGCCGAGTGGTTGCGGATGGTGCGGGCGCGCTTGGCTTCGTCCACTTGCGCGTCGACCGTGTCGCCCACCTTCAGGGTGCCGGTTTTCATCACGCCGTGGTGGCCGAACACGTCGGCCTGGATTTTCAGCGTGTCTTCCACTTCGAAGGCGTGGACGCCATTACCGATCAGGCCATGGTCGCCCACCTGGCCGCCGGATTCGGCGTAGAACGGGGTGGTGTCGAGGACCACGATGCCGGCCTGGTCGGCTTTCAGTTCGTGCACCGACACGCCTTCGCTGTAGAGCGCGATGACGTGGGTGTTGTGGACCAGCTTCTCGTAGCCGACGAACTTGGTTTTTCCGCCGGCGTACTCGACCCCGGCGGCCATCTTGAATTTACCCGCGGCGCGCGCGGTTTTCTTTTGCTGTTCCATCGCGGCGGTGAAGCCGTCAACATCGAGCGTGATGCCGCGTTCGCGGCAGATGTCGGCAGTCAGGTCGAGCGGGAAGCCGTAGGTGTCGTACAGCGTAAAAGCGGTGGCACCGTCGAGGTTCTTGCTGTCCTTGGCCAGTTGCGCTTCGAGGATCTTCATGCCGTTTTCCAGCGTTTCGCCGAAACGCTCTTCCTCGGCTTTGAGCACTTGTGCGACGCGCTCTTTGGCTTCGCTCAGCTCCGGGTAAGCTGCGCCCATCTCGATGTTCAGGTCCTCGACCAGCTTGTGGAAGAACGGCTTGGTCTGGCCCAGCTTGTGACCCTGACGCAGGGCGCGGCGGACGATCCGGCGCAGCACATAGCCGGGGCCTTCGCTGGCGGGAATGACGCCATCGACGATCAGGAAACTGGCCGAGCGGATATGGTCGGCGATGACTTTCAGCGAATTGTCGTGCAAGTCGGTGCTGGCGGTTTCACGCGCGGCGGCTTTGATGAGCGCCTGGAACAGGTCGATTTCGTAGTTGCTGTGGACGTGTTGCAGGATTGCGGCGAGGCGCTCGAGGCCCATGCCGGTATCGATCGACGGCTTCGGCAGCGGCGACATGGTGCCGGCTTCATCGCGCACGAACTGCATGAACACCAGGTTCCAGATTTCGATGAAACGGTCGCCGTCTTCGTCAGGCGAGCCCGGCGGGCCGCCCCAGATATCGGCGCCGTGGTCGTAGAACACTTCGGTGCACGGGCCGCACGGGCCGGTTTCGCCCATCTGCCAGAAATTGTCCGATGCGTAACGCGCGCCCTTGTTGTCGCCGATGCGGATGATGCGCTCGACCGGCACGCCGATTTCATTGGCCCAGATATCATAGGCTTCGTCATCTTCAAAATACACGGTGACGGTCAGCTTCTCGGCTGGCAGGCCGTAGACCTTGGTGAGCAATTCCCAGCAATAGTTGATCGCATCGCGCTTGAAATAATCGCCGAAGCTGAAGTTGCCCAGCATCTCGAAGAAGGTGTGATGGCGCGCGGTATAGCCGACGTTTTCCAGGTCATTGTGCTTGCCGCCGGCGCGCACGCAGCGCTGCACGGAGGTCGCACGCGTGTACGGGCGCGAATCGACGCCGAGGAACACATCCTTGAATTGCACCATCCCGCTGTTGGTGAACAACATGGTCGGATCGTTACCGGGAACCAGCGAGCTGGAACGGACAATCGAATGGCCTTTGGATTCGAAGAACTTCAGGAATTTGTCGCGGATTTCGGATGATTTCATGTCGTGGGAGCGAAGGATGGCAGCATGCTGATAAAGAAGACGATTATAGCGTAGCGCCATCGTTCCCTGTCACCTCCCCTGCCCGAACGAACTTGCCCAACAATTAGGGTCAGAGTCGAATTTCCGAGCAATTGATCACATTTAGTGCCCCTCAACACCCATTCCACCAGCACATACTCCGCAATCAATTGGCCAATTAATCGACACTGACCCTATTTGTTTTGCAATTGATCTCAGCGGCCGCCAATGCGGGTCAGTGTCGAATTTTTGGGTAATTTCTCTGGGGAATCGAACTGCAATCAGCTGCGTCCTGGGTCTGGGCGGTTGTCGGCAATCAATTGGTCAATTATTCGACACTGACCCTAATTTTTGGGACATTGTTTTAGGTGAAGTCGGGGCCGATCAAGTCGAGGCGGTCGGTGCAGAGGCAGTCGACGCCCCAGGACTGGAGCGTGCGGGCGCGGGTGGGCGTGTTGACGGTGTAGCAGAGCAGGCCGAGGCCGGCGGATTGGATGGCTTGGGTCGTCGATGCCGTCAGGTGCCGGTGGTTGGTGTGGATCGCGACGGCGCCGAGGGCGCGCGCCTGGGCTTGCCAATCGGGCGGCAAGGTATCGAACAGGCAGGCGCGCGCGAGCTGCGGAGCGGCGTCTTGGGCCGCCGCCAGCGCTGCCATGCTGAACGAAGAGAGCAAGGGCGCGGCCGGTGTGCCGATTTCATCGGCGAACAGCGCGGCGGCGATGCGCGCGACCGTCGCGCCGGTCGCGGCTTCATGACCGGGCACCGGCTTGATCTCGATGTTCATCCAGATGCCGTTGGCCTTGCAGTACTGCGCGAATTCGACGAAGTTTGGCACCGGCTCGCCGGCGTAGGCGGGACCGAACCAGCTGCCGGCGTCCATGCCGGACAGTTCCACGCTGTCGTAGTCGGGGACGTTTCCGCTGCCGGCCACCGTGCGGCCCAGGTACGGGTCGTGCATGACGACCGCGACGCCGTCGCGCGCCAGCATGACGTCGAATTCGATGGCGCGAAAGCCGCGCTGCATGCCCTCGTTGACGCCCGCCAACGTGTTTTCGGGCGCCAAGGTGCCGCCGCCACGGTGCGCCAGCACGCGTGGATAGGGCCACGTCCCGTGCTTGCTGCTCATGTCCGGCCCGCCACGATCAGCCAGCCCAGCGCCAGCAAGTTGACCACCACGCTGACCCAGAACTGCAACTGAAAACTGCGCTTGGCCGTCTTGTGGCGCAAGGTTTGCTGGGCCAGCAAGGCGCCCGGCCAGCCGCCGACCAGGCCCAGCAACAGGAGGCGCTGCTCCGAGGTGCGGCGCAAGCCTTTGCGCGCCGCTGACTTGTCGCGCGCGTAATTGAAAAACGCGATCACGCTGAAAAACAGGTAGAGCACGGCGATGACGGGCAGGATTTCCAGCAGGGCGGGATCGGAAAGAAATTGCATGCGGCACGATCGAAGAACAGGATGCCGCCAGCTTAGGTGGGCGCCGCGCGCTTGTCCACTTGAATATCTGCGCGGAAACTGCGTTCCGTCCGCGCCGTTCGGTATCGAACAGAGCCAGCGTGGCGTGCGCGCTATCCTCCGGATCTCTTTCAGTCGCAAGACATCAAGCGCTACGATTTTTTTTATTCACACCACAACAAGGACAACACCATGGGTATCCTCAGCAATATTTTCCACAAGATCTTCCCGGGTTCGCATCCAGCGGCACAGGGTCCTGCCCCGACGGCGCCCGCCGCGCCAGCGCCCGCTGCAGCTACCCCTGTGAGCGCGCCGGCGGCTGCGCCAGCACCGATGGCAGAAGTCGATGTGGAGGCCATCCTGTCCGGCATGCAAGCCTCGGCCGGGCAGCCGCTGAACTGGCGCACCTCGATCGTCGACCTGTTGAAATTGCTGGGCCTGGACAGCAGCCTGCAATCGCGCAAGGAACTGGCGGCCGAGCTGCATTACACGGGTGACACCAACGATTCGGCGTCGATGAATATCTGGCTGCATCGCCAGGTGATGAACAAGCTGGCCGCCAACGGCGGCAAGGTGCCGGCCGACCTCAAAGACTGATTGCGCCAGCCGCAGCCCGAAGGTCGGCTGCGGCTTTTTTATGGCTAATCGGCCAGGCTGGTGTTGGCCGGCGTACCGCAGGCAAAGCAGAAGCGGGCAAACGCATTCTTGCGCGTCGCACAAGCGCTGCAACGATCGGCCAGGCCGATGCCGCAGTGCGGACAAAAGTCGAGCGCATTATCCTTGAGGTCGACCGCGCGCTCGCAGCCCGGACACACGCCCTTGCTCAGGCGCGCCATGGCCACGTCATATTGGAGCGTCTGGCGCCGCTGCACATCCGGCAGCGCTTCGCTTTCCTTCTGGCGCGCGAGGTAGCGCTGCAGCGAAATAATCGCGTAGCGCCCGGCCAGCACGGTGACGATGATGCCGACCACGTAACGGACATAGCCACCATAACTCGGCAGATATGGCACCAGTTCGACAAAGAACGCGACCAGCGCAAACAGGATAAAACCCCAGGCGAACGGCCAGTAATTGCTCTTGCGCTTCTTTGCAAACAGCCAGCCGGCAAGCACCAGCAGCGGCAAGGTCAGCGCGAGCCGGTAGGCGAACACGCGCAGTTCCTTGCGCTGCATGGCCGTGGCATATGCTGCAGCGGCGGGACGCTCGAGCGCATCCCGGCGCGCAACGGCGGCTTCCGTGGCCTGGCTCGCATCGAGCATGGCCTGGCGTTCGACTTCAACCGCCGCCAGCGCGTGCCGCTCGCTGGCTGCCAACGCGTCGAGCGCTTCGGTGCGCTTGATGAGCTCGGGATCCTGGTCTGGACGCGCGGTGGCCGTGCGCGTCGAAAGCCAGTTGTTGAATGTCTCGCGCGCCGACGCGGTGTTGGCCCGCGCGACCTTGTGCTTTTCCTCGGCCTGCTCGAGTCGCGTATTGGCGGCATCGCGCCTGGCGATGGCCTGGTCGCGCTGCGCCTTCACCGCAGTGAGCGCCGCCGGGTCGATAAATTGCTCGACGGTCAGCGCGGTTTCAACGTCCCACAGGTTGCCGACGATCTGGCTGCCCAGGCCGGTCAGGAAGGCAGCGAAGATGAACGCCACCAGCCAGAGTGCGCGTTGCATCCATTTTTCGGTCAGGCGTAAACTTTTGCTCATCCTGCACTCCATTCCATGGACGCCGACAACAATTTAAAAGTAGGACAAGCCCAGCGCGCGACGCACTTCGTCGACGGTGGCAGCCGCGACGGCACGTGCGTTGATCGTGCCTTCCTTGAGCATTTGCAGCACTTGTCCCTTGTCTTGCGCGAATTCTTCACGACGCGCGCGGATCGGGGCCAGCATCTCCTGCAACACGGTGTCGAGCCGTTTCTTGACGACGCTGTCGCCCAGCCCACCACGCACGTAATGCGCTTTCATCTCTTCGAGCGCCACCTTGTCGGTGTCGAACGCGTCCAGGTACAGGAAGGCGACGTTGCCTTCGAGGTGGCCCGGGTCGGCCACCAGCAAATGCAGCGGATCGGTATACACCTGCTTGACGGCGGCGCGGATCTGGTCGGCGCTGTCGCCCAGGTTGATGGTGTTGCCCAGCGATTTGCTCATCTTGGCCTTGCCATCGATACCAGGCAGGCGGCCGATTTCCGGCACCAGCGCTTTGGTTTCCACCAGAATGTCGCGCTGCACCAGGCGGTTAAAGCGGCGCACGATTTCGTTGGTCTGCTCGATCATCGGGATCTGGTCTTCACCGACCGGCACCAGGGTCGCCTTGAACGCGCTGATGTCGGCGGCCTGGCTGGCCGGATAGGTCAGGAAGCCGGCCGGGATGTCGCGTTCAAACCCGCGCAGGCGAATTTCTTCCTTGACGGTCGGGTTGCGCTCGAGGCGCGCCACGGTGACCAGGTTCAAATAATAGAACGTCAGCTCGGTCAATTCCGGCACTTGCGACTGGATGAAAATGGTCGTCTTGGTGGGATCGATGCCAACGGCCAGGTAGTCGAGCGCCACTTCGATGACGTTGCGGTGCACCTTGCCGGTGTCTTCCATATTGTCGGTCAGGGCCTGGGCATCGGCCAGCATCACGAATTGCTGGTACTGCTGCTGGTAGGCCACGCGGTTGCGCAGGCTGCCGACAAAGTGACCGAGGTGCAGCGGGCCGGTGGGACGGTCGCCGGTCAGAATGACAGTCGCCGGCGGGGTGGTGATCGAACTCATGGAAAACTCCTGTGTTGTGCCCCGATGTGCCGCGCCCAATAAAAACGCCACCTGAATCGAGGCGGCGTTGATTGACTTATTTCTTCATGTCGAGCGGCCGCACTGCATCAGCAACGCCACCAGTAGCCAACATGTGAGAAGGAAAAATTCATGGAGCGCAGGGTGACACCTTACTGTTCCAATGTCAACTACTGCCCTTTCTGCAACGTGCCCGTTATAAGATAAGCCTGTCCAACCCCGTAAAGGCTGCATCGTGCACGAGCAACATGACTTCCCCTTTCTGCGCGAAATCCTGCTCTTCCTCTTGTTGGCCGGCATCCTGATTCCGCTACTGCAACGCCTGCGCATCAACCAGGTGCTCGGTTTCCTGGCCGCCGGCGCGCTGGCTGGCCCGTTCGGCCTGGGACTGCTGGCGCCGCAATTCCACTGGCTGGCCTGGCTCACCTTTCCGGCCGGTGAAGGCGTCAGTGCGCTGGGCGAACTGGGCGTGCTGTTCCTCATGTTCATGATCGGCCTGGAACTGTCGATGGCGCGCCTGTGGGCTATGCGCGGCTGGGTGTTCGGCATCGGCGGCGCGCAAGTACTGCTCAGCGCCGCCGCCCTCGCCTGCGCACTGCACCTGGCAGGACAAGCGTGGCTGAGCAGCGCCATTCTCGGGCTGGTGCTGTCGCTCTCGTCGACCGCCGTCGTCATGCAACTCCTGAATCAACAACACACGACCGGGACCAAACTGGGCCAGGCCGCGTTTGCCGTGCTGATGCTGCAGGACCTGGCCGTCGTGCCGTTGCTGATCGTCATCGGCGCGCTCGGCAAAGGCAGCGGCGACGCCGACGCCACCACCATGCTGGTGCTCATTAGCATCGCCAAGGCGGGCGGCGCGATCGCGCTGATCTACCTGGCGGGCCGGCGCGTCGTGCACCCGCTGTTCCGCACATTCACGCGCCACCACCAGCCGGACGTGTTCATGGCGCTGATCCTGCTGGTCACGTTCGGCATGGCGTCGCTGTCGGCCGCCGCCGGCTTGTCGATGGCGCTGGGCGCGCTGATCGCCGGCCTGCTGCTGGCCGAAACCGAATTTCGCCACGAAGTCGAATTGATGATCGAACCGTTCAAGGGTTTGCTGATGGGGCTGTTCTTCATGACGGTCGGCATGCAAATGGATGCGCGGGAGATGATCGCTGCCCCGCTGTGGCTGGCGGGCGCCGTGCTTGGCCTGCTGCTCATCAAGGGGATCGTCGTCGCCGGCCTGTTCCGGCTGGGGCGTTTGAACTGGGGGCGCGCCATCGAAGGCGGCCTGCTGCTGGGACAGGGTGGCGAGTTTGCCTTCATCATCATCGGCTATGCGGTCGGCGCGCAACTGGTCGATGGCGCGTTCGGCAGCCGCATCATGCTGGCGGTCGGCCTGTCGCTGTTCGTCACGCCCTTGCTGGCGCGCCTGGGCCGCGCCATCGGCGCGCGCTGGGAGCAGGCACACCAGCCGGCCGCGCGCCAGCTCGAACAGGACGAGCTGGACAGCGTGCGCGGCCGCATCATCATTGCGGGGTTCGGGCGCGTCGGCCAGCAACTGGCCAAGCTGCTGAAGGAACAGAACATTCCGTTCATTGCCTTCGAAAACAACGCGAAACTGGTCGCGCAATTCCATGCCGGCGGCCTGCCAGTGTACTTCGGCAATGCCGCCCAGTCCGAGCTGCTGCGGCGCGTCTCGGCGGGCGACGCGCCGGCCATCGTACTGACCATGGATCATCCGGCCTCGGCCATGCATGCGGTGCGCGGCATACGGCGCGAGTTTCCCGGCGTGCCGCTGTTTGCGCGCGCGCGCGACGAGCGCAATGCGCACGCGCTGGCCAGCGCCGGCGCCACGGTGGTGGTGCCGGAAACGCTGGAAGCGAGCCTGCAACTGTCCGCTTTTGTGCTGGAGGCAATGGGGCTGGACGCGCGCCGCGTCGATGCCATCATCGACGCCGAACGCGATGTGTTCGAGGCATCCCTCGCACAAGCCGCACAGCACAAGCCGCTATAATCGCCCACCCTGGCATGGAAGAAGAGGATGGCAAGATGACAGATTCAGTACAGCACAGCGCGCCTGCGGGCGGCATGCCGAAGGCGCTTGGTCACATTCGCGTGCTCGACCTGTCGCGGGTGCTGGCCGGCCCATGGTGCGCACAGAACCTGGCCGACCTGGGCGCCGACGTGATCAAGATCGAGCGTCCGGGCGTAGGCGACGACACCCGCGCCTGGGGGCCGCCATACGCGCACGACGCCGCCGGCAACCCCACCAGCGAAGCCGCGTATTACCTGGCCGCCAACCGCGGCAAGCGCTCGGTCACGGTTGACATCGCCAGCGCTGGCGGCCAGGCCCTGCTGCGCGAACTGGTCTTGCACTGCGACGTGGTGCTGGAAAATTTCAAGGTCGGCCAGCTGGCGCGCTACGGTCTCGATTACGCCAGCTTGCGCGCGCTGAAGCCCGACATTGTGTATTGCTCCATCACCGGCTTCGGTCAGGACGGTCCGTATGCCCATCGCGCCGGCTACGACTTCCTGATCCAGGGCATGGGCGGCCTGATGTCGGTGACCGGCGAGCGCGATGCCTTGCCCGGCGGCGGCCCGCAAAAAGCGGGCGTCGCGCTGACCGACATCATGACCGGCATGTACGCCACCGTCGCCGTGCTGGCCGCCCTCACCCACCGCGACCGCACGGGCGAAGGCCAGTACATCGACATGGCACTGCTCGACACGCAAGTGGCCATGCTGGCTAACATGGGCAGCAACTACCTGAACACGGGCACGCCGCCCCAGCGCTGGGGCAACGCGCATGCCAACATCGTGCCGTACCAGACCTTCGCCTGCCTCGATGGCCACATCATCGTCGCGGCCGGCAACGACAGCCAGTACCAGAAATTCGTCGAAGCAGGCGGCCGTCCCGCACTGGCGCACGATCCCCTGTACGCCACCAACCCGCTGCGCGTAAAACATCGCGACACACTGGTGCCGCTGCTGGCCGCGATGGTGCTTGAGCGCAGCCGCGCGGACTGGATCGCGCTTCTCGAAGCGGTCGGCGTGCCATGCGGCCCCATCAACGATATCGCCGATGTGTTCGCCAACCCGCAAGTACAGGCGCGCGAACTCGCGTTCAAGCTGCCGCACCCGAGCGCCGGCAGCGTCAAGCTGGTGCGCAGCCCGATGCGCATGTCGGCCACGCCGGTGGTCACCGATTTGGCGCCGCCGCTGCTGGGCCAGCATACGGTCGAAGTGCTGCGGGATGTCCTCGGCAAAAGTGCCAAGGACATCGCCGATCTGCACGCGCACGGGGTGTTGTAAAGATTAGTGCAGCTTGTGCTTGAAGTCGGACAGTTCGTCGTGCACGCGCTTGACGGCGGCTTCCACCTGCGGCGCCACTTGCGGATTGGCGCGGCTGAGGCGCTTGGCTTCGTCGCCCATGTCTTCCAGCTTGTCGACGGCGGCAGCGATGCGCGTCTGGTCGTTCGATGCCATGACGGGTTGGGCTTGCCGGTATTCCTGCGACAGGCGGTCGATGCAGCTGCGAATTTCCTGCGGCGCATCCTGGGACGCCTGGCACGCGCGCTGCGCTTCATCGATGGTCGCTTGCAGGTGCTGGAAGCGGCGGGCAATTTCGTTGGCTTGTAGCATGATCATCTCCTCGATATGTTTTCAACAGTCAAGGTTGGACTAGCGGCGTGCCCTGAAGTTCACGCTTCGGCCGCCATAATTGCAGCAGATTCCAGTGGGGCAAGGGTGCGCAGTTTCAAGGCAATCAGCAGGGCCAGGCCCAGCGCGCCGCCCAGCACCAGCACCACGCCAGGCCAGTTGCGCCACTCCCACGCCACGCCGGCCACCCAGCCCACCACGCTCGATCCGAGATAATAGAAGAACAGGTACAGCGCCGAGGCCAGCGCCTGGGGCGCGCGCGCACGCCGACCAACCCAGCTGCTGGCCACCGAGTGCGAGGCGAAAAAGCCGAAGGTAAACAAACCCATGCCCAGCACGATGGTCGGCAAGAAATTGATTAACGTGAGCAGCAAGCCGCCCAGCATCGCGCCCATCACCAGCCACAGCACATTGCGCCGGCCCAGGCGGTCGGCCAGGCGCCCTGCCCAGACCGAGCTGAAGATGCCCAGCAAATACAGCAGCGACAGCAGGCCCACCACGCCAGGGCGCAGTGCGAACGGCGCGCCCAGCATGCGGTAACCAATATAGTTGTACAGGCTGACAAAGGCGCCCATCAGCAGGAACGCCAGCACGAACAGCCATGGCAGGCCAGCATCGGTGAAATGGCCGCGCGCGCCGCGCACCAAGCCGGCAATGCCGCGCGAACCGGGCCGGAAATTTTTCGATGCCGGCAGGCTGCGCCAGAATTCCCAGGCCGCGTACAGACCGGCCGCACCGATCAGCCCGAGCGCCGGGCGCCAGTTGTAAAAATCGCTGATCAGGGACGTCGCCATCCGGCCCAGCATGCCGCCGAACGCACTGCCACTAATATACAAGCCCATCGACAGGCCCAGCGCGCGCGGGTCGATCTCTTCGCTCAGATAGGCCATCGCAATGGCCGGCATGCCGCCCAACATGAAGCCGAGCAGGCCGCGCAGCACCAGCAGTTGCGGATAGGTTTGCGCGAAGGCGCACAGCACGGTCAGGATCGCGCCCAGCGTCATCGATGCCGCCATCATCGGCTTGCGTCCTACGCGTTCCGACAGCAGGCTTGAGACGATCAGCGAGACCGCCAGCATCCCGGTCGAGAGCGACAGCGCCAGGCTGCTTTGCGCCGCAGTGAGTGCAAACTCGTGCGACAGCATCGGCATCAGCGGCTGGATGCAGTACAGCAGCGCAAAGGTGGAAAAGCCGCCGAACATCATGGCGCGGTTGATGCGTTTGAAGTCGGCGGCGCCGGGGGAAATCGGGGCGACAGGAACAAGATCGGGGGTGACGCTAGTGGCTTGCATGACGGGGTCCTTGGATCGAAACCCATGTTAGGTTTGCACAGTCATACTGTCCAATATATATTAGAGGCGCTATTCATTGAAAAAATAGATGACTGGATACCATGGAACTGCGTCACCTGCGTTACTTCATCGCCGTCGCGGAAGAGTTGCATTTCACGCGCGCCGCCGCGCGCCTGCACATTGGCCAGCCGCCGCTGAGCCAGGCCATCCAGGCGCTGGAGAGCGATATCGGCGCGCAATTGCTGGAGCGCAGCAAGCGCTGGGTGCGCCTGACGGAAGCGGGGAAATTGTTCCTGGTTGATGCGCGCCGCATCCTGGCCCTGGCCGAGCAGGCCGGCGACACCGCGCGCCGCGCCGCCCGCGGCGAGGTGGGCGAACTGCGCATCGGCTTCACCTACTCGACACCCTACACGCCGCTATTTGCAAAACTGATCAACGGCTACCGCAGCCAGTTTCCGGCCGTGACCTTGACCCTGCACGAAATGGCCACCCTGCACCAGCTCGACGCGCTGATCCAGCGCACGCTCGACCTGTGCTTCATCCGCCCGCCCGACGGTCCCCTGCCCGACGGGCTCGAGAGCACAGTGCTGCGCACCGACCCGCTGCTGCTGGTGCTGCCCGAAACGCATCCGCTGGCAGCATGCGCCGTGGTGCCGGTCAGTGCGCTGGCGGGCTTGCCGTTCGTGATGTATCCGGCCAATGCGGGCGTGGGCATTTACGGGCTGATATTCAGATTGTGCCGGGCGGCGGGATTTGTGCCGCATATCGCGCAGGAGGCGGGCGAGGCGTCGACGATCATCGGGCTGGTGGCTGCGGGGTGCGGAATTTCCCTGTTGCCGTCATCATTCGACCGGATCCGGATGAATGGGGTGGTGTACCGGCCGCTGGACGACGCGGCGGCGACGACGCAGTTGATGCTGGTGCAGCGGGCGGGGGAGCGTTCCCCATTGATCGACGCGTTCACCGCGTTGGCGCGTGAAGCTGCCGAGCTCTGAAACCGTCACGCCGACGCTTGCCAGAGCTGGTGCCATGTTTTGCAACAAAACCTACCGTTTCAAATCAATCGCTCGATGACCTGCGCCAGAGATTGATGTCACCATCTTGCGCCACGGCGTCGATGGCCTGCAGCTCTTCCGGAGAAAATGCGAGATTGCGTAACGCGCCCACGTTCTCGCGGATCTGTGCGCTGCTCGATGCGCCGATCAGCGTGGAGCTGACGGTGGGGTCGCGCAGCACCCAGGCCAGCGCCATCTGCGTGAGCGTCTGGCCACGCCGAAGGGCGATCGCGTTCAAGTCGCGTACCCGCTGCAAATTGGTGTCGCTGAGGAATTCCGGCTTGAACGAGCCGCCACCGGGCCGATTGATGCGCGCATCGGCCGGCACCCCATCGAGATATTTGGTGGAAAGCAGGCCTTGCGCCAGCGCCGAAAAGCTGATGCAGCCGATGCCCTCCTCCTTCAATTTGGCGAGCAAGCCTTCCTTCTCGACCCAGCGGTTGAGCAGGCTGTACGACGGCTGGTGGATCAGGCAAGGCACTTTCCACTCTTGCAGCAAGTGCGCCATTTGCGCGGTATGCGACGCCGAGTAGGAAGACACGCCGACATACAGGGCCTTGCCCTGCTGGACTGCGTGCGCCAGCGCAGCGGCGGTTTCTTCCAGCGGCGTGTGCGGATCGAAGCGGTGCGAATAAAAAATGTCGACGTAATCGAGCTGCATGCGCTGCAAACTCTGGTCCAGGCTGGCGAGCATGTATTTGCGCGAACCGCCGCCCTGACCGTAGGGCCCGGGCCACATGTCGTAGCCTGCCTTGCTGGAAATGATCAATTCATCGCGGTAGGGCTTGAAATCGTCCTTGAAGTGGCGGCCGAAATTGCACTCCGCGCTGCCATACGGCGGTCCGTAGTTATTCGCCAGATCGAAGTGCGTAATGCCCAGGTCGAATGCCGTGCGCAGCATCTCGCGCTGCGTGGAAAACGGCGTGGTGTCGCCGAAGTTATGCCAAAGTCCCAGCGAGAGCAAGGGCAGCTGGAGTCCGCTTTTCCCCACGCGACGATACTGCATTTGTTCATACCGGTCTTCTGCTGCGCGATAGTCCATATTGCCCCCTACCAGCGCTGATGCACGAATGGTGCGATGTGGTGCTGATAGATGCTGCGCAGTTCATCCATTGTTTCCGATGGCAGTACAGGGAAGTTGCTGGCGGCGCTGTTGGCGGCGGCTTGCTCGGCATTTCTGGCACCAGGAATGACGGTGCTGACGGCATCTTCCATCAGGATCCAGCGCAGCGCAAATTGCGCCATGGTGACATCGCCAGGCACCAGGCGGCGGATTTCTTCGACCACGTCGAGTGCCACGTCATACGGCACGCCGGAGAAAGTTTCGCCCTTGTCGAACGCTTCGCCGTTGCGGTTGAAAGCGCGGTGGTCGTCGGCCGCAAATGCCGTATCGGCACGCATTTTTCCCGTCAGCACGCCGGACGCCAGCGGCACGCGCACGATGACGCCGATCTCGCGTTTTTTCGCCTCCGCGAAAAACAGCTCCGCAGGGCGCTGCCGGAAAATATTGTAGATGATCTGGATCGACGCCACGTTCGGGTAGGCGATCGCTTTCAGCGCCTCCTCCACTTTTTCCACCGATACGCCGTAGTGACGAATCTTGCCGGCGGCGACCATGCGGTCCATGATGTCGAATACTTCCGGACGGTAATACACGTCCGGCGGCGGGCAGTGCAGCTGCACCAGGTCGAGGCAATCGGTCTCCAGGTTGACCAGGGAGCGCTCGACAAACGCGCGCAGATTTTCTTCGTTGTAGCCATCGGCCACATGCGGCGTCAGCCGGCGCCCGGCCTTGGTGGCCACATACGGTCGTGCGCCGCCGCGTTCCTTGAGCACTTCAGCAATAAAGCGCTCGGAGCGACCGTCGCCGTAGACGTCCGCCGTGTCGATAAAGTTGGTGCCGGCGTCGAGCGAAGCATGCAGCGCCGCCTTGGCATCCACGCTGGAGACATCGCCCCACGCGCCGCCGATGGCCCAGGCGCCGAAGCCGACTTCGGAGATGTTGTGGCCGGTGCGGCCGAATGGTCGTAATTTCATGGTGATCTTTCCAATCAAGGCATCAGTTGCCCGCCGTTTACTTCAATAATTTGTCCGGTGATATAGCCGGACATCGATTCGGATGCGAGAAACAAAAAGGCACCCACACATTCCTGTGGCAGACCGGCACGGCCCATCGGAATGGTGGCGCTCTGCGCAGCCATCATGGACGCAGGCGTATCGCGCACGTGGAACGGCGTCAGGATGAGTCCCGGGGCCACAGCGTTGACGCGGATATTGTCGCCCACGAACTCTTTGGCCTGGCCACGCGTCAGGTTGCTGACAAAGCTTTTTGCCGCCGCATACAGCACCGCGCCATTGCCGCCGCCATTCCTCGCGGCAATCGACGTGGTGTTGATGATAAAGCCGCCGCCGGCCGCTTTCAGGTGTGGATGAACGGCAATGCTGGCCTGCCAGACCGACTTGGCGTTCAGGTCCAGCACGGCGTCGAAATGCGCATCGGTCGCCTCGGTGGTGGGAATGCGCCCGAGCATGCTGCCCGCGTTATTGATCAAGCCGTCAAGCCCGCCCAGCAGGCGCGCGGCCTCGGCGACCACCCGCGCCACTTCGCCCGCTGCGGACAGGTCACCCTGCAGCAGGGTAATCTGGCCGGGATACTGCGCGCGCAATTGTTCGGCTGGCTCAACGCTGGCGTTGTAGTGCAATACGACCTGCGCGCCTTGCGCGGCAAAGCCGAGCACCACGGCCGCGCCGATGCCAGTCGAGCCGCCGGTAATCAGGATGCGCTTGCCGGAAAGGTCCGCCAGCGTCAGTTGTGGTGCGGTCATGGTCTGTCTCCAGTTAGGACAGCAAAGATCGTACTGTGCTTGCGCGCCGCGATGCTAAAATTTCAAGTGAGCAGGATTCATTGAAGCGTTAAGGCCAATTCACTTATGTCTGTTTTTGATCGTGTCGAACTTGCCGACCTGCGGGTCTTCCTCACCATTATGCGCACGCGCAACTTCAAGGCCGCCGCGATCCAGCTTGGTGTGACGCCGTCAGCGGCCAGCCATGCAATGCGCCGGCTGGAAGAACGCCTGGGTGCCAAGCTGCTGAACCGGACCAGTCGCGCGGTCGCCCCGACCGACACCGGCCTGGCGCTGGCGGGGCGGCTGGAAGAAGGCTTCGATATGATCGGCAACGCGCTCGCCGAGATCGACGCCCCGGGCGCACGCCGCTTCGGCACCCTGCGCATCAACGTGTTTGCCGATGCGGCCCATCTGTTGATCGCGCCGGCCCTGCCCGCATTTGCGCGCCTTTGCCCGGACGTGAAACTGACGGTGGTGGTGGAGGACCGGCCCATCGATATCGTTGCCGAAGGGTATGACGCGGGCATCCGCTATGGCGACTATGTGCCGGAAGACATGATTGCGGTCGCCTTGTCCGGCCCACAGCGCTGGGTGGTCGCGGGTGCCCCGGCCTACCTGGCGCGCCGCGGCGAGCCGCGGCGCCTGGACGAGTTGGCCGATCACAGCTGCCTGCAACTGCTGCTGGGAGACAATTCAACCTACCGCTGGGAGCTCAATGGCAACGAGGCGGATGAGGCAAGGGGCAAGCGCGGCATCAGCGTGCCCGGCCTGATTACCATCAACAACACGGCCGCCACGATCAGCGCCGCCAAAGCCGGCGTGGGCCTGGCCTATCTGCTCGAGAGCCGCATCGCCGACGAGCTTGCCGACGGCAGCCTGCGCGTGGTACTCGACGCCCATGCTGCCGATGGCGAACCGTTCCATATGTACTACAGCAGTCGTCGGCACAAGCATCCGGCCCTGCGTACGCTGATAGATATTATTCGCGGACAGCAATTGCTGCCCCCCTTGCACTGACTGAAATTAGGTGTGAGCGAAGGGGTGCACCTGGCCGCGCCCGAGCCAGCATTACAAAATCTGCCCATCGACGAGAATGCGCAGTCGTTCGCCCGAAAAACCAGCTCGATGGCTGCCGTAAATCGCTTTGCCGATGGCTTCGTAATGATTGGAATCGTCGGCCTCAATGGAGACAGTCGCAGTCGGATGTTTGGCGCTGATTTTTTCCAGCGCTTCGGCAACGTCATTTGTCGACTGCAGCTTAATGCCATCCAGATCCACGCAGACGCTATCAGAAATTCTCAAAACAATTTTCTCATTCAAAATTATTCCTCCAGGAGTCCAACCGTTTGATGTGTGTACCATTGGTATCGGCCGCTGCTGCATGCGTGCGTGCTTGCGTTAAGGATACTCCGCATCCAGCTCCGACCCCGCATAATTCTCCATCTCTCCGAGCAAGGTCTTCATGGCCGCGCGCGTACCGATTTTCTGCAGCACGGTGCAGCTTTCCCGGTACGTCGCAATCCGGTCGACCATGATTTCCTGGTGCTGCGCCGGGATTTTTTCCAGCAACTGCTTCCAGCCAGCTTCAAAATCGGGCTTGTTCTTGCGCACCGATTTCACAAACCGTTCAAACTCTTTCTGTCCCGCGCGCGCGACGATGCGCCCGCCCCCTTCGACAGCAAAAATGATCGCCATGGCAATCACACCCTCGGCATTCAGGTCGGGATCGACCACCGGACCGTCGCTGTGGTGGCGGCGCAACCAGTTGGCTGCGCGCACGATTGCCTGCACGCCCTTGCGCTGCTTCAGTTCCTGCCGATAGCGGTCCCAGCCGGTCCAATTTTCGGTTGGCTCGGCGCTGCACAGATCGACCAATAAATCCTTCATGCGCCGCGCCGAATACACGGGGTCGTTGTCGTATTCGCTGACCAGCGTATCTTCCGGCAACGCAGCCAGGTCGCGCACCAGACGGAAGCCGGTCTGGAAGGCCTGCTCGGCGCCATGCTCGATCAGCCACACCAGGGCCGCCGCATCGGGCGCGAGGTCGACCTCTTCCTCTTCTTCCTCATCGTCCTCATCGTCGAACAGGTCGTCGTAAGCGGCATCCTGCGCTGCCGCCTGGGCTGCTTCCTGCTCCAGGCCGAGCGACACCACGCCCACCGTCAACAACAGCGCGCGGCCGATACCTTCGGCAGTGCGGTCGTTGGTGAATTTCTCGGCGACCATGGCCGTGATGCCGGCCAATTCCTCGGCCAGCCCTTCGGCGTCGTCATCCTGCCCCATCTGCGGCAGCTTGCGCATGGCGCGTATCAGCAGCGGCAACTGCTCGACCACGAGGGCCGGCAGCATGTTCGGCGCCGCCGTCTTGTCCACCCCGGTCACGAGAAGATATCCGTGCCGATACTGCGCCGGCCGCTGCGTTTCGACGTGGTGCTGCGCGTCGACGGTACCTGCTTGCGCAAGCGGTACAGCAATTCCTTGGTCGAGCGCTGCATGAAGGGCTGCTCTTCGTCCGGGTCGTCGGTGAACTCGGCGTCGGCCAGATCGGCGCTGTGGCGGAACTCGGGGAACAGTTCAAACAGTGAGCGGTCCCAGCCGTCTTCACTGGCCTGGGCCAGGTCGATGGCCACCGGCACGATATCGCTGTCGGACGAGGTCTGGCCCGTCACATACGCGCCCTTGGTGATGATTTCGCCGGCCACTTCCAGGATTTCTTTTGGCGCCAACGAAAACAGCGTCGCGAAAATGGTGGCCCCGTGGTCGGTGGCAGTGGCTTCAAACAGCAGTTCGCGCCGGCGTTCCAGGTCGTCGGTGGAATACACCACGCCATGCACGTGCGAAAACAGCGACTCGGCCAGGCGCTCCGGGTCGTCCTCGATATTGTCGTCCGACCACACCGCGGCGAAGAACGCCAGGCTGTCGGCCCACGCTTTTGGCGGCACCAGCAAGGTCGCCAGCGACGTCTTGCCGCCGTCGAAACCGGCCAGGTGCAGCGCGGTAACTTGTGGCGCCAGCGTGCTGAGCACTTCGGCGACAGCCAGGTCGCCATGGGTCTCGGCAGCTTGCGAAAACGCTTCTTCGGCATGGGCCAGCGAGCCGGCCAGCACCAGCTCGCTCACCTGTTTGGACAGTGCCGGCAGATTGCTCTTTTCGCTCATCGGGAGTCTCCATCCTGGTCGAACACGTTGGCGAAGTCGTCGGTGGCGCCGCCATCGCTATCGTGGCTGTCCTCGTCGTAGTCCTGCGCGCCGTCGTCGTCTTTCGAGAGTTGCTCGAGCGACTGGTCGTCGTCTTCCCATTTGCGCTGGTTCTTGAACAGGAACGCCGTGATGATGGCCTGGCGCGCCAGTTCCGGATGGTGCTCGGTCATGGCGGCGTACATTGCCTCGCCTTCCGCATCGCATTTGGCCATGCCGAACACGCTGGACGGATCGTCGCTTTCATAGTCGGCGGCGGCTTTCAACAACCCTTTTGGATCGGTGAAGCTGATGCGGTCGACCAGCGCAAAGCTCATCATGTTGACATCTTCGATGCCGCCGCCGCCCGCATACTCGGAGACCAGCGCGTCGACCATCATCTTGTAGTTTTTCTTGTTGGGCGGGTCGCCCAGGATGCCGTCGATCTGGCCGTCGAGCTCGCGCGACTGGTAAGCAAATTCGGGATGTACTCGTGTCATGGTGATTCCTGTTCTTTATAAAAAATTTACGCCGCCAGTGCCACGCCGTTCAGGCTGAACACCTGGCGCCACAACGCGTGGGCTTCAGCTTCGGCATCGAGCACGATGCGGTGGTTCACGCTCTGGTTGTATTCCTCGCGCTTGACCGGGTCGGACAAGATTTCATAGGCCTTGCTGACGGCCTTGAAGCGCGCTTCGGCGCCCGGCGCGCTATTGCGGTCGGGGTGATAACGCATGGCCAGCGAGCGGTAGATCTTCTTGATCTCGTCATCGCTGGCATTCGGGGCCACGCCCAGAGTCGCGTAGTAATTTTCCATTTGAACTTTCCGGTGGCAAGCGAAAAAAAGGCTAATCGATCATTATCCTCCAGATCGGGTTTATCCGGAAACACCGCGCGATTGTATGCCGCCACAGCCCGGGCCGCGACAGCGACACGGGTACGGTAAAATGGCTGTTACTTTATTCACCCAGGCAAGTTTCCATGAGCATTGAAAAGAATTCCGCGGCGCCTGCGGCCAATGCGCCGCCGTCCAACTTTCTGCGTGCGATCGTCGACAACGACATTGCCGCAGGGACGCACGATCGTCCGGGCATGCCGTCTGTCATCACCCGTTTCCCGCCGGAGCCAAATGGCTACCTGCACATCGGTCACGCCAAGTCGATCTGCCTCAATTTCGGCATGGCGCGCGATTACAACGGCCGCTGCCACCTGCGTTTCGACGACACCAATCCGGAAAAAGAAGACCAGGAATACGTCGACACCATCATGGACAGCGTCAAATGGCTCGGCTTTTCGTGGGAGCAAGGCGGCCAGGCCTACCTGCACTACGCCAGCGACTACTTCGACCAGCTGTACGCAATGGCGGAATACCTGATCGAACACGGTCACGCCTATGTCGACAGCCAGAGCGCAGATGACATGGCCAAAAACCGCGGCAACTTCGGCACGCCCGGCACCAATTCGCCGTTCCGCGACCGCCCGGCTGCCGAATCGCTGCAATTGCTGCGCGACATGAAGGCCGGCAAGTACCCGGATGGCGCCCACATCCTGCGCGCCAAAATGAGCGACGACGCCATGGCATCGTCGATCATGACCAACCGCGACCCGGCGCTGTACCGCATCCGCCACGCGCACCACCACCGCACGGGCGACGCCTGGTGCATCTACCCGATGTACGATTACACGCACCCGATCTCGGATGCGCTGGAAAGCATCACGCATTCGCTGTGCACGCTGGAATTCACCGACCACCGGCCGTTCTACGACTGGCTGCTGGCCACCCTCGCACCGGGCGGCTTTTTCACGCCACCAGTGCCGCGCCAGTATGAATTCTCGCGCCTGAACCTGACCTACCTCGTGATGAGCAAGCGCAAGCTGCGCCAGCTTGTGGACGAAAACATCGTGTCCGGCTGGGACGATCCGCGCATGCCAACCCTGGTCGGCCTGCGCCGCCGCGGTTACTCGCCGGAATCGATTCAATTGTTTTGCGAGCGCATTGGTGTGTCGAAGGCCGATGCCTGGATCGACATGAGCACGCTGGAAGGTTCGCTGCGCGACGACCTCGACCCGAAGGCGGCGCGCGCGATTGCCGTGCTGCGTCCGTTGAAACTGATCGTTGACAATTTCCCTGCGGGCGAAACGGTCGAGTGCAGCGCACCGGTTCACCCGCACCATCCGGAAATGGGGTCGCGTGCCTTCCCGTTCAGCAAAGAACTGTGGATCGAGCAGGAAGACTTCATGGAAACCCCGGTCAAGGGTTATTTCCGCTTCACGCCGCCGACGGCCGACAAACCGGGTTCGCGCGTGCGCCTGAAATACGGCTTCATCGCCGAGTGCACCGGCTTCGACAAGGATGCGGACGGCAAGGTCATCGCTGTCCACGTGAACTATTTCGAAGACTCGAAATCGGGCACGCCGGGCGCCGACACCTATAAAGTCAAGGGCACCATTACCTGGGTCAGCGCAGCCCACGCACTGGAGGCGGAAGTGCGCCTGTACGATCGCCTGTTCCTCGACCCGAATCCGGACGCTGGCGGTAAAGACTTCAAGCTGGCCCTCAATCCGAACGCGCTGGAAACCGTGACGGCTTACCTGGAGCCGTCGCTGGCGGCCGCGGTCGGCGAGCAGCGCTTCCAGTTCGAGCGCCACGGTTACTTTGTTGCCGACAGCGTCGATTCGACGCCTGGCAAACCGGTCTTCAACCGCGCCGTGACCTTGAAGGACAGCTGGAAATAAGCTGATTGCCGCGCACGCTATCAAGCCCGCCCCGGTTCGCCGCGGCGGGCTTTTTTGTATAGTGGGGCCATGCCATCAAACCAGCCACATCCCCACACGCCGGACGGCCGCTACTTCGTCGTAAAGGGCCGCTTGTGGCGTACCAGCAATCCGGGCCTGGCACCCGACGTGCGCCAGGCATTGGTGAACCAGTTGATGCGGGCACGGCGCGAAGTCGGGCTGGCGCTGAAGGCAGGCGACGCCGCTGCCGAGGGCAGCGCGCGCGCCGCAGTCGATGCGGCAAAACATGGCCTCGGTGAGCGTGGCCAGGTCTGGTGGACCGATGGCGCACCGGATTTCAACCGGAAGATGGCCGCAAACACGCCGTATGCTGGGTGGTTCGCCGCGCTCGATGCGTCAGGCTGATCGTCCGGTGCCGGGCAATCAACCGATGTCGAAAACAGCGCGTATCAAAAAACCGGGCCTATAGGGTCAGTGTCGAATTATTGGGCAACTATAGAAAATTGCTCAATAAATCTACTCTGACCCTAATTGTTGGGCAATTGTTCGACGCTGAAAAGAATGAGGGTCAGAGTAGATTTAATCGACAACTATGGAAAATTGCTCGATAAATCTACTCTGACCCTAATTGTTGAGCACTTGTTTTTTGGAAGTGGCTTGGGATCTATGGAATGACGTCGAACACCAGCACCTGCGTCACCTGCTTCTTGCTGAAATTATCGTCCGAGATGAGCACCAGGCTGGCGTGGCCATTCGGCAGCACCGGGCCGAACGCCATGCCTTCCAGGTTGTCCACCGTGGGCAAGCCAATCGCGTTCAGGTCCAGCACCAGGCGTTTGGCTGCAGGGCGGTACGACGCACCCGCGAGCGTCGGCAGGCTGCTGACATCGGTGGCCCCGGCGGTGTCGATTTCGTAGATGCGCACGTAGGTCGTGTACACCCCGGCATCGTTCTCGATCCCGGCGCGCTCCAGCGCCAGCAGGCGGCTCGGGCCGATCGCGAGCAACTCCGCAATGCCGATGTCCGCGTTCTTGCCCTTGCCCGGCGCGGCAGGCAGCACCCCGAGCGGATACACATACTGGCCCAGCACCTTGCCGTCACGCGCGAAATGGGTGATGCGGTTCACCGCGCCGCGCGCTGTATCGGGCACGTCACCGTCCTGGTACAGCGGCCCTTCGAGCGAGACCCACAGCGTCTTGCCGTCTGGGGCGAAACTGAGGCCTTCGAACGCCTGGTTGTCGCGCGGGCCAGAGCGTTTCGCCTGGTCGACCTTGAACAGCGGCGGCAACGGCAGTTCGGCCAGGTAGCGTCCATCTGGCGCGGCGCGGCGCACGAAGGGGTGCAGGCCCAGCTTGACGTCGCCTTCACTGGTGTACCAGAGGCTGCCGTCCTGCGGGTCGATCCGCACCGCCTCCAGGTCGGGCACCACCCCGGCGCGCGCGGGGTACTGCTTGCTCGATGGATAAGGGCTGCCATCCGGCTGCAGCATGGTATGTACCGAGGTCAGCTCGATTGCGGTAAACGCCTTGTCGTCGTAGCGCAAGCGGGCGCGGTAGTAGCGGGCCGGATTCTGCTCGGAACGGTCGTCGGAAATCATGACCCAGTCGCCATGGACGGGATCGTAGTCGATGCCGGACAGGCCGCCGACGATGGTGCCATTGAACACCGGCCGGTGGGGCAGACGCTGCTCGCCGATCAGGCGCAGCTGGGAAATCGTGTCCGCTGCGCTGCGCGCCGGCGGCAACTGGGCGCAGCCGCCCAGCAGGACGGCACTGGCCAGGGAGAGGATGGCGAAGCGCAAAGTGGTAAATCGGCTGGGAGTCATGTTGATCTGCGTCGGGTTGATGGATGCTTGAAAGCACGCAAATCCTACGCTACGTCAGGCTTTTTTGCTCAGCAGGAATGCCCACTGCATGGAACGGGCCGAATTGGCGTCGCAAGCATCGCCGGTATTGCCTTCATTGATACTGAAAGCTACTATTGGAAGCGAGCCCAGGCACATTCCCCAGTGGGTGTTACGAGGATCGCCATGCACCTTTCGTCCAGCCCGTTTCCACGCCGCCTCACATGGCTACCGGCCTACTGGACCGGCGTGGTGCTGTCATGCTCGGTCGGCGGCCTGTTCTTTGCCGCCACCGAGAAAACCATCGAGGCCGACGCCGGAGAACGCTTCCGCAATATGGCGCTGACGGCGCAAAGCGCGATCACGGGCCGCATCAAGACTTACACCGATGTCCTGCGCGGCAGCGCCAGCCTGTTCCAGACCCAGAACGACCTGACACGCGAGCAATTTCACCGCTACGTCGACGGCCTGAACCTGGAAAAGGAATTTCCCGGGATCGAAACCATCAATTTTGCACGCCACGTGACCGACGCCGAGCGCGCCGCGTTCGAGGCCGTGCAGCGCGACGACCTGGCCAAGGTCGCGTCCGGCTACCCCGCGTTCGCCATCAAACCACCCGGCCGGCGCGCCGAATACACGGTGCTGACCTATATCGAGCCGATCTCGGCATGGGCCAAAAAATTCGGCACAGACTTGCAGATCCTGCCGGCGGTGGAAGCCTCGCTGCTTGAGTCGCGCGACACCGGCTTGCCGACCTCGTCCGGTACCAAGGTCACGCTCAACTCGACCACCGTCGGACTCGGCATGCGCATGCCGATTTACCGCTCGGATCTGCCGCGCAGCACGGTTGCCGAGCGGCGCGCCGCCTACGTCGGCTCGGTCGGCATCGGCTTTTCGGTACAGAACCTCGTGAAAGGCGCGCTCGACGACATCCCGGTGCACGACGTGCGCCTGCGCCTGATCGATCCGCAAGCGCTCGCCGTGCAAGCCATGCGCCAGCCGCAGGTGCTGTACGACAGCATGTCGGGCGAAGAACGCGAGACGTCGGCACTGAACCCGGACGGCCAGTACTTCCACGTGGCGCTACCGGTCGAATTCAACCGACGCCGCTGGGAAGCCCATTTCAGTATCCACAAGCAAAACCTGTACACCGGTTTCGATGCCTATGTCCCTTGGCTGGCCATGCTGGCCGGGGTCACCAGCAGCGCCCTGCTGTATGCCCTGTTCCACACGCTGGCCTCGTCGCGCCGGCGCGCCCTGAAGCTGGCCCAGGACATGACCCAGGAACTGCGCAGCAGCGAGGGCCGCCTGCAAATTTCGAATGAGAACCTGCGCCGCCTGGCCGCCCACACCGAAAATATCAAGGAAGGCGAGCGCAAGCGCATTGCGCGTGAAATCCACGACGACCTGGGCCAGAATTTATTGGCGCTGCGCATCGAAGCCGATTTGCTGGCCTCGCGCACCAGCGCCCGCCACCCCCAGTTGCACGCGCGCGCGCGCCGCACCTTGCAGCAGATCGACATCACCATCAAAAGCGTGCGCCAGATCATCAATGACCTGCGTCCGAACGTGCTCGATCTGGGCCTCGGCGCGGCAGTCGACTGGCAAGTGGCGCAATTTCGCCAGCGCACCGGGATTGCCTGCGATGTGATGGAAGACCTGGACGACATGGCCATCGACGATGGCTGCGCCACGGCGCTGTTCCGCATTCTGCAGGAATCGCTGACGAATATTTCGCGCCACGCCCAGGCCACGCGCGTGCGCGTTGAATTGCGCTTGCTGCATGCGCGCATCACGATGACCATCAGCGACAACGGCGTCGGCATGGATTCCGCCAAGCGCGACAATCCGGGCTCGTTCGGCCTGGTCGGCATCGAGGAACGGGTCAAGATCCTGGGCGGCGCCTTCACCGTCACCAGCCGTCCCGGCGCCGGCACGACGATCGAAGTGAGCGTGTCGGCAGCACTGAACCTGGCAGTCCCGGCGCCGATCATGCCGCCACCAGTGCAGGCTGCGGCACTGATGCGCACGCTGACGCGGGTCTGACGGCACCGGCGCAGCGCCCTGCTGAGTCGGTTTTTTCCCACACCTTCCATATGGCACGGCGCGCTGTCAGCCGACGCCCCTCGGCACTAAGAATCCACCGAGCAAGAATTGACGTGGATCAATCCTTTCCTGTTGATCTCGGGCAAAGTCGGCTTCATCGACGAACCCGAAAAGGAGGCCCAAGCCGGATCGACAAACCCATCGCAGCAACGTACTGCAGCAGCATAAAACCCATATTAATCACGCCGAAATGAAGGAACTTCCATGAATACCATGCAAACTTCCAGCGCCATCGATGCCATCAACGCCCTTGATCTGGGCCCCATCAAAACCAAGCTGATGCATGCCGCATCGGGAGAAGGCTGGACTGCGGCCCACACCGACAGCGTCGAAGCGGAGTATCGGCGTTTTCTGACCTTAATGAAGCTGTATCCGAATGAGTCGACCGCGCCGTTGGTCGATGTGGACACGTTCTGGCACTACCATATTCTGGACACGGCAAAATATGCAGCCGACTGCGCTGCCGCGTTTGGCTACTTCCTGCACCACTACCCTTACCTGGGCCTGGCGGGCGAAGAGGACGCCGCGGCACGCGACGGCGCCGGCGCGCGCATGCAGGAACTGTACGCCGCGACCTTCGGCGCCAGCATGCCGGCCGCGATCGCCAGCGCGCCTGCATGGTGCGGCGTGGCGGCGGCCAAGGCGACGGCCTGGTGTGGCGCCACGACGGCGGCCCCTGCCGGCCAGGCCGTCGCGTGGTGCGGTGCCACCACGGCGAAGCCCCAACTGGCGTGGTGCGGTGCGACCACGGCGGCGCCACAACTGGCGTGGTGCGGCTCGGCCACGGCGGCGCCGCAACTGGCATGGTGCGGTGCGACCACGGCGAAGCCACAACTGGCGTGGTGCGGTGCGACCACCGCGACGCCACAAATGGCATGGTGCGGTGCGGCGCGGCCGACCGCAGTGCAGGTCGGCCCGGACATCCTGCTGACCGTCCAGCAAGCCAGCTGATGCGCTAGTCATCCCCGCGATCGACAAGCCTTTTTGCTTGCCGATCGCTGCCAACCCAAAAAGTTCAAGGAGTAGCTCGTCTTTTTGCTCGCCTTTGATAATTATCAACAACCAGCTGAGTTATCTGTCCGATATTGATATTCGTCATGTACGTAGTTCCACATCGACAATATGTGGTTTGCATACATCGAAATCACGACGACGATAACCAGCCAAGGATGTTAATAATGATCAATCAAACCGCCTTTGCCGCCATCGCGGCCCTCGACCTCGATCGTATCAAAACCAAATTGTGCCATGTGGAAAGCGGCGAAGGCTGGAGCCGCGCCCGCGTCGATGCTGCCGAAGTGGAATACCGGCGTTTTTTGTACCTGATGAAAGCGTTTCCGACCGAGCAAACCGTTCCCAGCGTCGAGGTCGATACTTTCTGGCATTACCACATTCTCGACACCATGAAATATGCGGCCGATTGCACCGCCGCATTCGGCTACTTCCTGCACCACGACCCTGCCGTGGGCCTGGCCGGTGCCAGCGAAGCGCCGGAAAGGTTCCGGCGCGCCGCGCGCATGGCGTCGCTTTACCAGGCCACGTTCGGCGCCCTGCCGGCCGCGACCGGCGCCAAATCCTATTGCGGTTCGGCGGTCAGTTATTGCGGCTCGGCGGTCAGTTACTGCGGTCGCGCCGTCAGCTATTGCGGCTCGGCCGTCAGTTATTGCGGTTCCGCCGGCCCGACGATTGCCCGGTCCGCTGCAGCACCCGTCAACGCCATCCCGGCCTGAGCCGCCATCGCCTGCACTGCCGCAGTCACATCCGGGTAGCGCAGGCGCACACCGAGTTCGTGCTTGATGCGGCCATTGTCGAGACGGCGCGACTCGGACATGAACGACATCGTCACCGGCGACGCCTGCGCCGCCAGTTCGGCACGCGCCAGGCGCGGCACCCGCGCCACCTGAAACGCATCGGCCACGACATCGAAATATTCCGCCATCTTCATGTGCGTATCGTCGACCGCGTGGTAGATCCGTCCCGGGCGCGCCCGGAACAAGGCCAGCGCCACGATGTGCGCCAGGTCGTCGGCGTGGATATGATTCGTAAATACATCGTCCTCGGCACGCAGGGCCGGCGCCTGGTCGGCCAGGCGCTTCATCGGCAGCCGGTCGGCCGCATAAATGCCTGGCACCCGGATGATGGCGACCTGGCTGCCGCTGTGCCGGCCCCAGGCGCGCAGTGTCCGTTCGGCGTCGACGCGGCGCCGCGCGCGCGGATTGTGCGGCGCCACCGTGCGGGTTTCCGCGACCAGCGCACCGTGGCAATCGCCATACACACCACTGGTGCTGAGATAGACCAGCCGGGTGGCGCCGCGTAGCGCCTGGACCAGGTGGCGCGTGCGCGTATCGCTTGCGCCTTCCCCTTTCGGCGGCGCCATGTGCACCACCAGCGGCGCCAGCCGCGACAGGCGCGCCAGCGTATGCGGCAGATCGAGGTCGGCCACCACGGGAATCGCGCCGGCCGCGCGCAGTTCGGCGCAGCGCGCCGGATTGCTGGTGACGGCAAACACGCGAAACCGGTCGCGCACCAGTGGCAGCAGGCGCATGCCGACATCGCCGCAGCCGACAATGAGCAGACGTGGAAGTGAGAAGGAAGATTGGGCAGGAGTCATGCCGCAATTGTACGGGAGCACCAGCAGGCAGCGCTGCTGTGCACAGCCCGAAGCGGTGTAAAATCCACCCTCGCGCCCCCCCCGTCCACTCTTATTCGGCATTCTCAGGCATGACTTTCCAGATCAACGTGGCGCCCAGCGGCCACACATTTACTTGCGACATCGACGATACCGTCCTGGCAGCCGGCCTGCATGCCGGCATTGGCCTGCCCTATGGCTGCAAAAATGGCGCATGCGGTTCGTGCAAGGGCAAGGTGTTGTCCGGCTCCTTTGAACAGAAGCCGCACCAGGCGCGCGCCTTGTCCGACGCGGAGAAAGCCGACGGTTTCGCGCTGTTCTGCTGCGTGGTCCCCACCTCGAACCTCGACATCGCCGTGCGCGAAGTGGGCGGCAGCAGCGATTACCCGGTGCGCAAGATGCCGTCGCGCGTGGCCAGCCTCACCAAGGTCACCCAGGATGTCGCCATCCTGACGCTGCAATTGCCGGCCAATGAAGCGCTGGCCTACCGCGCCGGCCAGTACATCGAATTTTTGCTGCGCGACGGCAAGCGCCGTTCTTACAGCATCGCCAACGCGCCGTCGCTCGATCAGCCGCTCGAGCTGCACATACGCCACATGCCGGGCGGCCTGTTCACCGAGCAGGTATTTTCCACCATGAAGGAGCGCGACATCCTGCGCTTCGAAGGCCCGCACGGCAGTTTCTTCCTGCGTGAAGAGTCGCACAAGCCCATCATCCTGCTCGCTTCCGGCACCGGCTTCGCGCCCGTGAAAGCGCTGGTGGAGCACTTGCAGCACCTGGAATCGCCCCGTCCCGTGACCTTGTACTGGGGCGGCCGCCGCCCATCCGATTTATACATGCACGCACTGTGCGAAGAATGGGCCGCGACGCTGCCGCATTTCCGCTACGTGCCGGTGATTTCCGATGCGCAGCCGGACGATCATTGGAGCGGGCGCACCGGCTACGTGCACGCCGCCGTCATGCAAGACCAGGCCGACCTGTCGGGCTACCAGGTGTATGCCTGCGGCGCCCCCATCATGGTCGATTCCGCGCGCGCCGATTACGTCGGCAAGTGCGGTTTGCCGGAAGACGAGTTTTATGCCGATGCCTTTACGTCGGAAGCGGATCTGCACCAGTTTTAAAAGGCAATTCGGGCGCGGGTGGGCAGACAAATAAATGCGCTGGCGCTGGGCCCGTATGGACTGCGCAGCTCGTCCACATCGGGCACAATGAGACCTTCCTTCGTCGCATTGTCCCGAAAGCCCCCATGTCCGTGAAGTCTTCGTCCAACGGCTTTGCCGTCCTGCGCAACCGTAACCTCTCGCTCTACCTCTCTTCGCGCGTCCTCGGCACCCTGGCGGTGCAAATGCAAAGCGTTGCCGTCGGCTGGCAGGTGTACCAGATGACGCACAGCCTGTTTGCCCTTGGCCTGATCGGCCTGGCGCAATTCGCGCCTTTCCTGGTGCTCATTCTGTGGGCCGGCCACATCGCCGATACGCACAACCGCCGCAACATCATCGTCTGGTGCTTCGGCGCGCAGTTGGCCACCAGCGCGCTGCTGCTGGCCTTTACTTGGAGCGGCAGCACCATCGTCTGGCCGGTGTTCGCGATCCTGGTCATCTTCGGCAGCGCGCGCGCGTTCATGATGCCGGCCTCGCAGGCGGTGTTGAAAAACCTGGTGCCGCACGAGAGCTTCAGCCAGGCCGTGGCGCTGTCCTCGTCGAGCTTCCACGTGGCCGTGATTGCCGGCCCGGTGCTGGGCGGCTTGCTGTACGCCTTCGGTCCGACCACCGTGTACCTGGTCGCCGCAATCCTCCTGACCCTGTCGGTAATCACGATGGCCATGACCACCAGCGCGCCGCAAGTGATGAACACGGCGCCGGTCAGCTGGAGCACCTTGCTCGAAGGTCTGCGCTTCGTGTGGTCGCGCCCGATCGTGCTGGGCGCCATTTCGCTCGACCTGTTCGCGGTGCTGTTCGGCGGCGCCACCGCGCTGCTGCCGGCCTACGCACACGACATCCTGCATACCGATGCGAGCGGGCTGGGCTGGCTGCGCACGGCGCCCGGCGCGGGTGCCGCCATCTGCTCGATCGCGCTGGCGTTCTTCCCGATCCGGCGCCGCGTGGGCGCCTGGATGTTCGGCGGCGTGGCGGTGTTCGGCCTGGCCACGCTCACCTTGGGCTGGACCGCGAATTTCTCGATCGCCCTGATCGCCCTGTGCCTGCTGGGCGCGGGCGACATGGTCAGCGTCTACATCCGCCATTTGCTGGTGCAGTACGAAACGCCGGACGCCATCCGCGGGCGCGTCAGCGCGGTCAACTCGGTGTTCATCGGGGCGTCCAACGAACTGGGCGAATTCGAGTCGGGCATCACGGCCGGCTGGCTCGGCCTGGTGCGGGCGATTTTCCTCGGCGGTGCGGCCACGCTGGTCGTGACGGGCCTGTGGGCCGTGCTGTTCCCGGTGCTGTCGAAAATGGACCGCTTCCCTCATCACGACGCGGAAGAAAAAGCCCGTGCCCAAGCATAAGCCACTGGCCGAACGCACGCTGCTGCACCGCTTCGTCAGCAGCCGGCCCTATCTCACCGTGGCCTTGCTGGTGGGCGTGGCCAGCGGCCTGTTCTTCCACGACGAAACGGCGCTGCGCCAGGCGCTGATCGGCTGGAACGTCACGGTGTGGCTGTACCTGCTCATCATTATCTATCCGCTGAACAAGGCCGACCACCACCGGGTCCGCGAACTGGCCGCCCGCCAGGATGAAAGCGCGGCGCTGGTGCTGGTCACGATGACGATCGGGATTGCGCTGACGATGGCCGCCGTGATCTCGGAACTGGCCAGCGCGGGCAAGGGCGGTGACGGGCAGCAGGCACTGCATTACATCATCACGGCCGTCACCGTGACCGGCTCCTGGCTGCTGCTCGGCGTGCTCTACTGTTTTCACTACGCGCACATGTTTTACAACAGCGACAGCGACCAGCCGGAACTGAAATTTCCCGACGACGAAAAGGAACCGAACTACTGGGATTTCCTCTATTTCTCTTTCACTATTTCGGTGGCGGTACAAACCTCGGACGTTTGCGTCATGTCGCGCGCCATGCGCAAACTGGTGCTCAGCCAGTCCGTGATTTGCTACCTGTTCAACCTGGTGATTGTCGGGTTGGCGATCAATATTGCGGCGGGACTGATGAACAATTGAACGCGCCGTTCTGCTGGACGCGCGATTTTCTGCGCACGGTGTAAGATCAAATCACCGTTTTTTGTTAAGCAGGAGGAACCTTATGCAGATCAACATCAACACCGACAAGTCCATCCAACGCAGCGCCGGACTGGACGAACATGTAGAAACCGCCGTCAAGGCAGCCATCGACCGTTTTGGCGAGCACATCACCCGCGTCGAAGTGCACCTGAGCGACGACAATGGCCAGAAAGCCGGCGGCCTGCGCTGCATGCTCGAAGCGCGCGTGACCGGCTACCAGCCTATCGCCGTCACCAACCATGCCGCCAATGTGCACCAGGCCATCAGCGGCGCCGCCGATAAACTCAAGCGTGCCATCGACAGCGCGCTGGGCCGCCTGCACGACAAGAACCTGCACAGCACGCCGCCAGTGGCTGCGACCGAAGAAGATCCGGACCTCGCAGCATAAAGCAGTTTGGGCCGGCGCCGCTGCATTGCCAGCGCCGCGCCGGCGCCCACCTTCACCGGGCACACTAGCCGATCCCACGCTCCAGCTCGGTGCGCAGCTTGCGCAGATAGCCCAGCCCCGCCACCGCCCTGCTGCCATACCACGACATCATTTCCCCATCGACCAGCATGACTGGCTTGCCGATCTGACTGGCCAGCTCCTCCACGTGCGCGTCCGTAAAACGGTAGGGTTCGGTCGACAGCAACACGGCGTCGATCTGGTCGAGCAATCCATCGGTCCAGGCAAACGTGGGATAACGCGCCGCATCGTCAAACGCCGGCACTTGCCAGCCGAGTTCGCCCAACATGCGGGCGATATAGGTGTCGCTGGAAATCGTCATCCACGGGTCGCGCCAGATGCAGTACAGCACCGTGCGCTCGGCGCCCGGCTGCATCGCTTCCAGCGCCGCCAGCTCGCGCTCGAACTGGGCGCACCAGCGTTCGGCCTCCGCTTGTTTACAGAAGATCGCACCCATCAGGCGCGCCAGGGCAAGGTTGTCGCGCGGCGCGCGCGGGTGGGTGACGACCACGTGCGGGACGAACTCCGCCAGCGCCTCCGCAGTGGGTTTGGTGTTCTCGTCGATGTTGACGATAGCGTGCGTGGGCAGCAGCTGGCGGATCTTGTCGATGTTCACATCCTTGGTGCCGCCCACCTTGGGAATGGCGGCAACCACCGCGGCCGGATGGATGCAAAACCCGGTGCGCCCAACCAGTTGATCGGCCAGGCCCAGGTCGCACAGCAACTCCGTAATGGACGGCACCAGGCAGACGATGCGGGCGCCGGGCGCGGGCGCATGTGGGGTCCCGACCGCGTCGACCGGGTAGGGTGACGTGGCGCCCGGCTGGCCGGATGATGGCACTGCCAGCCTGAACTCAGGACTGTAGGGATCGGTATCTTTCATTACTATATTGGAACATCGCCAGCGGCCATCTGCCAAACAAATCGCATAGAATGCGGAGGGTTGGTCGCGCGCATGCCGCGACTTGGCGGATTTACCACGTTTTTAAGCCATATTTTTACAATTTTCATGCAACCTGCAGTTAAATCATGACCATGAAAGAATAATTTGGAAAACATCGGTACCTTTGGTGCTTCCCGCTACAGCGCCGCCGACCTGCAATTGTTCCGCGACGCGGAAAGCGCCGAAGTCAACGCTGCCCTGGCGCATTGCGCCATTGTACGTTTGGCGGAAAACAAGGTCGTGGAGGACACCTTCCGCGCGCGCCTGTACATCGTGCTGTCCGGCGCGCTGGAAGTGGCGGACGATAACGGCGTGATGTTCGCCGAAGGCGCACCCGCGCGCATCTTGCCGGGCGAGAGCGTGGGCGAGCAATCGGTGCTGGACGACGCCACTAACCTGGCCGCCATGACGGCAGTGGAAGACACCGAATTACTGGTCATCGAGCCGGACCTGGTGTGGCGCCTGATCGACCAGAGCAATGGCGTGGCGCGCAATCTGCTGCGCCTGCTGTCGTTCCGTATTCGCGCCGCCAATGCCTTGCTGCGCCGGCGTCAGAAGCTGGGCGAGTTCTACCGCCAGCTATCGCTCAACGATGGTTTGACCGGACTCTACAACCGCACCTGGCTGAACGACATGCTGCCGAAACTGGTCGCGCGCGCGCGCCAGGACGGCCACCCGCTGTCGGTGCTGATGATAGACCTCGACCACTTCAAGAAATTCAACGATACCCATGGCCACCTGGCCGGCGACGGTGCCCTGTGCGCCGCCACCACGCTGGTGCGCGCACTGCTGCGCCCGTCCGATTTCGCGGTCCGTTACGGCGGCGAGGAAATCCTGGTGCTGTTGCCTGAAACCGCGCCGTCGGTGGCAGCAATGGTGGCCGAGCGCCTGTGCGAAAAGATGCGCAATACCGTCGTGTTCGACGACATGCGCATACCGCTGCCGCATATCACCGGCTCGTTCGGCATTGCCTCGTTGACACCTGGCGGCGACGAACGCAGCATCGTGGCCGACGCCGACGCAGCGCTGTACCGCGCCAAGGAAGCCGGACGCGACCGCATCTGTTTTTGAGCCGGGCGGGCGGCGCCGGTATCGCGCAGGTATCGTGCCGGAATGAGACGAATAGTTGGTACACATCAATTAGTAAGTAAAAATAAGTTGCAGCAAGGCAAGCACCCCTTCTACACTGAATGGGTGTTCGCCCCTGCCATGCCGCGTGATCGACGACAGCCAGCTGTCTGCAATCGAACCGCATGGTGCGTAAGGGCGCCAGGTTTCACCGCCCTAACCCACCTCTGAAAATCATGCTTACTTACTTTCGAAATCTCGGTATCGGCCGCCGCCTCGGTCTTGGCTTTGCCAGCATCCTGTTTTTTTCCTTGCTCACAATCGGCGTGAGCATCAACCGCCTTGACAATGTGGCGCGCGCTGCGGCTGCGCTGCTGAGCGAACCGCTCGCGACCGAACGCCTCATCGGCGACTGGAACCGCTACATTCACGTGGCAGTACGCCGCACCCAGGCCATCATCAAGTCCAACGACCCGGCGCTCGATGTCTTTTTTACCGCCGATGCCGCTGAAGGTGCGAAAGCATCCAATGAACTGCAAAAAACTGTCGAAGGCCATATGGATACCCCGCAGGAAATCGCCTTGTTCAAGGCGGTCGTCGATGTGCGCAAGGTCTACCTGGCAAGCCGCCAGGAAATCATGGTGCAGCAAAAAGCCGGCAACTCCGCAGCTGCCAATCAGTTGCTCGAAGAAAAATTCATTCCGGTGTCGAAAGCATTCCTCACCGCGATTGCCGAACTGGCGGCAGAGGAGCGGCACCAGGTCGATCAGGAAGCGGCCCGGATCGCTGCCACGAATATCGCCAGCCGCAACCTCATGATGGCGCTGGGCGCGGTCATGCTGGCACTGGGGGCGACCTCGACACTGCTGCTGACGCGCTCGATTACCGCACCGCTGGCACGGGCAGTCGAGGTCGCCAAAAGCGTGGCGGCGGGTGATCTGACGACGGAAATCGACGGTATTGGCCGTGACGAAACCGGGCAGTTGCTCGACGCGCTGCGGCAAATGAGCGGCAGTTTGTCGCATCTGGTGGGCGGCGTGCGCGGCTCGACCGACACAATCTCGGTGGCAGCGCAGGAAATTGCTGCCGGCAATGCCGACCTGTCGCGGCGCACCGAGTCGCAAGCCTCGGCCTTACAGGAAACGGCCAGCACCATGGAAGAATTGACCAGTACCGTGAAGCAAAATGCCGACAACGCGCGCCAGGCGAATCAATTGGTGATGACCGCCAGTGGCGTGGCAGTCCAGGGTGGCACGGTGGTGCGCCAGGTGGTCGAGACCATGGGTTCGATCCGGACCAGTTCGGGCAAGATCGTCGATATCATCGGGGTCATCGATGGCATTGCATTCCAGACCAATATCCTGGCCCTGAATGCGGCAGTGGAAGCGGCGCGTGCCGGCGAACAGGGACGCGGTTTTGCCGTGGTCGCCAGCGAAGTACGGTCGCTGGCCCAGCGTTCGGCATCGGCGGCCAGGGAAATCAAGATCTTGATCGACGACTCGGTGGGACAGGTTGAACAGGGCAGCCGCCTGGTCGACGAGGCCGGCCGGACCATGGATCAAGTCGTCACCAGCGTCAAGCACGTGGCCGACATCATGAGCGAGATCACGGCCGCGAGCCAGGAGCAAAGTAGCGGAATCGAGCAAATCAATACCGTCATCACGGAGATGGACCAAATGACACAGCAAAATGCGGCCCTGGTCGAGCAGGCAGCGGCGGCGGCGGAAAGCATGCGCGACCAGGCGCAAGCGCTGTCGGATGAGGTCAGCCAGTTCAAAGTCAAGGATGACCGCGCCACCAGGCCGCAGGCGCGCCGTCCGGTGGCGCCGGCCACGGCGGCGCCACGCAAGCTGCTGGCCAAAGTGCCAGCCTGAGCAGGCAGGCGGGGCGGCGCGACCGGCGCCACCCCGTTGCAAGCCGCGCCAATTCAGTACAATGCTGGAATCACGGTGGCAGCATCCGTCGTGGTTTTTCCCCATGACGCCCAAGGAATTCCAGCATGTCCTCATTCACCTACCTTTGGCACGACTACGAAACCTTCGGCGCGGTTCCGCGACGCGACCGTCCTGCCCAGTTCGCCGCCATCCGCACCGATGCCGACCTCAATGAAATCGGCGACCCGATCATGTTGTACTGCCAGCCTGCGCCGGATTTTTTGCCCGATCCGCAGTCCTGCCTGATCACCGGCATCACGCCGCAGCAGTGTCTCGAATGGGGCGTGCCCGAGTACCAATTCGCCGCCACCATCGAGGCGGCGTTCAGCCAGCCCGGCACCATTGGGGTCGGCTACAACACCATTCGTTTTGACGATGAAATCACGCGCCACCTGTTCTGGCGCAACCTGATCGACCCGTATGCGCGCGAGTGGCAAAACAATTGCGGCCGTTGGGATTTGCTGGACGTCGTACGCATGACCTATGCGCTGCGCCCGGAAGGCATCGAATGGCCGCTGCGCGAAGACGGCAAGCCCAGCTTCAAACTCGGGGACCTGGCCAAAGCGAACGGCTTGCTCCACGAGGCCGCACACGATGCGCTGTCCGACGTGCGTGCCACCATTGCCCTGGCGCGCCTGATCCGCGACAAGCAACCAAAACTGTTCACGTTCTGCCTGCAACTGCGCAAAAAGGACAAGGTCGCCAGCGAAATGGGCTTGCACCTGGACCGGGCCGAGCGCACGCCGTTCCTGCACGTGTCCGGCATGTTTCCCGCCGAACGCGGCTGCATCGGGCTGGTCTATCCACTGGGCACCCATCCGACCAACAAGAACGAAGTGCTGGTCTGGGATTGCCGCCACGATCCGTCCGAGCTGTTCACGCTCGACGTCGAGACCATCCGCATGCGCATGTTTACGCGCAATGCCGACCTGCCGGAAGGCGTCACACGCCTGCCCGTCAAAAGCGTGCACCTGAATAAATCGCCGATGTTGGTGGGGAATCTGAAAACGCTCAGCGCGGCCCAGGCCGCGCGCTGGGAACTCAACCTGGAACAGGGGCAGCGTCACGCCGCGCTGGCCGCGTCCGGGCCGGACATGACCGCGATCTGGGCCGAGGTGTACCAGCGCCCTGCCTCGGCCCCGCTGGATGTCGATGAAGACCTGTATGGCGGTTTTGTTGGCAACAACGACCGTCGCAAGCTGGAACAATTGCGCGGCGACACGCCGGAACAACTTGCCAAGGCGCGCCCGACCTTCGACGATGAGCGCCTGGAAGAAATCCTGTTCCGCTACCGCGCGCGCAATTTCCCGGACAGCCTGGGCGATGGCGAACGGCGCCAGTGGGAACGGCATCGTGCGGCGCGCCTGTACGACGGCGCCGGCGGCGCGCGCTCGATCGAGCAGCTGCAAATGGAGATCGACGCGCTGTCGGAAGATGCCGACGAGCACGCCGAACAAATTTTAGGGGCGCTGTACGACTACGCCGAGGCGATCGCCCCGGAGGTTCGTTAGCCCCGCAGCCGTCACCCCGGTGAAAGCCGTGCAGCCGTCACCCCGGCGAAAGCCGGCGCCCATACTGAACATCCAGCACCAGCGCCGCCAACTTAGCGGCAGGCGTTGATCGCATCCCGCGTCTCGGTTGCCACACGGCGCGCGGCGGCGGCAAAGTCTTCGCCATCCTGCGGCGTGGCATACAAAATCGCGCGCGAGGAATTGATCATCATCCCTGTGCCCTGCCCGGTCTTGCCGGCTTGCACGGTCGCTTCGACGTCGCCACCCTGCGCGCCAACCCCGGGAATGAGCAGCGGCATGTCGCCCACCAGCGCGCGCACCTGCGCGATTTCTTCCGGGAAGGTTGCGCCCACCACCAGGGCGCACTGGCCGTGACGGTTCCATTTGTCCGCCACCAGCTGCGCCACGTGTTGGTACAGCGGCCGCTCGCCTACATCGAGGAACTGCAGGTCCGACCCGCCCGCATTCGAAGTGCGGCACAGCACGATCACGCCGCGGTCGGGCCAAGCAAAGTACGGCTCGATCGAATCGAAGCCCATGTACGGGTTGACGGTGACGGCATGCGCGCCGTAGCGGTCGAACGCTTCGCGCGCGTACTGGTGCGCGGTGGCGCCAATGTCGCCGCGCTTGGCGTCGAGGATGATCGGCAAGTGCGGATAGCGCACGCGGATGTAGGCGCACAATTGCTCCAGTTCCGGCTCAGCTTTCAAGGCAGCAAAATAGGCGATTTGCGGCTTGAATGCGCAGGCCAGGTCGGCAGTCACGTCGACGATGGCCTTGCAGAACGCGAGCACGCCGGCGGCGTCGCGCGAGAACGCGGCCGGCAAGCGGTCCAGGTCGGGGTCGAGGCCGACGCACAGCAGCGAGTTATTACTGCTCCACGCGGCGGACAATTGTTCGATGAAAGTCACGGTAGTCCTGGTCTGAAAAACAATGTGCGTGATTGTACTCGCCGCTACCGGACTCTCCAATGTCCGCCTGCGCACACAAGAAACGCCTCATCTCGCGGGTTTCAGGTATATTTTTGACCATCTGACAACTTGTATGGACACCTCATCATGCGCATTTCCTTCTTTTCCCGTCTCGCCGGCCTGATCCTGGCTGCCACCATCCTGTCCGGCTGCGGCTACAACCAGTTCCAGACCAAGGACGAAGCGACCAAGGCGGCATGGAGTGAAGTGGTCAACCAGTACCAGCGCCGCGCCGACCTGATCCCGAACCTGGTCAACACCGTCAAGGGCTATGCCAGCCATGAACGCGAGACGCTCGAAGCGGTCACGCGCGCGCGCGCGGCCGCGACCAGCTTCCAGATCACGCCGGAAGTGCTGAACAATCCGGAAGCATTCAAGAAGTTCCAGGCGGTGCAGGGCGAATTGTCGGGTGCGCTGTCTCGCTTGATGGTCGTGTCGGAAAAATACCCTGACCTGAAGGCCGATACCAGTTTCCGCGACCTGCAGTCGCAGCTGGAAGGCACGGAAAACCGCATCACCGTGGCACGCCAGCGTTACATCGTCAGCGTGCAGGATTACAACGTGACGGTGCGCAGCTTTCCCACCAATCTGACGGCGATGGCGTTCGGCTATAGCGCGAAACCATCGTTCACGGTAGAGAACGAGAAAGCCATCTCGACCGCACCCACCGTCAACTTCGGCAAATAAGCATGCGCGCCTTGTGGGCTTGCGCCCTCTCCCTGTTGTTATTGGCGGCGGCGGCGGCGCCGGCGCGGGCGCAGCTGCAAGCCGTGCCGGCCCTGACCGGTCACCTGGTCGACGGTGCCGGCATGCTCGACGCGTCCCAGCAAGCCAAACTGGAAGCTGTCCTGGCCGATTATGAAGCGCGGACCGGTAGCCAGATTGCCGTGTTGACCGTGAAGACCACCGCGCCGGAAGCCATCGAGCAATTTAGCATCCGCGTGGTGGAAGCATGGAAACTGGGTCGCAAGGGCGTCGACGATGGCGTGCTGCTGATGGTGGCACGCGACAATCCAAGCGCCTTGCGCCGCTTGCGCATCGAAGCCGGGCGCGGCGTGCAGGGGTCACTCACCGACGCCCAGTCCAAGCGCGTGCTGCAGGATGTGATCGCACCGCACTTCCGCGAAAAGAATTATTACGAAGGCCTGGCGGCCGGCGTCGGCGCCATCGCAACCTTGCTCAGCGCAGAAAAATTCCCGGCACCGGCGCAGGCCCAAACGCCTGCGCCGGTTTCCGGACAAAGTAGTGGCGGCTTTCCGCTGGTCGCCCTGCTGGCGATCGCGGTCGGCTTCATGGTGCTGCGCGGCGTGTTCGGCGGGCGCGGCCGTGGCGCCAGCCTGGGTCGTGGCGGCTGGGGCAGTGGCGCGACCGGGTTCGTGATCGGCAGCATCCTGGCCAATGCAGGACGCGGCGGCGGCGGCCTCGGCGGCGGTGGCTTTGGCGGCGGTGGCGGGTTCAGCGGTGGCGGCGGCAGCTTTGATGGCGGCGGCGCCTCGGGAGACTGGTAATGAGCGACAATCTGAAAACCAACTTCAAGCGTGTCTGGCGCCATGTTGCCACCACCACCGCCGTGGCAAAACGGGCGTTTCCGCCCCCCACGCTGGACGCCATCACGGCGGCAGTGATGACTGGCGAACAAACCCACCGCGGTGAAATCCGCCTGGTGGTGGAAAAATCGCTGCCGCTGGCGGCCGTCTGGGCCGGCGTGAGCAACCGCCAGCGCGCGCTGGCCATGTTTGCCGAATGCGGCGTCTGGGATACCGCGGACAATTGCGGCGTCCTCATTTACGTCAATCTTGCCGAGCGCCGGGTCGACATCGTCGCCGACCGCGGGATCGACCGCTGCATCGATGCGGCAACGTGGCAAGCCGTCTGCAACACGATGACAGCCGGCTTCGCACAAGGTAATTTCCACGACAGTACGCTGGCCGCGATCGCCCGTGTCAACGACTTGTTGCGCACGCACTTTCCCGCCACCGACAGGCGCCCCAACGAGTTACCGGACCGGCCAGCCATGCTGTAAACTCGCGCTTTTACGATTCTCCCGCGAGCGATGCATGAAATTAGCCAATAAAGTTGCGATTATTACCGGTGCGAGCCAGGGCATCGGCCACGCCTGCGCCGTGCGCTTGTTGCAGGAAGGGGCACGCGTCATGCTGGCCGATATCCGGCCCGAGGGCGCGCAGGTCGCCGCAGAACTGGGCGAGAATGCGCGCTTCTTCGGCGCCGACGTCAGCCAGAAAGTCGACGTTGACGCCCTGATCGCCGCCACCCTCGCCGCCTTCGGCCAGATCGATATCCTGATCAACAATGCCGGGGTCACCCACGCGGCCGATTTCCTCGACCTGGCAGAAGAAGACTTCGACCGGGTGCTGCGCATCAACCTGAAATCGATGTTCCTGTGCAGCCAGGCGGCGGCGCGCGAGATGGTCAAACGCGAAAGCGGCTGCATCATCAATATGTCGAGCGTGAATGCCGAATTGACCATTCCGAACCAGGTGCCCTACGTGGTCTCGAAAGGCGGGGTCAACCAGCTCACGCGCGTGGCGGCCATCGGCCTGGCCCAGTACGGCATCCGCGTGAATGCGATCGGTCCCGGCACGATCCTGACCGAGCTGGCCAAAAAAGCCGTGCTGGGCAGCCCGGAGGCACGCCACACGATCCTGTCGCGCACCCCGCTGGGGCGCTGCGGCGAACCGGAAGAAGTCGCCGCCATCGCTGCTTTCCTGGCCAGCGACGACGCCTCCTACATGACCGGCCAGACCATCTACGCCGACGGTGGGCGCATGGCGCTGAACTACACGGTTCCCGTTAAGGACGGTGCTTGAGTCGAAGTTATGCGTGGCGCGAATATCTGGTATCTGAAAAGACCATTAGACAACCGATTTCCCGCACAGCATAATGAACTTGTCTCCACTATTCTCCTCCAAGAAAATAGTTTCAAGCCCGCCCAGAGCGGGCTTTTTTTTGCCCTGATTTTTATGGACTCGCAACGGTGGACCGACGTGTTTGTCCTGTGTCATATCCACGTCATACGTGGCTCCTATACTCAATTCATCTGCTCTACACGCAACCGATATGCCTGATTGCAGACAGGTGTACCGCGCCTTACACGGTGCACCGAACCGATCTCCGTCTGGTCCCATTCTTGGGTTGTGCCCGCCTTCAAAAGGTGGGCATTTTTTTGTCTGCTGGTCCTGGCAAGGTCCGCCTTAGAACCCATCCCGGTAGGTAGGAGGAAGCTGATGGTGTCGTGCGCGATTGCGCTGCACGGCGAACGTGGGCAAGGCGCAAGGACGACGCATGGTGATCCATGCTAGGACGAGGCAAGTCATATATGACGGCCAGCCCACGTTCGTCGGGCGCGCCAGCAGCGACTCCGCACTACCGGGATAGGTTCTTATTCCGCACTGCGAAATAAACGCCGCTATTACTTGACGATAACTGCTTATTGACTAAGATGAAGTTTCCCTGTGAGCTTACTCTTACCGGGCAATCTCAAGGAGCCACACCGATGCCATTCCATCCCCCCGAATCGCGTGCTGTGCCAGACCTGCCCTGCGCCAGCCGCCGCGACGAGAACGTTGCGCCGCTCATCCTGACCGAACTCAATCCGCTGCTGGTCGTCGATAGCATGACCGACGACAGCCAGCCGCTCGACCTGATCACGTTCGGTACCCTGCGCGAACTGTGTCCCAAATGCCAGCGGCACGGACTGAACCTGGTACTGCGCCAGTCCTCGGTACGAATTGCCCACCTGTTCTGCGCCGACTGCGCCAGCTGTTACGACGCGCAATATCCTGACGGCGCGCCTGCCCTCTGCATCTGAACGGACGCGGAAAGTCGCCGTCGATGCTGCCGACAGATGAACGGCAGGCATGGTATGGTTCACGTTTATCCGCCCATCCTGCCATGCTTGCTCTTTTCTACCTGCTTGTCCTCGACCCCACCGTGCGCAAGTTTCGGCTCGGCCTCGCCATTGCACTGTACCTGGCCATCCTCATCATCGGCTCGATTCCTGGCGAGCGGCACGCCATCGGCGCCTTTGCGTCCGGCGTGGTACTGCACTCGATCGCCTATGCCGGTCTGGCAACCCTGTGGTTTACCGGCAGCACCGGCGACGGCGCCCAGCGCGCCTTGAAAGCCGTGTTCGCCGTCGCGCTGATGGGCGCCGGCGACGAACTCGTGCAAAGCTTTTTCCCCTACCGCGGCGCGGCCGTGGGCGATTGGCTGGTCGACTGCGTCGCCGCCGTGGTGGCGTCTACCGTGTTGTGGGCTGTGTTGCCGAAGGCTTCGCTGCGGCCCTGAGCGCGCAAAAAACCTCCTTGTTTGATATGGCTCATGCGCAAGCTGAGTCAGCTGGAACGTCGTGCTGAAAATGGCCTCTTACTCACAGTGGCAGGCTCCATCGTCACGCACACCCTGAACAGCAACCAGAAGGAGTTGACCATGAAACAACTGTATCCCAACGTAGTTTTGACGGGCCTGCTGACGCTGGCGCTGGGCTTGTCTGCCTGCAGCAACATGCCGGCCGACACCAGCAGCACGGCCAGCGGCGCCAGCAGTTCGAGCGAGAGCGCACGCAGCGCAGATGCCTCGCCGCCAGACAGCGGCAGCGCCAGCATGGGCAATCCCGGCGACCCCAGTGCGGCCACCGGCGCCAGCGGTGCGGCAGGTAGCACTGCCACCGGCCAGCAGCCAGCGATGCAGCAAGCAGGCACGCCGCCCACCGCCAGCACCATGCCAAACAGCACCGTCATCTCGATCGAGCCGATGGCATCGAGTGCCGGTTCGAGTACCAGCGGTACCAGCCAAGCCAGCGGCACCAGCAGTGCGACCAGCAGCGACCCGGCTTATCGGATTACGCTGCGCATGGACGATGGCAGCACCCAGGTCGTCAGCCAGTCGTCCACACCCACTTACCGCAGCGGCGACCGGGTCCACCTCGGCAACGGGGTCATTTCGCGCTGATGCCGCCATCATTGCTGCCCGCCTTGCAGCGTGGCAGCGCGCGGGGGACGCCTGCTCAGGTGGGCACGAACTCGTGTTCGTGCAGGTCGTCGCCACCCTGTTGGAGTGGCACGTTACGCGTCGCCGCTGAAATCACGTCCAGCGGCAGCTTGGGCGTGCGGTCGGCGCACAGCAAGCCGTTCGCTTCCTGGAAGGTGTCGGCAAACTGCGTGTAGCAAAAGCCGCTGAACATGAAGGTGGTGTTGACCACGGCCAGCAAACGGCGGTACAGGTCGTGAAAACTTTCGTCGCTCTGGCGCCGTGAATAGCCCCACGTGTGTTCAGCCTGGCCGGCGCCCCGCTGCGCGCCCGCCTTGTCGTACGCGATGCCGCCAAATTCGGTCAGCACGATGGGCTGGCCGCGGTGCGGAAAACCGTCCAATGTCAGGATGCGTCCGCCCGGACGGCGCTGGTCGAACAAGGTGCGCACCGGGTCGGACACGGCATAGCGCGCCTGCAGTTTTTCGGGGTCGCTGTCGTAATCGTGGATGCCGAGGATGTCGGTGGCGGACGCTTCCCAGCCATCGTTGCCGATCACCGGCCGGGTGGCGTCGAGCGTGCGCGTCAGGTGGTACAGCGCCTCCACGGCATTCCGGTGCGCCTGCGTCAGCGTCAGGTTCGGCACGCCCCACGATTCATTGAAGGCCACCCAGACGATGATGCAAGGATGGCTGTAATCGCGCTCGATTGCCTCGGTCCACTCGCGCACCATGCGTGTGATGGCTTTCGGGCTGAAGCGATACGCCGACGGCATTTCTTCCCACACCAGCAAACCAAGGCGGTCGGCCCAGTACAGATAGCGCGGGTCCTCGATTTTCTGGTGCTTGCGCACGCCGTTGAAGCCCATCGCCTTGGCCAGCTCGACGTCGCGGCGCAGCGCCGCATCGCTTGGCGCCGTCAGGAACGATTCGGGCCAGTAGCCCTGGTCCAGCACCATTTTCAAGGGATAGGCGCGGCCATTGAGCATGAAGCGGTCGCGGTTGATCGCGACCGAGCGCAGCGCAGTGTACGAGGTGACCCGGTCCAGCACTTCACCGTTGCGGCGCAGCGTGATCTCGGCATCGAGCAGGGTCGGCCGCTCCGGACTCCACAGCAATTCATTGCGCGAGTCATCGATGCCCGGGTCCGACAGCGCAATTTTGCGGCTCGCCTCGCCGCCCAGCAGCTTGTAGTGGTCGTCGGCCAGCAACTGGTCGCCGTGCCAGATCTTGACTTCGACAAACAAGTCTTCCTGCACGTCGCCGGTGGCCAGCACCTCGCAGCCGATTTCATAGGTTTCGAAAATGGGCGTCCAGCGCAAGCCACGAATATAGGTGGACGCCACCTGCTCAACCCACACCGTTTGCCAGATGCCGGTGGTGCGCGGATACCAGATCGAATGCGGCTCCAGCAGCCAGTCCTGCTTGCCGCGCGGCTTGGCAAGATCGGCCGGATCGTCTTCGGCAAACACCGTGACCAGCTGGGCACCGTCGGCCTTCATGACACCCGTGATGTCGGCCTTGAAGGGCGTGTGCCCGCCCTCGTGCTCGGCCACAAGGTGACCATTCACCCAGACCCGGGCCGAGTAATCGATGGCGCCGAAATGCAGGATGGTGCGCCCGGCGCCCGGCAGCAGCGTGAATTCGCGTTCATACCAGCAGGCGCGGTGAAAGCCGGTGTCGCCGATGCCGGACATGGCCGTCTCCGGCGCAAACGGCACATTGATTTCGTGTGTCCAGTCGGTAATGCCGTCCTGCACGCGGCAGCGCATGTCGTCGTCGAAACGGAAGCGCCACTTGCCGTTCAGGTTCATCCACTGGTCACGCACCAGTTGCGGGCGCGGATAGGCAAACTGGCTCAGGTCAGTGATACTCATGGTTTCCCTTTTCTTCGCTCGGAACCGGAATCAGGATGCGCCCTTTGATTCCGTCCTGCGACTGCTGCTCATAGACCGCCAGTGCCGCCGTGGCGGCCTGGTCTGCGAATTCGGTGCGGCACAAGGCGACGCAGGCGCCACCGAAGCCCGCCCCCGTCATGCGCGCACCCAGCACGCCTTCCTGGTCGCGCAGCGCTTGCGCCAGGACATCGAGCTCCGGGATCGAGACTTCGTAATCGTCGCGCAGGCTGAAGTGGCACTGATTCATCAATTCGCCAAAGCGCACACCGTCGATCCCCTCGATGGCCTCAAGCACGCGCAGGTCATCCGAAACGACGTGACGGGCCCGGCGCCGCATGGGTTCGGGCAACGCTTCGACGGCGTCCAGGTCGGTCACGTCGCGCAGTGCCTTGACGCCAAGCAGACGCGCCGCTTCCTGGCACTCGCTGCGACGCTCGTTGTACTTGCTGCCGGCAAGCTTGCGCGCGACGCCCGTATCGATGACGATCAGGCTGGTCCCAGCCGGCAGCGGTACCAGCCGGTGTTCGAGGGTGCGTGCGTCGATGAACAGCATGGTGTCGGGATCGGCCAGGCTGGACGCCATCTGGTCCATGATGCCGCAGTGGACGTGCGCAAATTCGATTTCCGCGCGCTGGGCAATCTGGGCCAGCACCACGTCGTCGAAATCGAAGCCGAGCAGATTGCGCAGGGCGCGCAGCGTCGCCACTTCCAATGCCGCGCTCGACGACAGGCCGGAACCCACCGCCAGGTTGGTCTGGCAAAACACGCGCAGCGGCGGGACCTCGACACCGCGCGCCTGGACCAGCCGAATGCAGCCCTCGATGTAGCTGCCGAAGCCCGCAGGCGCCGAGCCGTCATGGGCAAACGTGACGTGGCTGTCGAGGGTGGTCGAATAGAAGTGAAAATGGCCATCGTTGCTGCGGCTGAGCGCCACTTGGGTGCACTGCGGCGTGGCCACCGGCAGCATGTAGCCATCGTTGTAGTCGGTGTGTTCACCGAGCAGGTTGACCCGCCCCGGCGCCGACGCGCTGGCCTCGGGCGCGCCGCCAAAAAACAGTTCGGCGTTCATGCTGCATCTCCCGCGACGTCGAGCCACTGCGGGCGCGCGCGCCCTTGCACATCGAGCGTCGGCCAGGCTGGATCGACCGTCAGGTTCTCCAGTCCATTCGGGCCGAGCAGGAAGGTATCCTCGACTTTACTACCCTGGAAGCTGGGATTGAACGCGAACGCCATCCCCTCCAGCAATTCGGTGGCGGTGGTGGCGGTAGCGACGATTTCACGCGCCGCGTAACCGGTGATGCCGCCCTGGTGATGCTCGCGCATGGCGTCGCCCCGGTCCGCGTGCTGGTAAGCCTGGCCCAGCGCGTGATACACCGCAGAGAGCGACCCGCCCGGCTTGATTGCGGCCAGCCCGGTCGCTTCGACCGTCAGCAAGGCCTGCTGCACGACTGCGGACGGGGCCTGGCCGAAACTGACGAACCGCGTCAGGTTGGCAAACAGGCCGTGCCGGCGCGCACAGAACACCAGCATGGCGCGCTCGCCCAACAGCGCGTGCGAGGGCGTGGCGTGGCGGTAGCGCGGCAGGCGTTCGGCGCCGGCGGCCAGCACCAATGCCGGATCGATGCCGCGCCGCAGCAGCGCCTCGGCGCCGGCACCGGCCAGTTCGAACTCGGTCCAGTCGGGCCTGGCCTGCTTGAGCGCCTCGGTCATCGCTTCGGCCGCTTCCCGGCCCAGCTGGCGATAGCGCTGCTGCTCGCCCGCGCCCAGCACCAGGCGTTGCGCCCGCAGCGCGGCCGGCAAGGCTTGTTCGGCATGATGCGGCCGGTCCGACAGCACGGCGGCGTCATCGGCCAGGCTGCGCACATAGGTCTCGCGCATCTCGACCTGGTCCCACGGCGCCGCGTGAAAGGTGAACCCCGGCGGCACTTCTTCATTGCGCAGGCGCTCGAGCTCGATGTCGTCGGTCAGGATGCACGCTTCGTCGGCCGTCACCAGCACTTCAGCGACGCCGGTCTCGGCCGTGAGCAGGACCACGTTCGAGCCGCCGGCGGTGGCCCAGGCAAACCAGTCGCTGCCGCGCAGGCGCACGGCGCGCGCGCCCGCGTCCAGCATGGTGGCGCGCAGCAGCACCAGCTTGGCTTGCACCTCGTCTGCGCGGGTCGGGACGTTCTCGGTCATGCATCCTCCAGATTGACGACCACTTGCTGCAACTGCGCGGCCGTGTTCTCCGGCAGCGTGTCCATGGCGAACATGCCGGCGCCCAGTTCGGTGCCGGCCAGGTATTTCAGCCGGTCGCGGTTGCGGTACGGCGGCAGGAATTCGGCGTGCAGCTGCGTTTCAGGGTGCGCGGCGCCGTCGGTGGGCGCCTGGTACCACGCCATCAGGTAGGGGAACGGCCGCTCCCACAGCCCGTCGAATTTGCGCAGGACGGTGGCCAGCGCGCGCGCCAGGTCGTGCCGTTGCGCCGGCGCCAGCGATGCAAAATCGGGCGTCGGCGCGGTCGGCATGACCCACACTTCGTACGGATAACGGGCGCACGCCGGCACGAAGGCGATGGCGTGTTCGCCGTGGTACAGCACGCGCCGACCATCCGCGGCGTCCTTCTGCGCCATGTCGCACAGCAGATTGGTGCCGTGCTGTGCGAAGTGGGCCTGCTCCTGCGCCAGCATGCGCGCCGGCAGCGGCGGCACGAAGGGATACGCGTACATCTGGCCATGCGGGTGGTGCAGGGTGACGCCGACTTCTGCGCCGCGGTTTTCGAACGGCAGCACATATTCGATGTGCGGCAGCGCGCCGATGCGGCGCGTGCGGTCGCCCCACACTTCCAGCAGCAATTCGATGCGGCTGATTGGCAAGGTCGCCAGCGCCGCCTTCGGGTCCTGGGTGAACACCACCACTTCGCAATGGCCGTGGGCCGGCGCGGTGGCCACCGTCAGTTCCGGCGGATCGTGGGCATCGAGCGAGAGCGACGGAAACCGGTTGTCGAACACGGCGATGTCGTAATCGCCCTGCGGCATCTCGGTGGGGTTGGCCGGGTCGACCGTGACGGCCAGCGGATTGTATTCGGGTGGCGGCAGGAACGTACGGTTCTGGCGGAATGCCGCGTAGGTGACCCACTCACCGCGCAAAGCGTGCCAGCGCAGATGGGGATTGGCTTGCAGCTTGTCTGCGAACGGACTCGGCGCCGTCAGTCCGGCAGGGATCGGCCGGGTGCTGTAGAGCGTCATCCGACGCCCGTCGGGCTTGGTCAACTCCTGAATATGCATGGCTGGGACTTGGCTGGGACGATGTTTGAGGTGATTCAAGAATGCTAGCACGATAGTTTGCCAATAGTGGTTCATTGCCGCGCAGCACGTAAGTCTCGCTAGAAAACAGAGGTACGCGCCGACCGTGAACGGCATGATGTGCGCCAATCAGGTATGGTGTGGTGATATCGACATGTGCCAAGGAACAGCGCCACCATGCATACAAAAACCCTGAAACGCCTGCAGCCCGCGCTACGCGACGACATCGGCGACCTGATCACGCAACGGCCCCTGCCCGCGCAGCACCTCGAACAGATCGACCCCTTTCTGTTTCTGAACCACCACGGCCCGCAGGTCTACCCGCCGCACAATCACGGCTTGCCGTTCGGCCCTCATCCGCACCGCGGCTTCGAAACCGTCACTTTCATCCTCGACGGCATGCTGACCCACCAGGACAGCGCCGGCCACGAGAGCATCATCCGCGCCGGCGGCGTGCAATGGATGACGGCCGGCAGCGGCCTGGTGCACGCTGAAATTTCGCCACCCGAATTCCTGCGCGACGGCGGTCCGCTCGAGATCCTGCAACTGTGGGTGAACCTGCCGCCGCAGCTGAAAATGACCAGCCCGGCTTACGTCGGCCTGCAGCGAGCCGACATTCCCGCCGTCCCGGTCGACGACGGCCGCGTCACCGTCAACCTGGTGGCAGGCACATTCGAGGGCGTCACCGGCCCGGTGCATTCGCTCACCGGCGTGTTCATGAGCACGATCGCGTTCAAGGCCGGCGGCAAGCTGCACCTCGCCGGCCTGGCCGAGCGCAATGTGTTCCTGTACGTCGTGCGCGGTACTGTCGAGATCGGTCCCGACCAGGTGGGCGCCATGCACCTGGCCGAATTCAACGACGACGGCGAGTCGATCGACCTCTCGGCCACGGCCGACGCACTGATCCTGCTGGGCCATGCCGAGCCAACCCGTGCGCCGCTGGTGGCGCACGGCCCGTTCGTCATGAATTCGCGCGCTGAGATTAACCAGGCCATCACCGACTACCAGGCCGGCCTGTTCGGCTGAGCCGGTGTTCTGAAGCAAGCGTGCCGCGCGGCCGGCACGCCGCCCGTCTGATACCAGCCAAACTTTCTGTGCGTTGCGTGCCTTTGCGTGCGCATGCGCAGCACAGCCTCCTCCCCCCCGCCATTTATTTCATATAAGCAACACAGATTACCCTCATTGCATGCGCGGGTGACAAGTGTACGCGCTGACCTGTTGCGCATAAATTAGCAAAAACATCATTCGCCGCATGGAAACCGATGGCCAATACGTCATGTACCGCTATGCATGTCAGTTGAAAACAACACGGCCATGTTGCTGCGTCAATGAACCGTTTATTCACAGAAAATCGCGTTCAAGCGCGCTTTTCGATGATAAATGACAGAATTTTCCAAATAAAAACAAAAACAATGGCGTAACGCCTCTCTGAATGCCCTGAATTTCTATAGGAATATTCCCACATTGGTAGGAATAATCTTGTAACCAGAGGTTCGTATTTGCTGAGGTGCATGTTACTATCAAGTAATAACCAACAATCATAAGTTCACGCAGTACTGGTGACGAGATGGCAACGTGGGGCGGCTCACCCCATGCGGCATTGATACGACTGGATTTTCCTTGAGAACTATTGGTGAACAGTGGATCGAGCGCTACATTTCAGCCATTCAATGGTTCATTCCAGCGAATGAGCATACCGATCCGACGCAACTGACGCGCGTTCAGACCTTCGTCAATGCGGTCCTGCTGGCCGCGCTGGCCGGGCCGTTGTATGCAATGGCCTACTACCTGCTTGGCTTCAGCAGCGCGGCGCAGGTGATTTTGCTGTCGTGCCTGGTCATGGCCATCACGCCGCTCCTGCTGCGCTGGACGAATAGCATGTTCGTCGCGCGCGAAGTTTTCCTGAGTACCTTGTTCTTCAACTTCAGCTGGCTCAGCTATCACCTGGGCGGGCTGACCGCACCAACCGCCGGCTGGCTCATCACCGGGCCCGTGATCGCGATGTTTTTGGGCGGCGCCGGCTGTGCCCTGTTCTGGATGTGCATGAGTTGCGCCGCAGTGAGCCTGCTGTATGTGCTGGCCCAGGCCGGCGTGCCCCTGCCCAGCCATCCGGTGCAGCGCATGGAAGTGCTGTACCTGGTCTGTCACATCGGCCTGTTTCTGGTCATGGTGGTGTTCATGCTGCTGTTCGAGCTGACCAAGAACCAGGGCTTCATCAAGCTTGAACAGGCGCTGCAGATCATCAACGAACTGGCCATCCGCGACGAATTGACCGGCACCCACAACCGGCGCCACCTGATCAAGCTGATCGAAACGGAAAAGGAACGCACGGTCCGGCTCGGCCACCTGTTCTGCCTGTGCCTGCTCGACATCGATTTTTTCAAGCGCATCAACGATACCTACGGCCACTCCACCGGCGACATGGTCCTGCGCGAATTCGCCCAGACAGTGCAGCGCCAGATCCGCGACATCGACTCCTTCGGGCGCTACGGCGGCGAAGAGTTCCTGCTGATGCTGCCCGAGACGAGCATCGACGAGGCGCTCACGCTGGCCGAGCGCGTGCGCGTGAACATCGAAAAAATGGGCTTTGGCGCCATGCCAGATCTGGTCACCACCGTCTCCATCGGCGTGGCGCAATTTCGCCTCGGCGAATCCATCGCGCAGACGGTCGCGCGCGCCGACGAAGCGCTGTATTTGGCCAAATCGGGCGGGCGCAACCGCGTGGTCGACTACAACGACGCGGCCGCGCTGGCCGCACTGGAGGGGGCCGAGCGCGCCACGCCGCCCTGCATGCCGGACCCTGCCGGCACCAGGATGGTGGCCCGCTTCGATGCCTCGCAGTGCGACCCGCTCACCGGCCTGCTGAACCGGCGCATGCTGCGCGACCGCCTGAATCACGCGATCGAACGCGCCGCCCGCAACCAGACCACGGTGGCGCTGATGCTGCTGAACCTGAACAAGTTCAAGGAAATCAACGACGCGCTCGGCTATGAAGCGGGCGACGCCATCCTGTCCCAGAGCGGCCAGCGCATCCGCCGCGCGCTGCGCGAATCGGACACCATCGCACGCTGGGGCGGCGACGAATTCATCGTCCTGCTGGAAGACCTGAACCAGGCCAGCGACGCCGACCAGGTGGCCGAAAAAATCCTCGACCAGTTTGCCGAGCCATTTGCCGTCGGCGCGCGCGAATCGTTCGTCACGCTCAGCGTCGGTATTGCCGTCTTCCCGGCGACCGAGGGCGACATGGATTTCCTGCTAAAGTGCGCCGATATCGCCATGACGCGCGCCAAGTCGTGGGGCGACAATATCGCGCAAGTCTATTCGAGCGACGCGGTGATGCCGCCAAACGAGCGCCTGGCCCTGAAAAACGGCTTGCGCGAAGCGCTTGGCGGCGGCCAGTTATTCCTCGAATACCAGCCGCAGGTGGACCTGGCCACGCGCACCATCGTCGGCGTCGAAGCGCTGATCCGCTGGCAGCACCCGATCTACGGGCGCATCGAGCCGGTCCGATTTGTGCCGCTGGCCGAGGAGACCGGCATGATCGTGCCGATCGGCGACTGGGTGCTGCGCACCGCCTGCGAACAGAACCGCCGCTGGGTTGCCGCCGGCCTGCCCAGCATCAAGATGGCCGTCAACCTGTCGGCGCGCCAGCTGAAAGACGCTGGCCTGGTGGCGCGGGTGCTGCGCATCGTCGCCGAGACCGGCATTGCCGCCGGCGACCTCGACCTGGAACTGACCGAAGGCATCCTGATCGACAACCTCGAGGCCAACCGCGGCACCATGGCGGCCCTGCGCGCAGCCGGGCTGAAAATTTCGATCGATGATTTCGGCACCGGCTACTCGAGCCTGAATTACCTCAGCGAACTGCCGGCCGATATCCTGAAAATGGATGGCTCGTTTGTGCGTCGCCTGGGCCAGCCACTCGCGCGCGCGCGCCCCTACGTGATCGCCGAATCGATCATCGAGATGGCCCACCGTCTGAATCTGAAAGTCATTGCCGAAGCCGTTGAAACGGCCGAGCAACTGAGCGACCTCGACCGCATGCAGTGCGACGAGGCGCAGGGCTATTTTTTTAACCGGGCACTTCATCCGGACCAGGTCGCCGTACTGCTGGCGCGGCAGGCCTGGCCCCGGACGCAATTGAACAAGGACGCCGCGGCAGCGGCATGACGACGTAACGCAGCAGCTGACAGGAACGACATGACGCACCCTACCTCACCGCATGCTACCGCCACGCTGGCGGATGCGCAAAACGATGCTGCAAACACTGGCTTCGATCCGGCCTGGCAGCACGAAGTCGACACCATGGTGGCAGATGGCGCACTGGCCGGCAATGCCGCCCAGTTCGCCCAGCCGCGCGGTCCCGACCTGCTGGCGCGCACCGCGCCGCTGGAAGCCTGGCACGCGGCGCGCGCCGCCCACGGCGTCTGGCAATATGCGCGCGCGCTGAACGGGGCGCCGCACCCGATCGCCAGCATCCAGGATGAAGCGGGTCTGGGCGCGCGCGGCGTCAATTTCGCCTCGCAGGATTATTTGTCGCTGGCCTCCCACCCTGCCATTTTCGATGCGGCCGCCCAGGCCCTGCGCGACGCCGGCCCGCACAGCGCCGGTTCCGCGGTTTTACTGGGCAACACCAAAACCTCGCTGCGGCTCGAACAGGCCATCGCCGAGCTGGTGCAGACGCCGCACGTGACGCTGTTCCCCACCGGCTGGGGCGCCGCATTCGGTGCCATCACGGCCTTCGTGCAGGCCGGCGACCATATCGTCATCGACCAGTTTGCGCATGCCTCGCTGCGCCAGGGCGCCAGCGCCGCCACCGGCAACATCACCATCAACCGCCACCTCGATTGCGGCCACGTGCGCGAGCTGCTGGCCGGTATTCGCGCACGCGACAGCGCCAACGGCATCCTGGTCGTCACCGAAGGCCTGTTCAGCATGGACTCGGACGCACCCGACATCGCCACGCTGCAGGCGATCTGCCACGCCTACCGCGCCACGCTGCTGGTCGACGTCGCGCACGACCTGGGTGCGCTCGGGCCAGGCGGTGGCGGCAGCATCGCCGCCCAGGGCATGCTGGGCAAGATCGACATCGTCATGGGCGCCTTCTCCAAAACCTTCGCATCGAACGGCGGCTTCGTGGCGGTCGCAACGCGCGCCGCCAAGCGCCACCTGCAGCTGTATGCGGGCACGCACATGTTTTCCAACGCACTCTCGCCGGTGCAGTGCGCCGTCATCCTGGCCTGCATCGAGATCGTGCGCAGCGACGAAGGCGACCAGCTGCGCGCAGACCTGATGCGCAATGTGCTGCTGATGCGCCAGCTGCTGGGCGACGCCGGCCACACCTGCATGGGCATCCCGTCGGCCATCGTACCGGTACTCATTGGCAGTGAGCCGGTCTCGCGCCTGGTCGGCAAACTGCTGTTCCGCCAGTCGGTGTTCGCCAACCAGGTCGAGTTCCCCGGCGTGCCGCTGGGCGCCTCGCGCCTGCGCCTGCAACTCATGGCCAATCACAACAGCCAGCAAATCAAGCGCGCCGCCAGCGTCATCGACCAATCCATCGCGCGCGCCAGCGCGGCCCTCAACCCAAACAGAAAGGCGGTACGCCATGGAACGTAATCCCGACATGGTCCTGCGCGACATGGCCCGCCACGACGTCACCCACGAGGCCGGCGCAATGGCACCGATCACCACGCGGCTGCTGGAGCACGCCCGCAACATGCCCGGGCAGGTCGCCTACACCTTCCTGCGCACCGACGGCAAGGTCGACGAACTGACCTACGGCCAACTGGCGCAGCGCGCCAGCGGCCTGGCGCGCTACCTGGCCAGTCAGGCGCCACAGGGTGCGCGCATGCTGCTGCTGTATCCGGCGGGGCTGGAATTCATCACTGCTTATTTTGCCTGTCTGCTGGGCGGCATGATCGCGGTGCCGGCCACCATCCCGCACCGGCTGCGCGCATCGCGCCGCCTGCAGGCGCTGCTGGCCGACGCCGACCCGGCGCTGATCCTCACGCGCGCCGACAGCGCCACCTCGGTCAAGGCCAGCCTGGCGCTGGTCGATGCGGGCGACAAAACCTGCCTGGCCACCGACACGCTGGAGCTGCCCGCCGACGACGACGCCACGGCACTGCCGGCCATCTCATCGTCGATGACCGCATTCCTGCAATACACGTCCGGCTCGACGGCGCAGCCGAAAGGCGTGGAAGTCACGCACGCGAATATCGCCAGCAACGCCGAAGCGATCCGCGTCGGTTTCGGTTTCGTGCCAGCCAGCGTGATGGTCAGCTGGCTGCCGCTGTTCCACGACATGGGACTGATCGGCAGCGTGATCGCGCCGATGTACGTGGGTTTTCACGCGGTCCTGATGGCGCCGGCCGCATTCCTGAAAACCCCGGTGATGTGGCTCGAAGCCATCACACACTATCGCGGCACCTGTGCCGGTGCGCCCAACTTCGGCTGGGATTATTGCGCCCGCAAAATCGACGCCGCCGCCCGCGCCACGCTCGACCTGTCCAGCCTTGACGTGGCCTACAACGGCTCGGAACCCGTGCGCGCCAGCACGCTGCGCGCCTTCGTCGACGCGTTCGCCCCTTGCGGCATGCGCGCCGAAGCCCTGTTCCCGTGCTACGGCATGGCCGAAACCACGCTATTTATCTCGGGCGGGCCGATCGAGCGCGCCCCGCTGGTGCGTACCATCAGCAAGTCGATGTTGGAAGGGAACCAGGTGCGCGATGCCGAACCGGGCGTGGACGATGCGCGCGAAGTGGTCAGCGCCGGCGTTGTCGCCGCCATGAACCAGGTCGTCATCGTCGACCCCGAGTCGATGCGCCCGGCCGGCCGCCAGCGTGTCGGCGAAGTGTGGGTCAGCGGCCCGAGCGTGGCGCGCGGCTACTGGCAGCGGCCCGCGGCCACCGAGGCGGCGTTCGACAATTACCTGACCGATGGCCAGGGCCCCTGGCTGCGTACCGGCGACCTGGGCTTCATGCAGGACGGCGAGCTGTTCATCACCGGGCGCCTGAAAGACCTGGTCATCGTCAACGGCCGCAACGTCTACCCGCAGGACATCGAGGAAGTGATCGAAGCGACCATCGACTTCATCGAGCCGAATATGTGCGCCGCGTTCTCGGTCGAGATCGAGGGCCAGGAGCGGCTCGCCATCGTCGCAGAGGCGAACCGCACGCTGGTGCGCGCGGTGCAGCAGCGCAGCCGCGCCGGCGCGTCGCGCAGCGAAGACCAGGCGGGTCCGAAAGACGATGTGCTGGTGAAAATCGAAGCCAACGCGCGCATTATCTGCACGCTGATCGGCCAGCAGTTCGACGTGTCGGTGTCGTCGCTGGTCTTCGTCAAACCGGGCACGTTTCCGCGCACGACCAGCGGCAAGGTGCAAAGGTCGCGCTGCAAGGAACTGGCGCTGACCGGCCAGCTGGAACTGGTGTACGTCATGCCGGGCAGTATCTTCGACCGGCGCGGCAAGCGCCGCCAGGCCGACCGCGATTACCGGGCCGGCGCCAGGCCTGAAGAAGCGCCTGCGGCCAGCGTCCCGGCCAACCCGGAAGCTGCCGACAGCCGCGTGCGCGCCGATGCAATGATCGCGTGGTTGCGCCAGTACGCGGCGCGGCGCCTGCAATCGCGCCTGGGCGACGAGCGCCGCACCATTGCGCCCTACGTCGTGCTGGACCTGGGCAACCAGGGCTTCTTCGGCCTGCAAGTGCCGCGCGCGCTGGGTGGCGCCGGCTTGATGACGTCCGATCTGCTGCGCGTGATGGAACAACTGGCGGCGGTCGATCTCACCATTGCCACCATGGTCGGGGTGCACAATGGCCTGGGCGTGCGCCCGATCCTGCAGGCCGGTTCGCCTGAGCTGCAACAGCGCCTGCTGCCGCAGCTGGCCACGGGGCGCCAGCTGGCCGCCTTCGCGCTGACCGAACCCGCGGCCGGCTCGAACCCGGTCGCCATGCGCGCCAGCGCCGTGCAAGTGCCAGGCGGCTGGGTCGTGAATGCGGAAAAGCAGTGGATCGGCCTCGCGGCCTGGGCCGGCGTGATTACCGTGTTCGCCAAGGCGGTGGACGCCGCCGGCCATCCGCTCGGCACCATCGCGCTGATCGTCGCGGAAGACACGCCCGGCCTGTCGCAAGGGCCGGAAGCGCTGACCATGGGCATGCGCGGCATGGTCCAGAACACGGTGTTCCTCACGAATGCCTTCCTGCCCGATGCGGCCGTGCTGCGCACGCCCGGCGAAGGCATGGACGTGGCGCGTGATGCCATGCTGTTTTCGCGCCTGGGCATCGGCGCCATGTGCATCGGCGGCATGAAGCGCTGCGCCCAGTTGATGGCGCGCTATGCCGAACGGCGCGAGATCGCCAGCGGACGCCTGCTCGATCACCCGGTCACGGTGGCGCGCTTGCAGGACCTGGGCGCGGCTGTGTTCGCCACCGAAGCACTGGTGCAAGCCATCGCGGCGCAGCTCGACGCCGGCAATGCGGTGGCCGCCGAAGCCTATCTGGCCTGTAAAACCGCCGCCACCGAACTGTTCGGCCAGGCCGCCGACGACCTGGTGCAGATGCTGGGCGGGCGCGGCTACATCGAGACCAACGCGGCGCCGCAAATTCTGCGCGACGCGCGCGTGCTGCGCATCCTCGAGGGTCCGACCGAAACGCTGTATGCGCACCTGGGCGCCACGCTGGCGCAAGCCGGCAGCGGCGCCCTCGCCTTCATCGGCGGCGCCTTGCGCGGCCAGGCGCTGGCCGACCAGCTGGCAAGCACCGTGACGGCGATCCAGGCCGCCGCTGCCGGCCAGCAGCTGTTTGCGGCGACGGCGGCCCTGCACCAGTGGCTCGACTACCGGCTCGGCGAACTGGCAGCCAGCGTGTTCCTGCTGGCGGCAGCTGAAAGCCGCGCGCCGGGCCAGCCGTCCCTCCATGCCGTGGCCTGGGCACGCCGCCGCTTCGTCGCGCTCGGGCAGCAGATCCAGGCCGAGCTGGCGGTGCCGGCGCCGTACACCACCAGTGGCGCGCTGCTGGGCATGGTCGCGCAGTATGGCGTGGAAATCGGCGACGTCGACCAGGCCGCGCCCGGCGAAGGCCACCAGCTCGACGCCATGCTGCGCGCCGCGCCGCTGCTGGTGCCAGTCGCCGCCGCCCCGGTGGGTGTCGAGAAAAAACCGCTGGCGGCGCCGCGCAGCGAGGGCGGCATCGATGCGCCGACGCCGATCCAGGCCATCGTCCACGATGCCGTCATGACCTGGCTGCGCAGCGAAAAGCGACGGACGCAGCACGACATCGATTTCGACACGCCGTTCACCTCGATCGGCATGGATTCGCTGGCCACCGTCTCGATTGCGGTCGACATCGAAAACCGCACCGGGCTGGCGATCGTGCCGGAGCTGCTGTACGATTACCAGACTGTGTACACACTCTCCGCCTACATCGAAACGCGCCTCGCGGTGCCGCAAGCTGCGTGACGCAGGGTCCTGCCCGTCACCTTGCACTGTTGGCGGGCATCACCGCCGCCAGCGTGCCCGTCATGATGCTGCTGTATCACTGGCTGGGGTTCGATGCGGCGGCCCTCGCGGTGCTGGGCTTCGGCACCGCGATGGTCGCCGCGCCGCTGCTGCTGCGCGCGGGCGCCAGCCTGGAACTGGCCTCGAACGTCTTCCTTTCCGGACTGTTCGGGTTGAAGGTCTGGCTGGCCTGCCACCTCGGCGGCCTGGGTGCGGTGAGCACGGCGTGGTTCGTACTGTGCCCCCTGGTGGCGGCGCTGCTCGGTGGTGCGCGCCCGGCCGTGGTGTGGGCCGCGCTGGTGTTCAAGGCGTATGCCGTGCTGTTCCTGTGGAGCCGGTTTGTCGGCCCGCTGGTGCCGCACCCGGTCAGGGACGCCGAGGCGCTGGCGCTGGCGGGGCAACTCGGTTTACTGGTGCTGGTGACAGTGGTGGCCTTGTGCTTTCGCGAGGACACGCGCTAAGCCTGCATTACATCCCTGCCATCCGGTCGCGCACCGCCTGGCGATAGCGTCGGCTCATGCGCAGGCGCGCGCCGCTTGCCAGCACCACGTCGTATTCGCCGTCGGCGCCGATGCCCAGCGCGCCGACCCGGTCCAGGTTGACGATCGCGGAACGATGGATGCGCTGGAAGCCGTGCGTGGCCAGCAGCCCATCGAGTTCCGCCAGGCTGCGGCGCAGCATGTGGGCCCTGCCGCCCGCATGCAAGGTCACGTAATAGTCGCTCGCTTCGATCCAGTCGATGTCGCAAAACTTCACCACCTCGAGCGTGGCACCGTTCCTGATCAGGAAGCGCGCGCTGGCACCGGGCAGGCGCAGCTGCTCTTTCGCCCGCGCCAGCACGCGCTCGAAGCGCGCGTCGTCGAACGGTTTCAGGATGTAGTCGAGCGCCCCGACTTCGAAAGCCCGCAACGCGAATTGATGGTGCGCGGTGACGAACACCAGCGCGAACCTCGGCGCCGGGCCAGATCGCTCGAGCAGCTCGAAGCCGTCGCATTCGGGCATGTCGATATCGAGGAACACCAGGTCGGGCGCCAGCGTTGCAATGGCGGCCAACGCTGATTCGGCCGATCCGCATTCGCCCACCACCAGCAGCGCCGGATCGCGCGCCAGCAGGACGGCCAGGTTGCGCCGCGCCAGCGGTTCGTCGTCTACGATCAGGACGCGCATACTGGCCAGTTCTCTGCGTCCAGCGGCAGCGAGATGGTGGCCACGACCCCGGACGCGCCATCGTTTTGCAGCGTCAACGCCTGCTCGTCACCGAACAGCGCGCGCAGGCGCTGGCGCGTGTTGCCGAGGCCGACGCTTTCCACGATCTGCTCCGGCAACAGGGGGCCATCGTTGGCCACGCTGACCGTGAGCCGCGCGTGATCGCTGGCGACCGTCACCCGCAAAGCGCCACCCCTGGCGCGCCTGGCAATACCGTGCTTGATGGCGTTCTCCACCAACGGCTGGACGATAAAATCCGGCACCTGCGCGTGCATCAGGTGGGCGGGGACGTCGATCCGATAGCGCAGCCGCTCGCCAAAACGCATGGACTGGATGTCGAGGTATTTGTGCAGGAAATCGCACTCTTCTGCGACGCTCACGAACTGGCGCGCGGACTGGTCGGTCACGCGGCGCAGCAGGTCGCCCAGGCCGGCGGTCATGGCGATGGCCTCGGTTTCGCGTTTCTCCCGAATCAGCGCCGTGATGGCGTTGAGCGCATTGAAGATGAAGTGCGGTTCGAGCTGCAGGCGCAGGGCGGCCAGTTGCGACTGGGCCAGCAGCGCCGCCAGGCGCGCCCCGGCGGCCTGCTCCTGCAACAGCCGCGCGCGCGCGTCGACGCTGGCGGAAAACACCAGAATCGCGCCATAGAACACCACGTCGCCGACCAGGTTGCCGAGGAATTTCGAGCGCAGCAGGGGCAGAAAAGGATCCGGGCCATGGTGGTACGCGAACGGATTGGTGACATGCTCGAGCATGGACGTCCATGCGGCCCATGCCACGCCGATCGCCAGGCACGCAGCCGCGTGGACCAGCCACGCTTGCGGCGCGCGCGACGGCAAGGGAAAGCGCCGCTGCAGCATCAGCGGGATGGGCGTAAATACCGCCCACACGGCCCACGACAGCACCGACACGATGAAGAGCGTCGTCCAGGCGTGGTGCATGTCCATGGCGCGCATGGAAATCAACGTTTGGGTGGCGTCGAACAGGCCGAGCGCGAGCCAGGCGCCACTGGCGTAGCGCCAGATTTGCGTAAAGGAAGAAGAGCGTTGGTTCATGGCACCATCATAAGGAAGATGGCGCAGCGCCGGGCGCATTTTGCAGCCAAGCCACGGCCAGCTGCAGCCGGACGCATCGTGCAAACAGCGGCGCGATGGGACACTGCAAGCCTTGCCCGGCAGGGTGTTTCAATCAAAAGGATCCAGCATGAACCGACGTTCCCTCTTTCGTTTGTCGACGGCAGCCGCGTTGACGGCGGGCTTGCCAATCGCGGCAGCAGGCGCCCGGGCGGCGCCGGCCAGCCCCCTGCGGCCACCGGCCGCAGGGCCCATCACGGTGGCGTTTTTGTTGTCCAGGAATGCCCAAGTCATCGACTTTGCCGGTCCATGGGAAGTGTTCACCGCCGTGGGCATACCGGGCCAGCCGCAGCAGAATGCCTTTCAGCTGTACACAGTCGGCGCGACGCGCGACCCGATCAAGGCCACCGGTGGCATGACCATCACTCCCGACTACACCTTCGCCACCGCGCCGCCGCCGAACTTGATCGTGATCCCGGCCCAGGGCAACCACAGCGACACCGTGCTGGCCTGGATACGCGATGCGAGCGTCGGCGCCGACCTGACGATGTCGGTCTGCGCCGGCGCTTTTATCCTGGCCAAAACGGGACTGTTGTCCGGCAAAGCGGCGACGACCCACCATGGCAACTTCACGGAATTTGCCATGCAGTTCCCCGACATCGCCTTGCAGCGAGGCGCGCGCTTCGTGGAAGACGGCAAGTTCGCCACCTCCGGCGGACTGTCGTCGGGCATCGATCTGGCGTTGCGCGTGGTGGAGCGGTATTTCGGCCGCGCGGTAGCACGCAACACTGCTTACACGCTCGAGTACCAGGGCCTGGGCTGGCTCGATCCGCGCTCGAACCAGGCGTATGCAAAACGGCCGCGCGGGACCGCCGCGCATCCGCTGTGCCCGGTGTGCGACATGGCCGTCGAGAAGGCGACGGCGCCATCGTCGATCTTCAGGCGCCGGACCTATTACTTTTGCATGGACGCGCACAAAAACAGTTTCGACGCCGCGCCCATGCCTTTCCTGGCTTAGAAGGTTGTTAGCGCACGCCGACAAACGCTGCGCTGTTGGTGCGACCGGCATCGAGGCCGGCGATGATCAGCTGGCGCTTGCCGTTGGTGAGCACATAGCTGACAGCGATGCCCTTGATGGTTTGCCCGGCCAGCACGCACGGCGCCGCGCCGAACGTCATGTTGACATCGAAAATGTTTTTGCCGGAGGCGCGTGGCACGAATGCACCACTGAAGGTGCACGCACCCGAGGTGGCGGTGAAGGCGCCGGTCGAGGTCACCGTGAAGATGTTCGAGGTGCCACGCAGGGAAGTCAGGCTCCACGAACCGGCCAGGTCGGTCAGCTTGGGCGTGGCGTTGTAATTGAAGACAGCGGTGCTGATCGGCGCGCTGGTAAAGCTCACGCTGCTGCCGGCTTCCACCACGCTGCCGTTCAAACTGACGCCCGGCGCATACGTCGCAGTGACCGTCGCACCCGTCCGCAGCGTGGTGGTGGTGGAATCGACCACGTCGGTGGCGCTGAAACTGCCGTTATTCGATTTGCCGTTGCCCTGCAAGAAGCCTTCGATCCCGAAAGCGCCGCCAGCGGTGCGCCCGTACATCGTATAGAACTGGTCGTTTTCCAGCACGATGGTCTGGTGCTCGCGCCCGTCCGAGAGCGTGCCGATATACGTGTCCTGCGCACTGGCCAGAACCGGTGCGGGGGTGGTGACGACGGGCGTGGTGGTGGCTGGCGTGGTGGGCGCGGCCGCTGCAGGCGAGGCGCTGTCGCCACCACCGCCGCCGCATGCAGCGAGCAGGGTTGCCATCACTAGCGAAAGTGCGGGAACTGCCAGTTTGGTTTGCATGAAGTGATCTCCAGAAATTATTATAAAAACAAATAATAACCACAAATCAACTTCTTTTTATTTCATGCGAACCGAATAGAACGGGGTCTACAACTGCCCTGCCGCGCCGTCCGCGAGCGCTGCGTAGTCCGCTGGTGCATGCGCGTAATGGTCCTCGAAAGCCTTCAACAGCACAGCGTCGTTATCGATGATGGCGCCGTAGGCTTCTTCGAGCGTCTCTTCCAGCTCGCACGCATCGAGTTCCTGGGCGATGGCATGCTGCCCTGCCCCGATAATGCCGGCAATATTCCCGAAGCCAAAATAGCGATACGCGGCGCGCGACGCGGCCACCTGGTCGGCGCTCAGGCATTTGATGGCATGCAGCGCGCCCATGTTCATCACCAGGCCGTGAAACGTCAGCAATGCCATCAGCGCGATGTCGCCCGTGCCTGGCGATGCCGGTCCATTGCCGCAGGCGCGCTGCCAGATTTTTTCGGGGAGGGTGAGGTCGTGCATGGCGTGGCTCCTGCTGGCAAGTTGGTCGGAAGTGCCCCAGTGTAACGGAAGCCGCGGCGCACTGGCCGACGATGCGGACCAGGCCGTGATCGACGACAAACACCCTCAAGGCTTACGTCTTCGCGCGAATCGTGTTGCGGATCACGCCCACCCCGGTAATCTCGGTCTCCATCACATCGCCGTCCTTGAGGAACTCCTGCGGCTTGCGCGCAAAGCCGACACCCGACGGCGTGCCGGTGGCGATGATGTCGCCCGGTTCCAGCGTCATCCCGCGCGACAGTTCGGCGATGATGCGCGGGATCTTGAAGTACATCTGCTGGTAGCTGCCATTCTGCTTTTCCACGCCGTTGACGCGGCAGATCACGCGCACGTCATCGAGTTTCACACCGGCCGCGCTGACAATCCACGGACCCATCGGGCCGTGGCCATCGAGGCTTTTGCCCTTGGTGAAGAACACCAGGTGATCGGGCAGCTTGTCGACGACCTTGTCGACGCGCGCGTTTTTGCCTTCTTCGAAATGGTCCAGATAATTCCAGACGACGCAATAGATGTTGCGGTCCGGGCGCGGAATCGGCGACAGAAAGCGCGCCTGCGCCACCGGCAGCAAGCCGGTCTTGCGTTGCGCCGCCCGCTCGACCAGCAGACGCAGTTGTTCAAGGCCGGCCGGCTTTCACGTCGACCATGGCCCCGTCATCGAGCACCACCACCAGGCCGGGGGTAGCGCTCGCACCCAGGGCACAGGTCGCCAGGCGCGCATGCCGAGGCTGGCGGCCAGCGGCGGCACCGACCGCACGTTCACAGCAGCAGCAGCAGGCACGGTGTCCTGGGCCGAGACGGCGCGGCCGGCGCTGGCGATCAGACCGCCGATGAGGGTGGAAGTGCCTGCCTTGAGCAGGTTGCGGCGGTTTGTCATGGGTTTGCTCCGTTGATATTGTTGTGCTGGGACTGCCAGCCAGTGTCGAGCAAATCATGTCATCGGCTTGAACCTTGAAATGCCAAGAGAACATACGCGCAATACAACAATATATCTCAGCAATATTTCAATAAATAGAAGTTAACTTTCATTAATTCAATACATCGTTCTTCGAATAAGCGCCGGCTGTCGAGAAAATTTACAGCTAATGAAACGCATATCGATCGTCGTGTTTTTATTTTATAGAAATCAAGTAGTTAGAATAAAATAAATCACTGGCACGCTTTCTGCTCGCTGGATAATTTCACCTGAACCGGAGAATCCCATGACCATGCGATCCCTGAGCAAATTAATCGTCAGCTTGTCCTTACTGGCCTGCACTTCCGTGTTTGCAGCACCGCTGGTCGTGAATGTTGCCGGCATCCGCAGCTATGCCGCAGAGGGCAGTAGCGCGAATACGGTTCTCTCCTTTAATGTGGGTGCCTTCGCTACCATTACCGACGTCTCGTACAACGTCAACGTCACCGCATTTAGGCCAAGCTACCTGTCCGAACTGAGCTTGTATTTTGGCGACACGGACCAGTCGACCGGCGTGTTCTTTACACCAGGCTTTGAGGATGACCATCCAGGCACCGCTAGTTACGCAGGCTCGGCCAGTCTGGTCGATCTGGGCCTGGACTTCCAGGTGGGCGCCGACGGCCTGCTCCGCCTCGAGTTCTATGAAGACTTCAACGATGCGTCAGTGTCGCCTGACGGCATGTGGAATTTCGGCACCATCACCTTCACCACCGACGCTGTCGATACGCCGCCCGGCAACGTCCCCGAGCCTGCCAGCGGACTGCTGATGGGCGCTGGCCTGGCGCTGATGGCCTATTCGGCGCGCCGCCGTCACGCGAAAGATGCTGCTTGACAGGGCAAGAGCAGCGCGGCCCCTGCATACAGGCCCGGGCAAGCTGCTTTTTATATGCAGAATTAATAATGAACGGTTTTTATAGACTTATGAAAACAAGTTTATTGTTCAAATAATTTTACTGTCGATAAAACTTACATTTCACAAGCCGATCAATCGACTGAATTTAATTTATCTATATAAATCAACCACATGGCATAATCATCTTGACTGGCATGCTTTTTGCATAACTAATATGCCTACACTTTCGGAGATGGTCATGTTGCTGCGTTCACTACATAAACTGCTGATCGGTTTGTCCGTTTTTGCTTGCACATCCGTGTTTGCGACACCGATCACGTTCGACGTGCGCGGCATCCAGAGCTACGGCCAACTCGGTGCGCCGCAAAATCCGGTCTTCCTGCTCGACGTGGGCGCGAACGCGACGGTTACCGGCATTGCTTACAACGTCAACCTTACGGCGTTCGATCCCAGCTGGCTTTCCGAAGTCACCCTGACCTACACCGATTCGATCAGGTCGGTCGGCGGGAACCTCGCCCCGGCATTCAACGTGGACGCATCGGCGACGGGAATGTACTCGCGCCTGGTGAACCTGCTTGCCCAGAACCTGAGCTTCAGTGTCGGCGCCGATGGCATCCTGCGCCTGGAGTTTAGCGAATTTTTCGATGATGAAAAGGTGACCCCGGACGGCATCTGGAACTTCGGCAGCGTCACGTTCTACTTCGCCGGCGACCCGGTTCCTGCAAGCGACGTCCCCGAGCCAGGCAGCGCGCTGCTGCTCGGCGCTGGCCTGGCCATGATGGGCTATTGCGGCCGCCGCCGCCGGGCCGGCATGCAAGCGGCCGCGTAAGCGATCGATTCCGTACTGCGGCAGGATGGCCCGGGCTGCACCCCGGGCCATTTTTACGTGTGCATCCTGTGCAGCGCCTTGTCGACGCTGTTGGCCAGCTCCGACAGCTCGAACGGTTTGCGCAGCACATAATTACTGCCGATGACCTTGTCCACCGCCTCCATGTCGGCGTACCCGGTCGAGATAATCATCGGCAGGCCGGGATAATCGACACTGGCACGCTGCACCAGCTCGGCGCCGGTCATGCCGGGCATCAGGTAGTCGGTGATCATCAGGTGCGGGCGCTCGCGCTGCAGTTCGCGCAAGCCCGCTTCGCCGTCGCCGGCCGGCGTGACCAGGTAGCCCAGCGCCTCGAGCGATTCCACCATCGACTGGCGCACCAGGCTGTCGTCTTCCACCACCAGGATGCGCGCGCCGGTTTGCGACCGGCGCGGGCCGCTGCGCGCTTCCACCTGCACAGCACGCGCCGGCGCGGCAGCCACGCGCAGCCAGATTTCGACCGTCGTGCCCTCGCCCTGCGTACTGGTAACACGCGCGCTGCCGCCCGATTGCTGCGCCATGCCATACACTTGCGACAAACCCAAACCGGTTCCCTTGCCCACGCCCTTGGTGGTGAAGAACGGCTCGAACACCTTGGCCATGACGGCCGGGCTCATCCCTTCGCCGGTGTCGGTGACGGCAATCCGGACATATTCTCCGGCGTTCAGTTCCACCGGCGGCACGGCACGGGCCGCATGAATGCGCAGTTGGCCGCCGCCCGGCATGGCGTCGCGCGCATTGATGGCCAGGTTAATCAAGGCCATTTCCATCTGGTTGGTGTCGGCCATGACCCAATGGGCGCTGTCCTCGACGTCAATGGAAAACTGCACGCTGGAGCCGAGCGAGGTGGCCAGCAGTTCGCGCACACCGGCCAGCATCGCTGGCACCGCTGTCGGTTTCAGGTCGAGGCGCTGGTTGCGCGAAAACGCCAGCAGCTGGCTGGTCAGTTTGGCCCCCTGCTGACACGCCTTGCGCGCCACTTCGGCGCGGCGCCGGGTGGTGGCGTCCTGCGACATCATCAGGATCAGGTCCATGCTGCCCTGCACAACATTGAGCAGGTTGTTGAAATCGTGGGCGATGCCGCCGGTGAGTTGGCCCACCGCCTCCATTTTCTGGAACTGCATCAGCGCCTGCTGGACCCGTTCGCGCTCGAACGCTTCGGTCATCAGGCGGTCGTTGGCCAGCGCCAGCGCGCGCGTGCGCTCGTCGATGCGCGATTCGAGCGTTTCGTTCAGGCGCACCAGTTCGGCCTTGCTGCCATGCAGGCTGTCGGCCGTGCGCGACAGGTCGAGCAGCACGTCGCGCGCCGCATACTGGCGGCGCCGCCCGCGCAGTGCGGCCAGGGTGGCGCTGTGCAAGGTTTCGGTGTTCAGGGGCCGCTCCAGCATGATAACGTTGCCGAGCCGCGCCAGCAGCACATTCGATTCCTGGCGCGCCTTCACATTTTCCGACGACACCAGGATCACGAACGGAAAATCGGACCAGGCTTCCTGCGCCTCGAGCGCGCCGATCAGGCTGGCGATGTCGGCGCTGCGCAGCGCCTCCTCGGCCAGCAGGGCCGCGCCGGCGCCGGCCGCCATCGCGTCCACCAGTGCGGCCAGGGTGTCGATCCCTTCGCACACAATGCCCTGGGCCTGCAGCACGCGCAGGATCACGTCCTGGTCGCGCCCGCGCGGCGCCAGCACCAGCAAGCGCTCCTCGAAACTGGCGCTCACCTTATGGCGCAGCATGGGCACTGTCGTCGCGCAGCATCGGCGTCTTGCCGCGGTAGGTGGGCAGGCCGGACAGCACGCCTTCGAACCCTTCCAGCGCCGCGCCCACTTCAATGCCGGCCGCGCCGATACGCAATTCGTGGATGGTCAGCGCATGGTCGCTGATGCGGCTCTTGATGGCGGTGACCGCGCGGTGCAGCCTGCCGTTCGACTCGAAAAAGCGCAGCATCAGGGTGGCGTCGGAGAGGTAGCTCATGTCAATGTCGGCGCGGATGTCGCCGATCAGGCCGTGCTGGCCCAGAATCAGCACGGTGGTCACGCCCTGCCCGTTCAGATACGTCAGCAATTCATGCATCTGCAAGGTGAGGTATTGCTCGCCGGGCATCGCTTGCAGGTAGGCGTTCAGGCTGTCGATGACGATGAAACGCGCCCCCATGTTTTCCACGTCGCCGCGCAACATGTGGGCAAACTCGCCCGGCGCCAGTTCGGCCGGGTCGACGTGCTGGACTTTCAACTGGCCGCTGGCGATGTAGCCGGACAAGTCCATGGCCAGCGCCGCGGTACGGGCAAAAAAGGTACCCAGGCCCTCATCGAACAGATACAGCGACGCCGCCTCGCCGCGCTGCAGCGCCGCCAGCAGGCACTGGGCCGACAAGGTGGTCTTGCCGATCCCGGACGGCCCCACCACCAGCGTATTGGTACCGGCCGCCAGGCCGCCGCCCAGCATGGCGTCGATGCCGGGCATGCCGGTCGAGTGAATCATCGGCTGAAACGCGCCGCTGTGATCTGCCGCCACCAGGCGCGGGAACATGACGATGCCGCCGGTGTCAAGGATGTAGTCGTGGAAGCCGCCGCGAAATTTGATGCCACGCATTTTGACGATCGACACGCGCCGTCGCTCCTTGCCGAATTCCTGCGGCAGCTGCTCGAGGCGGATGACCCCGTGCGCAATGCTGTGCAGTTGTTGGTCGGACGTCGTGGCCGAGCGGTCGTCGAGCAGCAGCACGGTGCACGCGCGCGTGGAAAAGAACTGTTTCAAGGCCAGAATCTGGCGCCGGTAACGCAGCGGATTTTGCGCCAGCAGGCGCAGCTCGGACAGGCTGTCGAAGACCACCCGCGCCGGCTTGTAGTCGTCCACCCGCGTCATCACCTTGCGCGCGGTTTCACCCAGCTCCACTTCGGACGAGTGAAAAATCGATTGCTGCGAATTGGCGTCGAGCTCGGTCTCGCTGGCCAGTTCGACAATCGAAAAGGCAGCGATCGACCAGCCATGGCTGGCGGCCACCGCCTCCAGCTCGTCCTGCGTTTCGGACAGCGTGATGTACAGCCCGCGCTCGCCCAGCGCCACGCCTTCGAGCAGGAATTGCAGGCCGACGGTGGTTTTGCCGGTGCCCGGCGTGCCCTCCACCAGGTAAATACGCTGCGGCGTCAGGCCGCCGCCGAGGATGGTATCGAGGCCGGCAATACCGGTCGACATGCGCGGCGTGGCGGAGGGCTGATGGGTGCTGGATGATTCGGTCATGGACATGTTTTCAACATTATGCAACGAGGCTCGACCGTACTTTATCCAAACCCACGGCACGATGGCGCACGCCACGCCACGTCAAGGTGCTGCACCTCAGCGCAAGACCGGCCCCCGATACGCCATGACCAGTCCTTTCGGCCCCACTGCCCAGCCCGCCGTGCCGGAGGCAAAACCGACCGTATTCATCGGCACGCTGCCCAGTTCTGTCCAGGTCAGGCCGGCATCGAGCGAATAGCCGCTGCCGGCCAGCCCCGCCGCGACGATGGCCCTGGGCGCACCCGGCACCGTGGCCAGCACCGACATGAAGCCGGACGGCAAGATCGACGCCGCCTGCCAGGTGGCGCCGCCATCGGTACTGCGGGCGCCATTGCCGGTGTCCAGTTTTGGCGCGCGGTAATCGCCCCCGGCGGCCATGCCGGTGCGGCGGTCGAGGAATGCCACCGAGAAGGCGCCGCGGCTGGGCGCCGCGGCGGCGATCGGCAGCAGCGCCGCTTGCCAGCTGATGCCGCCATCGGCCGAGTGAAACGCGCGCGCCTGCGCGGCGCTGCCCGAGACGATCCAGGCGTCGTTGCTGCCGGCCACCGACAGGCAGGTGCCGCTGGCGGCAAAGGCGCCCTCCCCTGCCAGCGCTTCCAGTCCCCGCGTTGCCCTGGCCTGCCAGCTCAGGCCGCCGTCGCCGGTGGTATACACCTGAAACACGCCGTCGACCGGGTCGCCCAACAACAGGCCACGGCGCGCGTCCCAGAACGCCAGCGCGTCCCAGAAGCCGGCCGCCACGGCGTTGATCGCCGTCGACTTCCAGGAAGCGCCGCCATCGGTGGTGCGGTAAATGCGCGAGGCGGCGCCAGTACCGGCGCCCATTGCGATTGCGGTGTCGGCATCGAGCGCGTGGATGTCGCGCAGGTCGATCGCGCCAGCGTCCGGCACATTCACCGCCGCCCAGTGCGCGCCGTCGACGGTGCGGATCACCGTGCCGTTCGCGCCGCTGGCCCAGGCCACCTTGGCGCTGACCACGGACAGGCCGCGCAGCTCGACGGTGACGCCGCTATCCTGCGCTTGCCAGGCCGGTTCGGCGGCAAATGCTGCAAGGCAAGGCAACAGAAACAAGGGCAAGGTGCGCAGGTGCATGAACGGTCTCGGGTGGTGGGCAATGCTGACGATTTTACAACAGCGCGCAGGTCATGCCCCTGTCACACGCTGCGACTAGGCTGGCAACTGCCTTGAAAAATGGGAGAGCATCATGCTGCTGGCGCGCTACGCACTGGCGATCATCGACAGCGAGCGCGCTTGCGCGCGCCGGTATATCCAGCAACTGCAGCTCAGCATCCAGGCCTTCGCACCGGCCCAGGTCCGCGAGCGCGCCGAGCGCCTGATCGAATTCGCCGAAACGCGCCAGCGGGTACGCCTCGACAATTGCCTGCTGCCGGCCCTGCGCACGGCCGCGGCGCTCGGTGACGGCGGCAGCGAGGCGGAGCGCAGTTCGGTGCGGGAAATTGAACAGCTGGCGCGCATGGGCAGCGAGATGCTACCCGGCCTGCACGAATGCCTGCGTTATCCAGGGGCAGTGTCGCTGCCGGCGTTCCTGAAAGCGTATTGCGGCAACCTGGCGTTGCGGCTCGAATGCGAGGAAACGCGCTTGCTGCCGCTGGCCTGCCACCTGCTGTCAGCGGAGGCGTGGTTTCATGTCGGGGCCACGTTCTTGCGGCATGACGAGGAAACGGGCGTCAGCAATTACGCGATCTCGGCGAAGGTGCATTGATACCGGACCGAACGGGACAGCAACAGCGCTAGCCTTCGCCCGCCACCGAGTCCAGCCAAAGCTGCCCACGCTTCGTCATCTTGGCCGGCGCCCCCGCGATAAACCCGCTCGACAGCAGCCACCGCTCCACACTGCCATCGAGCGCGCCGCCGTCTTCGAGCTGACCCAGCACGCTCACGCACTTGTGCTGGAACAGCGCCCGCTCGCCCTGCTTCGATAAGCTCAGCTCGCCGTCCGGCTGGCGCGCGACGAGGCCGAATTCGAACAGGCGGCGCGGCATCGGCGCTTCCTTTTCGAGCGCACCGCGCCATTGACCCTGCTCCAGGGCCAGCAACACATCCATCTCATCCTGGTTCAACTTGCCTTGCAAATGCTTCTCGCTTCTCGGTGGGTGAGGCAACGCTTGCCAAGGCTGCCAATGATGGGGGCGTTTGCTCTTTTTTCAAGCCGGCGCGACCGCCCGCAGGGAAACGCGCCCGCGCCCGGCGTCCTTGGCGGCGTACAGGGCAGCGTCGGCGCTGCCCAGGAATTGCTCCATTGTCGCATTTTGGGCGCTGCCCGTGGCGATACCGACACTGCAACTGACGCTGACAAATTGGTCGCCCACCGCAAAGTCGCCCTGCATCGCAGCCAGAATTTTCTGCCCCATCGCTTGCGGCAGCGCCGGGTCGGCCAGGTTCTCGAAAATGACCACGAATTCATCGCCGGCCAGACGCGCCACGGTGTCGGTGGCGCGCACCGCCTGGTTCAGCCGGCGCGCGAATTCGATCAGCACCCGGTCGCCCACGCCATGGCCAAGCGTGTCGTTGATGCGCTTGAAATGGTCGATGTCGAGATAGGCCAGCGCCAGCGCCGTGCGGGTGCGCCGCGCGCGCGCGATGGCGGCGTCGAAGGTTTCTTCGAACATGCGCCGGTTATGCAGGCCGGTCAGCGGATCGGTGCGCGCCTGCGCTTCAAGCGCCGCCTCGGCCCTGGCGCGCTGCTGCGACAGGCCATAGAAAGCGCGTGAAAGGTCGCCGAATTCATCCTGCCGGCCGACATTGAACACGCTGATGTCGCTGCCGCCGCCGGAAAGCCGCGCTACGTGCTGACGCAGCGCGCCGAACGGGCGCAACAGGCGCAGCACCGTCAGCCAGCCAATCAGGCCAGCGACCGCCGCCACCCCCGCCGACGCCACCAGCGAATTGAAGCGCATGTCGATCAGCGGCGCGAACGCTTCCCCCAGCGGATAGACCGAGCCGACGATCCAGTCGGCCGTGCGCAGCCGCTTGTAGCTCAGCAGCGCCGGCGCGCCGGTACGGCTGGCGCCGATGGCCCAGCCATCCACACCGCGCAAGGCGTCCAGCATCGACGGCGAGGCCGCACCATGGTCGCGGACGTTGCCCAGCAAGCGCCCGGATTCGGGATGCTGCACAATCAGCCCGTCGGTGGTGACAATGAACAGATAGCCGGTCGTGCCCGGTTTCAGGGCATTGATCTGGCTGAGAAAACTTGGCTGCTGTAAATCGATGGCCCCGGCCAGCAGGAACACGAAATTGCCAGCCTGGTCATACACCGGCTCGGTCACCAGCACGGTCGGCTTGCCCGAGATCCTGCTCTTGAACGGTGCCGACAAAAGGCCTTGATGGGCGGCGATCGAGGCGCGAAAATAGTCGCGCTCGGCCACGTTGATGGTGCCGATGGTGCGCGGGTCGGCCAGGCTCGCGATCAGTTTGCCGCTCGGGTCGAACGCGACCACATTAAAGAACATGGCGCGCAAGGTGGTGCGGCGCTCCAGCAGCGACTGCAGCCGGCGCGGGTCGTGCAGGGTGTCCTCGTCCAGCGCTTCGGCCAGGCTCGACAACAGCAGGCGTTTCGCTTCCAGGTCCTTGTCGATATAGGCGGCCACACTGGTCAACAGCGCCTGCTCCTGGTCACCCACCACCACCCGCATCTTGCGCTCGGCGATGGCCAGCGATGCCAGCGCCACCAGCCCTGCTGCCAGGAAAACCAGCAGGATCAACAAGGCGGTGACGCGAGATTTGAGGGTGCCGCTGCGAAAATGGAACCGCATGGAGAGAGATCGGAATGCCGGGGCGCTAATGTAACACACGCATCCAGCGCAGCCGGGGCTTTCCCAGCGGCATCGTTGGTGGCATGATGATGCTTTCGTGTCAATGGAGAAAAAAACATGGATATCCGGCTCGACGATCTGACCCACCCGGCGATTCACGCCTTGCTGGAAGAACACATGGCAGGGATGCGCGCCCTGTCGCCGCCGGAATGCGTGTTCGCGCTCGACCTCGACAAGCTGCGCCATCCATCCATCAGTTTCTGGTCCGCGTGGGACGGCGACACGCTCACTGGCTGCGGCGCGTTGCGCGAACTCGATGCCGGGCACGGCGAAATCAAGTCGATGCGCACCCCGAACGCATTGCGCCGGCGCGGCGCCGGCAAGGCCATCCTGCAGCACATCATCGGCGTGGCGCGCGCGCGCGGCTACCAGCGCCTGAGCCTGGAAACCGGCGCCCCCGCCGGCTTCGCCGCGGCCCACGCCCTGTACCTGGGCGCCGGGTTCGTCGAGACTGGCCCGTTCGGCGATTACCAGGAAGACCCGTTCAGCCGCTTCTACACGCTGGCGCTCTGACCTGAAACCGTTGCTCGGTGCGTGAGCGTACAGTTCTGCGTGCAGCGCAAGCGGATCATCTGGTTATTCCATTTTTGTTACTACCAGATGCGTACCTCCCTACCTTCGATCGACAGCGTGCTGGCAGAGCAGCGCGACTGCGAGCCCATCAATACCCTGCATCGCCTGCAGCAGCGTGGCCTCGACCGCCCGCCCTTACCCGGCGCCGGCGCCGGTGCCACCCTGGCGCGCTGGCAAATGCTCGCTGCCGTCGGCGCCCATGACCTGACCCTGGCCAAACTGTATGAGGGGCACACCGACGCCATCGCCATTCTGGCCGAAGCGGGCATGGACGCCGCAGCTGGCCTGTGGGCGACCTGGTGCGCCGAAGCGCCCGCTGCCCGCCTGGTGCTGCGCCACGACGTGGCCGGCTTCACCGTATCCGGACGCAAAGCCTGGTGTTCCGGTGCGGCCCATGTGACGCACGCGCTGGTGAGCTGCTGGAACGAGGCCGGCAAAGCCTGCCTCGCGGCGGTCGCGCTGAACCAGGCCGGCGTCAGCGTCACCGACGAAGGCTGGCATGCAGTCGGCATGGCCGGCTCGCGTAGCGTCGACGTGGTGTTCGTCGGCGCGGCGGTCACGCTGGTTGGCGAGGCGGATTTTTACGTCGCGCGCCCCGGCTTCTGGCATGGCGGCGCCGGCGTGGCCGCGTGCTGGTTCGGCGCCGCCCAGGCGCTGGGCGGCGCGCTGCACGCGGCGCTGGCGCAGCGCCTGGCCGCCGGCCAGCCGGTCGACGTGCATCGCCTGACCCAACTGGGCGAGGTCGACGTCGCCCTGCAGGCGACTGGCGCGCTGCTGCGCGAGGCCGCGGCGCAGATCGACGCCGCCCCCCGCGCCGACGGCTTTGCCCGCGCCATGCGCGTGCGTCTGGCGGTCGAACAGTGCGCCAACACGGTGCTGCATGCCGTCGGCCGCGCGCTCGGCGCCGGCCCGCTGTGCAAGGACGCGCAGCTGGCGCGCCTGTTTGCCGACCTGCCGGTGTTCCTGCGCCAGAGCCACGCCGAGCGCGACCTGGAAGCGCTGGGCCGCGCCATTACACTGGAGGCCGCACCATGGCAACTCTGAACCCGGCGCTCGAAAACCGCCTGATCGTCGGCGCCGGCACCAGCGCTGACGCCTGGCGAACCGATGCCGCGCTGGCCGCGGTCGCACTCACCGATTGCGCGCAACTGGTGGGCAGCGCGACCCGCGTGGTGATCGTCGCGCCCCATCCCGACGACGAAGTGCTGGCCTGCGGCGGCTTGCTGCAGCAGCTGGCCGCCATGCGCATGCCGCTGCTGATCGTCGCGGTCACCGACGGCGAAGCGAGCCACCCGGGTTCCTCTACCTGGACGCGCAGCCGCCTGCAGGCTGCGCGCCCGGACGAAACCATGGCCGCGCTGGCCGTGCTCGGCATCGACGACGTGCCCGTGACGCGCCTGGCGCTGCCCGACGGTAGCGTGGCCGCGCGCGAAGCGGAGCTGGCGCGCACGCTGGCATCCCTGATCGCAGCGGGCGACCTGTTGCTCACCACCTGGCGCCACGATGGCCACCCGGACCACGAAGCGACTGCGCGCGCCTGCGCGGCGGCGGCCAGCGCGTGCGGCGCCGCGCTGGTCGAAGCGCCCATCTGGGGCTGGCACTGGAGCCGTCCAGGCGATGCCGCCATGCCGCTCGACGATGCGCGCCGGCTGATGCTCGACGACGCCACCCTGGCGCGCAAGCGCGCCGCGCTGGCATGCTTCGAAAGCCAGCTGGTGTCCGACGACGCGTCCGGCCACGACGCCATCCTCACGCGCAATACACTCGAACGCCTGTTGAACCCTTTTGAAATGTACTTCACATGAGCGCCCTGACGGCGCAGCAGGCCGCCCATTTCGAAGCGCTGTACGCACAGTCGCCCGACCCTTGGCACGTGCGTGACGCGTGGTACGAGCAGCGCAAGCGCGCGCTGCTGCTGGCGTCCCTGCCGCAGGCGCGCTACGCCAACGCGTTCGAGCCAGGCTGCGGCAATGGTGAATTGACTGCTGCGCTGGCGCCGCGCTGCGAGCGCATCCTTGCGTGCGACGGTTCGGCCAGCGCGGTGGCGGCCGGGCGCGCGCGCGTCGCCTGCCATGCGAATGCCGCGATCGAGCAGCGCCGCTTGCCCCAAGACTGGCCCGACGACCTTGGCGCCTTCGACCTGGTCGTGGTCAGCGAACTGGCCTACTACTTTCCGGCCGACGACTGGCACGCAATGATGGCGCGCATCGTGGCCACGCTGGCGCCGGGCGGCTTGCTGTTGATGTGCCACTGCCGCCACCCGTACGACGACTACCTGACCAGCGCCGATTTCGTGCACGGCGCGGCCCACGCCGCGCCGCAACTGACCGCGTGCGTGCAGCACGTGGAAACCGACTTTTTAATTGATGGCTGGCTGCGCGCCTGAAACTGGAGAACCTGGATGCTCGGCATTGTCATTCCTGCCCATAATGAAGAAGCGTGCCTGCCCGGCTGCCTGGCCGCGCTGTACGTGGCCGCCGGCCACCCGGCCCTGCACGGCGAAACAGTCCTGATCCACGTGGTCCTGGACGACTGCGACGACGGCACCGAAGATGTACTCAAACGCTGGCAGCAGCGCCGCCAGTCGGCCCACGTGGCGCTGAGCTGGTCGCAGATCGACAAGCGCAAGGTCGGTGCGGCCCGCGCTGCCGGCGCCGACCGCCTGCTGGCGCGCGGCGTGCGCTGGCTCGCCTTCACCGATGCCGACACCCAGGTCTCGCCCGAGTGGCTGGAGCAGCAACTGGCGCTGGGCGTGGACGTGGTCTGCGGCTCGGTGGCGGTGGACGACTGGTCGCCCCACGCAGGCCAGGCCGCGATGCTGCGCACGCACTTCAGCCAGACCTACAACGACCGCGACGGCCACCGCCACATCCACGGCGCCAACCTGGGCGTGTGCGCCGTGGCCTACCGCAAGGCGGGCGGTTTTCAGCCGGTGTCATGCCACGAAGACGTGTACCTGGTGGCGGCACTGGAACGCATTGGCGCCCGCTTCGCCTGGAGCGCCGCGCCGCGCGTGGTGACCAGCGCGCGTACGGACGCGCGCGCGCGTGGCGGCTTTGGCGACACCATCCTGGCCGTGGTGGCGGCGGCGACCGGCGCCTTGCAGGTTGCCACCGATCCCTAGTCGCGCGCCGTGCGCCATTCCTGCTGCGTGGCCGTGTCTTCGTGCTGGGCACAATTGGTGAGTCTCAGCTTGCCGTGCCGTTCGATCGTCTCGACGCTGGCATTGGTCGCGCGCTCCGAGATGCAGTAGGTGCCGTTGCCCGTGATGACACGGGTGCGGCGCATGCCATCGCCGGTCTGGTTGACCATCTCCTCGACCTTGGGCGCTTCCCACAATTTGGGCGGCGCCATGTCATGCGCCTTCGCCATGCCGTTTTGCATGCGGATCTGCGGGCTGTCGAGCGGCGCGACGATGTACGGCCGGTTTTCCTTGCGCAGGGCGCGGTCGACCGCGCCGGCGCTGCGCCGCGCACGTTCCATGATGGTTTCCGCGCCAGGCGGCGCGGGTGCATCGGCCGACAGGGACGCCGGCGGCGCCACCGTGATGGCCGGGGCCGGGGCGGAGATCGTGGGCGCGACCAGTACAGGGCGCCGCTGCGCTGCGGCCGGCGCTGCAGAAGGCGCTGCCGGCGACGCGACGCGGCGCGGCGCCGGCAGCGCCACGGGCGCCGGCAGGTCGATCCAGGTAATGGCAGTGCGCGGGCCATCTTCCAACGCCGGCGGACGGCGCGCCATGGTCCAGCCAAGGAGCAGCAGCAGATGGACCACGAGCGTGACGGCAACGCCGGCCACGCGGCGATCCAAGGGTGCAACCGGGAAAGGACTCAGCGAGAGATTGGGCATATACCAAGAGTATAGCCGGGCCGCACGCGCACTTCAACGACAATGATCTTGCTCCGCTTTACTTGCCGTGGCGGCGGCGCGCGAACGCCACGCCGGCCAGGCCGAGTGCCAACAGCGCCATCGTTGCCGGCTCGGGCACGCCGGCCGGCGGGAGCGCAGCCTGGTTGAACGTGATGTTATCGACGCCGACCCAGTCGTCGAAGCCGCCGGGGAGAATGACAATACGGTCGAACAGGACGCTGCTGGCGAAGGCAAGGTTAAATTGGCCGCTCGTCGCGCCGACCACCGTGCCCAGCAAGGTCGCCCCCTGGTAAGCGAGGATGCGGACATTTGCAGCCACCGACACGCCGGCAAAGTCGGCGCTGAAGAAGTTGATGCCGGTGCTGAAAAAAGCCGAGAAACTCGGGTGACCATCTTCGCCAAGCCAGCCGCTGAAGCTGTGCAGCAGGTTTCCGCTGACCAGCGCCGGGTTGCCCAGCCCGCCCACATTGCCGCCGCTGCTGTTGGCGATGCTCATGTTCGTGTTCGTGGCCCAGTTTGCGCCGGATACGCCGGGCCCCGTAAAGGCGTTCGGCGCAAACGTCACGCCGTAGCCGGCGTACTGGTTGGCCAGGACCGCGCCCTCGCCCAAGCCGCCGATCGGGTCGCCCGAGTCGAACGTAATAACTGTGGGGACGGCGAGCGCAGGCGCGCCGGCAAGTGCAGCTGTAGCCAGCAAAAGCGAAACCAGGAAAGATTTAATCGAAGTCATGGGAGCTCCGGGAACGTTCGGGATTTTGTTGGGAGAATCAGACAGTCTGAAACTGATTCGTGCGCGTATTTCCGCACCCAGTATAGGCAGGGCGCGTCAATTTCGTCACGCAAAGTTGATCATATAGATAGACTTCGTGGCAACTTTTCCACACAACCCAGCGCTGGCCTTACGCGTCCGGCAGCGCCGCGTCCACCAGCAGCCACGCTTGCAAGGCCCGGATGCGCAGTTCCGTGAAGTAGCCGCCCGCCTCGTTATAGCGCAGGTAGATGCGGCCGCACTGCATGCAGCGCGCCACGCTGCAGCGGTTGAAGGGATAGTAGCGCGGCGCGATGGGTGCGGCGGCGTCGTCGTAGTGCGTGCGTGCCGGGTGGTACTCGGCGAAGGTCGGCTCGTCATAAGGATCGTCCACCAGCGTGCCGACATCCTCAAAGCGGGCCAGCTCCAGCGACAGCGGCAGCGCCTGCCACGCCGCCAGCGGCACGGCGATGCAGCTGCACGCGACGGTGACGGCGTTCGACGCCTGCGCCAGGCGCAGCAGCGTGGCAAAATCAAGTTGCTGCAAGCTCATTTGGCGCCCTGCCGCACGCGCTCGACGACGTCGTCGACGGCCGCCACCACGGCCTGCGGATGGGTTTCCTGCACGACGTGGCCAGCCCCCGCGACGACGACCACATTGCCTTGTTTCGACAATGCCGCGGTCTCGGCCTGCAAGCTGAAATTCGCCAGTTCGGTGGCCTTGTTCAAGTCGCTCTGCGGCTGCCCGGGCACCGCATACGGGCTCACGCCGCGCGCCAGCACAATGAGTGGCAGGTTGCCGAGCGATGTGCGCGCGGCGCGCAACTGGGCGAAGTCTGCCGGCAGGGCTTGCTGCTCGGCGCGCATCGCTTTCCAGTACGCCGGCGTGCGCCGCTGTTGCAGGTCCACGCTGCCGAGCGCTTTGGGAAAGGACGGCATCACGCCGCCGATACAGGCGTCGTACAGTTCGGTCCCGGCCACGAAGCCTTTGGCGCCCTGGTCGGTGCAGGCGACCATCATGGCGTCGTTCTGCGCTTCCATCGCGGCCATTTTCCCCTGGCTGGCTGCATTCGCGCGCGCACTGTCCTCCTCGTGCATCGGCTCGATCAGGACCAGCCCGCTGACCTCGTCCGGATAGCGCCAGCGGTACAGCAGGGCGATGCCGCCACCGAGTGAATTGCCGACCATGACGTACGGCCCCTTCTCGCCGGCGGCGCGCAGCAGCGCGTGCAAATCGTCGACCGAGCTGGCCAGATCGGCCTGGCGCGGCGCGGCATCGCTGAAGCCGAAACCGGCCCGGTCGTAGGCGCAGGCGCGCGTGCGCGCGGCCACCTTTGGCTGCACATCCCACCAGACCCGTCCCGCTGAGCCGGACTGCGCCTCGAACACGACCGTCGGCGCACCGGTCCCGCTACAGACCAGGTTCAGCTTGCGGCCGCCGATATCGACCAGGCGCTGCGCCTTGGCGAACGCGTCGACAGGTGCTGCCGAAGCCAACATGGAGGCGCTGGCCAGTACCAGAAACAGGCATGTTTTCATGTGATAAACGGAGAGGTTTGGGATGCTCTGCAGTGTAGCCCAGCAGGCACATACTGGTTGAATAACTACAACCAAAAGGCACAATTCATTCATTACAGCAGCGGCACGGGGCTCGCCATTCCCGGACCGGCCTCCCTGCGAACATTGTTGTTGAAAAAGCTCGACGGGAACGGGATCAGCACGCTGCGCCGGGAATCCAGGCGCATTGCCGACTGGGCGCGCGGCGTGTTGTCGCGTTGGCGTTGCCGTACGGATATGTTAATCTCGAAATGGACGTCACCAGGCGTCCCCATCACTTCGTTAATGAGAACCTCATGCAAATCAAGCCTTCCTGCCTCCTCGCCAGCCTGTTGTTGTCCGGCGCCGCCACCGCGGCCGAATTGCCGGCGCCATTCGCCGCGCAGCTGGCTGCCAACTATCCCGCCGTCGAGTCGCTGTACCAGCAACTGCACCGCAACCCGGAACTCGGTTTCGCCGAACACAAGACTGCTGCCAACCTGGCCAAGCTTGCCAAATCGCTGGGCTACGAAGTCACCACCGGCGTCGGCGGCACCGGCGTGGTCGCGATCCTGCGCAACGGCCCCGGCCCCACCGTGATGCTGCGCACCGAGATGGATGCCTTGCCGCTGCTGGAAAAAACCGGCCTGGAGTTTGCCAGCAAGGTCACCACCAAAACCGGCGCCGGCGAAACCGTGTCGGTGGCGCACGCATGCGGCCACGACCTGCACATGTCGGCCTGGTACGGCACGGCGAAACTGATGGCGGACAACCGCAAGGCCTGGAGCGGCACCCTGATGCTGGTCGGCCAGCCGTCCGAAGAAACGGTCTCCGGCGCAGCCGCCATGCTCAAGGATGGCCTGTTCACGCGCTTCCCGAAGCCGGACTACGCGCTGTCGATGCATGACGACGCCAGCGGCGCGTCGGGCGTGATCATGTACCACGCGGGCGCGTTCCGCGCATCGTCGGACGTGGTCAACATCACCGTCTACGGCCAGGGCGGCCACGGCGCCGTACCGCAGGAAACGCGCGACCCGATCGTGATGGCGTCGCGCATCGTGCTGGCCCTGCAAACGCTGGTCTCGCGCGAAAACAATCCGCTCGATCCGGCCGTGATCACGGTCGGCAGCATCCACGGCGGCACGGTCGCCAACATCATTCCCGATCAGGTCACGCTGCAGCTGTCGGTGCGCACCTTCAAGCCGGAAGTGCGCCAGCGCATCCTGGCCAGCATCGCGCGCGAAGCCAAGGGCGAAGCGATGGCCGCCGGCGCGCCGAAGGAGCCGCTGGTCGAAGTCAAGCCGGGCACCGATTCGGTCTACAACGATCCGGCCCTGATGGCCCGAATGGTCACCACGCTGCAGGGCGCGGTCGGGCCGGACTTCGTGAAAGAGATGCCGTCCAAGATGACGTCGGAAGACTTTTCGCAGTTCGGGCTGCAGCCGGGCGTGAAGGCGATCCTGCTGCACGTGGGCGCAGTCGACGCAGCGCGCCTGGATGCATCACGCAAGGCCGGCCAGCCGCTGCCGGGCACCCATTCGCCGCAATGGGCGCCGGACTTCAAGCCGACCGTGACCAATACCATCAAGGCGGAAACGGCAATCTTGCTGGACCTGATGCCGCCGAAGGGCTAAGCGCCCGTCGCAGGCGGCGCTGATCCTGTTCATGCGCCGTCGTCACCATCATCACCCAAACCGCTCCACCAAAAACGCCACGAAACTGCGCAGCCTGGTCGAGCGGTACCGGTCCGGCAGGTAGACCAGGTTCATCGGCCGGCTCGGCAGCACGAAGGCCGGCAACAGCTGAACCAGCCGGCCGGCACGCACATCTCCTTCCAGCAATATCGCCGGCTGCAGCACGATGCCCAAGCCGTGCAGCGCGGCTACGCGCAGCGCCTGGCCCAGGTTGACCTGCAGGCGCCCGGATACCGCAACAAGATGCGCGCCGTCGCCGTCACTCATGCGCCACTGCGTTACCGCAGCAGGGGAAAACGACAGGCATTCGTGCGCAGCCAGATCTTCGGGGTGCAGCGGCGTGCCCCTGCGCGCCAGGTAGGCCGGCGCCGCGCAGATCATCAACCGGTACGGCGCCAGTGCCCGCGCAACCAGGGCCGAGTCGGGCAAGTTGCCGATCCGGATGGCCACATCAAAACCCTCTTCAACCAGATCGGCCACGCGGTCGTTCAGGACCACGTCGACGCTCACGTCGGGGTAGCGCGACAGATAATCGGCCAGTGCCGGCATCAGCGCGTCGGTGCCGAAACTGACGGGCGCGGTGACGCGCAGCTTGCCGGCCGGTGTCGCCTGCAGGTCCTGCGCCTGTGCATGGGTCTCTGCCACCAGCCGCAGGATTTCCTTGCAGCGCGCATAGTAATCTGTCCCGAATGCCGTCACATGCTGCCGCCGCGTGGTGCGCTGCAGCAGCTGCATGCCCAACTGCTGCTCGAGCGCGCGCACGTGGTTGCCGGCCATGGTGGCCGACATGCCGCACACCAGCGCGGCCGCGCTGAGGCTGCCCTTGTCGACCGCTGCCACGTACACCTTCATGCTGTCCAGCAAATCCATTTACAAGCCTCACTGTCAGATCGATCAAGTGAATCGCAGTTTATCTCAATTCCTTTTTAAATAAGACTGGTCGCTCCTCAACCATGGAGAACGTCATGCCTCAAACACCATCCCTGCGCTTTGCCGGTCGCACGGTCCTGATCACCGGCGGCGGCACCGGCATGGGCAAGGCCGCCGCGCTGCGCTTCGGGCGCGAAGGCGCCAATGTCGTCATTGCCGGACGGCGCGCTGGACCACTGCAGGACGTTGCGGCAAGCATTGCAGCGGCAGGCGGTAGCGCGCTGGCCATTCCGGCCGATGTCGCCGACCCGGAGCAAGTTGCCGCGCTGGTGCGGCAGACCGTCGCCACGTTCGGCGCCTTGCATATGGCGTGGAATAACGCCGGCGTGCTGGGCGCCTTCGCACCGATACAGGACATGGAAATGGCCGAATTCGACGACGTGATGGCCACCAACCTGCGCGGCGTGTTCGCGTGCCTGAAATGCGAAATCGGCGCGATGCTCGAAGCAGGTGTGGGCGGCGCCATCGTCAACACGTCATCGTGGACGGCGCATGGCGCGATGCCGGGTCTGGCGGCCTATGCCGGCGCAAAAGCGGCGCTCGATGCGATGACCCGCACGGCGGCGGTGGAACTCGGGGCGCAGCAAATTCGCATCAACAACGTCAGTCCCGGCATCATCGCAACACCCATGGCAAGCGGCGTCCTCGCCACCGAAACGGCGGCGCTGCCGTTCCGCCAGCACACCCCGTTGCAGCGCATCGGGCAGCCGGAAGAAGTCGCCGACGCTGTTGTCTGGCTGCTCTCGGACGAGGCGCGCTTCGTCACGGGGCAAAGCCTGCTGATCGACGGCGGCTTCACGCTGGGCGGGCTACGTCCCTGGTTCCGCGATTTCGTGGCGGCACATACTTGAAGACGGTGTAACGAGCAATCCTCAGGTTGGGGCGCTGTCCCTGGCGCGCGCGCGCCAGCGCGCCGCACCCAGCCCGCCCAGGAACACCAGCCACAAAAGCGCCATCACCAGCAGCGATCCAGTCTCGCTATCGACGCCAGCGGGCAGCGCGATTTCCAGCCTATGCGCTATCGACAAAATGGCCAGAACGCTCGCTGCGCCTGCCAGAACGCAGCGCAGCCGCGCCAGCGCCACTGGCCGCGCGCGGGCCAGCAGAAGCAGCGGCGGCAGCACCAGCGCCAGCGCCAGCAACTGCATCGCCTCGATCCCGAGGTTGAATGCCAGCAGCGCCTGCGCGTGCTGCCAGGGCGTCAGGCCGGCGCCCGCCAGGCTGGCGGAAAACGCCAGCCCGTGGACCGCGCCGAAGCCGAGCGCCATCCACGCCTCGGCCCGCGCAAACAGGGGCCGCCAGGCGTGCCAGGCCGCCAGCGCGATGGTCAGCGCCACCGCCACGTCCATCGCGCCAGCCGGCACCGCGATCGATCCGGCGCTGCCCGCCACCAGCGTGATGGTGTGCCCCAGCGTGAACGCCGTGATGACGACGGCCAGCGGCCGCAGCGCGCGCCAGCGGCGGCCGCTGGCCGTCAGCGGCGCGGCCAGCACCAGCATCAGCAGGAACACAAGGTGGTCGACACCGGTCGCGCTATGCGCGATGCCGCTGACGAACAGGCGCGTCACACTGCTGCCTGGCGCATCGAGTACCAGCGGCAGCGTCGTGCGGCCGTAGCGCAGTTCGCCCAGCAGCAGCGGCGCCTGCCCGGAGAAGCCGCCCTGCCAGTCATTACGCAGGAACACCAGCACGCGGTGGGTGCGCACTTCGTGGGTGATGATGTCGTAGACCAGTTCGGGCCGGCGCAGGAGCAAGACGCCGGGCGGCGCGCGCACCTCGAACACGGCTTCCAGCCCGGCCGCCGGGCCGCTGCCCGTCAGCGCCAGGCGCGGGCGCAGTACCTGCCAGCTGGCGCCGCCGCTGCGCACCCCGATATGCTGCAGCAGGTAGCCAGACAGCGCATCGCCACCCTGTGCCAGGATGGTCTGCTGGCCGAGCGCATCCTGGCCGAACACAAAACCCAGCCGGCTCAAGGGCAGCTGGGCGGTAATCTGCAAGCCAGTTGGCGTGGTGTCGATCCAGACCAGGCTTTGCGGCGTCGGGTGCGCGCCGGCCGCGCTGCACCACAGGCACAGCAAGCACGCGAACAAATACTTAGCCACACTTGCCCCCGTAATCGGCGAACTTGTCGCGCCAGATCGTGTGGTAGTGAATGTCGTTGCTGACGACAACGCCGCGTTGCACCGAAAATTCGATCCACACGCGCGGTCCTTCGATGCGCAGGTAATTCCCGTTGACCGTCAGCGAGCCGGTGCCGGCATACGCCACCCAGGTCTGCGCCAGCGCTTCGCTGCTCAGATATGCACCCAACAAGGTGTTCGCGTTATCCAGCGCCTGCATGTTGACGTAGGACCGGATCGCCGCCTGCGCCAGTGCCTGGTCGGTGGCCGACAGGCTCGAATACAGCGCGCCGTGGCTGGTCACGCCCTCGTACGCGCGCGGGCAGCTGGCGTCGACGCCGTCGGCCCCGAACAGCAGGTCGGCGTAGGTGCCGGCCAGTTGCGCGGCCGGGTAGTTGACCAGCGCGGCGCCCAGGTCGGCCATGCTGCTGCGCTGGGCCAGCAACGGATCGTAGGTCACGCCGCCCACCACGAACGACGCCTTCGGCTCGATGCCGAGGAACAGCGGCGTGGGCCCGTTGTAGCTGCCGTTGTACGCCAGGTTCCAGGTCAGGTGGTGGCCGCTCATTTGCAGCATCCAGAAGCCGGTCGACGACGGCGCGCCGAGGAAAGCGACATGGTAATTGCCGTTACCATCGCCGGCGCCGCCACCAATTGCCGCGAGATAGTCGTCGGCCGCCTGCATGCCCGACTGCAGCGAGCTGCCGGTGTCGCCCAGCGCGACCTTCACCAGCGCCGTCGCCGCCGCCAGCTGGGCCGTGCTGAGCGTGCCCAGTGCAATGCCATTCCTGGCGACCAAGCCGGCTGGCAAATTCGACCATTTGCGCGCCGTGTCGAGGCTCCAGGGCAGCTGCACCGTGGCTTGCTGGGCCGCCGTCAGCGTGCCGTAGAACGCCATCGCTGCCATATAGGTAGCCAGGCTGTGCGGCGTGGTGCTGGCGGCGGCGGTAACGTCGAGCGCCGCCGCCGCGCTGGTGCTGCTGCCGCTGGCATTCGTGATGACCACGTCGTAGCTGCCGGCGTCGCTGGCCCTGGCGATCGCGATGGTGTAGCTGACCGCGCTGGCGCCGGCCAGCGTGACGCCGTTCTTGCGCCACTGGTACGCCATGGTCCCACTGCCGCGCACCGCGACGGTCAGCGTCACGCTGGCGCCCAGCGCCACCGACTGCGAGGCCGGCTGCGCCACGATGACCGGCACGCCGCTGCTGGACGCCAGCGTCAGCGTTGCCGTGGTGCTGGTCACGCTGCCGGCGCTGTTGCTGACGACGACGTCGTAGCTGCCGGCATCCGCGCTGGCCGCCGCCGCAAGGGTATAGGTGGCCGCCGTGGCGCCAACAATCGCGACGCCGCCACGGCGCCACTGGTAAACGAGGGTGCCGCCGCCGCTGGCGCTGACCGTCAGCGTGGCCGCCTGCCCGGCCGTCACAATCGAGGCCGCGGGCTGGGTGGCGATGGCCGGCGCGGCCACGATGGTGGTGATCGTGATGCTGTCGATCGCGCTGTCAGCGCTGTTGCTGCCGCAGCTCGATAGCAACAGGCACGCTGTCAGCAGCGCGATGGAATATAAACGGTTTAACATGAAAAAGCCTTCTGCGATCGTGCACCGATTGTAGGAGGCCAGTGCAGGCAGTGATACTGCATGCGGAGTAAATGCATGTAAAACGGTGTAAGTACGCGCCGCTCGGCCGCACGCCGGCGCAGTTGCCCTGACGGTTTTGTCGAGCTTATTTACAGTTGCCCGGCGCCGATCCGGTCATTTTTCTTCAAGTATCTGAAACTGTTCAGGATTTCCTCATCGGCACGGTTCGTGCATGGGCATTTCCAGAGCGCCGGCCCGCAGGTGCGATTTGACCAGGAGCTGCCATGTACGCAGACATACCGTTTCTAGAACGGCGCCCCGGCAGCACCGAACTGGTCGTGCTGCTGCACGGTTTGCGCAACCGCAGCGACCGCCTGCGTGACGTGCGCGCCGTGATCCGCCAGCATCAGCCGGGCGCCGACCTGTACGCCCCGGCCATGCCGATCCGGCACCTGTCATGCCGCATTCCGGCCGCCGAGCTGGTCGCCGACCTCACCGACGCCATCGATTTCATCGTGGCTGCACGGCCGCAGCTGAACGGCTACAAGAGCATTACGCTCGTCGGCCACAGCGTCGGGGCAGTTTTTGCGCGCAAAATGGCGATCGTCGCTTACGGCGAACAGATCGACGCCAACGGCGCCGTGCCGGCACCGTTCGAGGCGCCGCTGACACGGTTCAGACAAGCGCGCGCGTGGGCCCGGCGTATCCGCCGGGTGGTGCTGCTGGCCGGCATGAACCGCGGCTGGAGCACCGAGTCGGGCCGCAATACGCTGACCAGTTTCAGGTTCGGGCTGGGCCAGTTCGTCGGCGAACTGTTGGGCGGTAACTTCACCATCTTTTCGATCCGCCGCGGCGCCCCCTTCCTGGTGCAAACGCGTTTGCAATGGCTGGCGTTGATGAATACCGATTACGGCGGCCGGCCTGCCATCACCATCGTCCAGCTGCTCGGCACCGTGGACGAGGCGGTGGCGCCGAACGACAGCATCGACTTCGCCATCGACGGCATCAACAATGCCGGCCACGCCGCCACCTATAACTACCTGGAAGTGCGCCATTCGGGACACCATGACATCGTTTGCATGGCGCCCACCGGCTCGAAAGCCACGGAGCTGGCGCGCAAGGCGCGGCGCGAACAATTCCTGGCAGCCTTGCGCGCGACGCCGCTGCAACTGGCCGCCTGCCGCATCAACCGCGAGCAGATGGAAGACACGCTGCCGCCGCCACCCGACCCGGCCGTCAGGAACATGGTGTTCGTCGTGCACGGCATCCGTGACAAAGGCTTCTGGACCAAGAAAATTGCCCGCACCATCAAGGAAGAAGCGGCCAGCGCGGGCCAGCGCTTCGAATCCTGGACCGAAGGCTACGGCTACTTTGCGATGCTGCCCTTCCTGTTGAAAAGCGTCCGCCAGCGCAAGGTGGAGTGGCTGATGGACCGCTACTGCGAAGCGCGCGCGCGTTATCCGAACGCCGCGTTTCACTATGTCGGGCACGCGAACGGGACCTATCTCGCCGCCAAAGCGCTGTGCGATTATCCGGCCGCGGCGTTTTCCCGGATCGTGTTTGCGGGCAGCGTGGTGCGGCGCGACTACGACTGGCAGAGCCTGATCCAGTCGCGCCGCGTGGGCCAGGTGCTCAATTACGTGTCGACCGCCGACTGGGTGGTTGCCGTATTCGGCAGCGGCTTGCAAAAAATGACGGCGTTCGATATCGGCAGCGCCGGCCACGACGGCTTTCACAATCCACTGGTCACCCAGGCCAACTTCATCGAGGGCGGCCACGGCGCCGGCCACCAGGAAGCCGCGTGGGACGACATTGGCCGCTTCATCGTGCATGGCACGCTGCCGGACACGCACAAGGCGCCGTTCCAGGTCGAGAAAACCTGGCTCACGCGGCAATTGGGACGGGCATCCGGGATCGCGCTGCCGGTCCTGTTCTTTGTTTTTCCGATCGCGCTGCTGGGGTCGCTGGGTTGGCTGATGTCGCTGCCGGAATCCCAACTGAGCATCGTCGCGTGTACCCTGGGTGCGGTAGCGCTGGTGCGCTTCCTGCGGTTTTTTGTTACGCGGTTTTAGCTATCGGCGCCCTGGTACGAGCGCTGCTCCGCTTCCTCGTCGCGCGCCAGCGCGATTTCGCGCATGACGGCGCCGACATCGGTCGGCGTGTCCGGCAGCGCGACGAAGCCGGTCAGCTTCACGTCCGGCGTCAGCAAGCCGGCCTCGTAGAGGTTCCAGATCTCCAGGCCATACTGGCTGCCGATTAATTGCGGCACGACGGCGCCGAAGAAGTCGGCGAGATTGGTCACGTCGCGCTCGAGCATGCCTTGCGCCACCGAGCTGCCGGCCGCATCGATTGCCTGCGGCAGGTCGATGATCACCGGGCCCTGCGCGTCGACCAGGATGTTGTACTCGGACAGGTCGCCGTGAATGACGCCGGCGCACAGCATCAGCACCACCTGGTGCAACAGCGCGGCGTGGTATTCCAGCGCCAGCGCCTCGGTCAGTGGCACGTCGTTCAGGCGCGGGGCGGCGTTGCCGTCGGCGTCGACGACGAGTTCCATCAGCAGCACGCCTTCGAAGCAGATGTAGGGTGTCGGCACGCGCACGCCGGCGGCGGCCAGGCGGTACAGGGCATCGACTTCGGCGTTCTGCCAGGTCTCCTCGGCCATCTTGCGCCCGAACTTGGTGCCCTTTTCCATCGCGCGCGCCTGGCGGCTGTTTTTGACGCGCCGGCCTTCCTGGTAAGCGACCGCCTGGTGAAAGCTGCGCTGGTTGGCTTCCTTGTACACCTTGGCGCAGCGCACGTCGTCGCCGCAGCGCACCACGTAGACGATGGCTTCCTTGCCGCTCATGAGCTGGCGCGAAACTTCATCGATCAGGCCTTCGTCGATCAGGGGAACAAGTCGCTTTGGAGGTTTCATGGATTCTGCGTGGCGGCGCGCGTGCGGCATGCGGCGCGGCCAGGGTGCGCTTTACTGGTGGTTGGTTGGGCGCCGTCCGCGACAAACGGGACGGATGTGGGTGCGCAGGCAAGCATTTTAACCGACCCGGGATAGTTCCATTGCAAGACGGCACCTGCGGTGCGGCGCACAGGCGCAATCGTCTAACATAGCGGGTCGCCATTCCACGAAACCTACCATGTACGCAGACAGCTTTACGCAATCGGGCCATGTCACCCTGCCCGCGATGGTCGACGCGGCCGAACTGCAGGCCATCGCGGCCATGCTGGCCCAGACGATGGCGCGCCCGCGCGAGATGCTGTCCTTGCCGTGGTGCGCTGCGCTGGCCGACAAGCTGCGCGGCCAGCTGGTCGCGGCCGGCCTGCTCCCTGCCGGTTTCGTCAGTGTGCAATGCACGGCCTTCGAAAAGTCGCGCGACCAGAACTGGCTGGTCGCGCCGCACCAGGACCTGAGCATTCCGGTGGCGCGCCGCGTCGACGATCCGGCACTGAGCGGGTGGTCGGACAAGGATGGTACGCTGTTCGTCCAGCCGCCAGTGGCCGTGCTCGCACAACTGGTCGCCCTGCGCCTGCACATCGACGCTTGCCAGGCCCATGACGGCGCCTTGAAAGTCGTTCCCGGTTCGCACCTGGCGGGCCGGATCCAGGAGGCGGACAAGGCCCACTTGAAGGCGACGCGCGGCGAAGTGGTATGCCCGGTCGCGCCGGGCGGCGGCATGGCGATGCGGCCACTCCTGTTACACGCTTCATCGAAGGCGACCGGGGACAGCCGCCGCCGGGTGCTGCACTTTGTCTTCGGGCCGGCGGTGTTGCCATTTGGTATGGAATGGGCAAGTCCTGAACCGGACAGCAGCGCGCCGCGCTCGGTACGGTAGCGAACGTCGGGCGCAGAATGCCGATGCTACAGTCACGCCATCAAATGCTGTAGATCGGACAACAATGGCAATCACATTGCGCTGCAAGCTGAAAGCAAACCCGCAACCCCAGGCGGCCATTTCCCCATCCATGCTGGCCTTGCTGCGCAGCCTGCAGGAAGAATCGTTCGCCTACTTCGTGCACCAGGTCAATCCGGCGAATGGCCTCATTCGCGACAAAACGGACCAGAGCGCGCCGGCCAGCATCGCCGCCGTGGGCATGGCGCTGACGATCTACCCGATCGGCGTCGAGCGCGGCTTCATGACGCGGCGCGACGCGGTCGCCATCACGCTGGCGACGCTGCGCTTTTTTGCCGGCAGCGAACAAGGTACCGGCGTCGACGCCACCGGCTACAAGGGATTTTATTACCACTTCCTCGACATGCAGAGCGGACGCCGCGTGTGGAATTGCGAGCTCTCGAGCATCGACACAGCCTTGCTGATCGCCGGCATGCTGACCGCCGCCCAGTATTTCGACGGCGCCGATGACGACGAACGCGCCATCGGCGAACTGGCCGACATGCTGTACCGGCGCGTGGACTGGCAGTGGATGCTGGCCGGGTCGCCCCTGCTCTCTCACGGCTACAAGCCGAGGGCGGGCTTTTTGAAGTGGCGCTGGGAGGGTTATAGCGAGGCGCTGATCCTGTACATACTGGCGCTCGGCTCGCCCACCTTTCCCATCGGCGCCGACAGCTACGCCGCCCAGGCCGCATCGTACGAATGGAAGACGGAATACGGCATCGACTACCTGTATGCCGGCCCCTTGTTCATCCACCAGATGTCGCACCTGTGGATCGATTTTCGCGGCCTGCGCGACGACTTCATGCACGCGCACGACAGCGACTACTTCGAAAACAGCCGGCGCGCCACGCACGTCCAGCAACAATACGCCATCCACAACCCAAACGATTTCGCTCACTACAGCGCGCTGTGCTGGGGCTTCACCGCCAGCGACGGCCCCGGCAACAAGGTGCTGACGGTGGACGGCGTCAAGCGCCGCTTCTACAACTACACCGCCCGCGGCGCGCCGTACGGCCCGGACGACGGCACCGTCGCGCCCTGGGTGGCCGCCGCCAGCTTGCCGTTCGCGCCCGAGATCGTGGTGCCGACGATCGAATTTTTCCACAAGCTGCCCTTGTGCGAAGTCGACCCGTACGGCTTCAAGGCCTCGTTTTCGGCCGCGTACAAGGCGCCGGGCATGGACCATCCTGGCTGGGTCTCGCCCTACCACTTCGGCATCAACGAGGGCCCGACGGTGATCATGATCGACAACCACCTACACGACTTCACCTGGAAGCTGATGCGCTCGAACCGGTACCTGCGCGACGGTTTGAAGCGCGCAGGATTTCGCGGCGGCTGGCTGGACCAACCGCCCCATCGAACGCATCAGTCTTGAAGCGGATTGCCCTACTCACCATGGCAGCTGGGTACCGTCGTAGGATCGAAAAGCGCCGCTGTCGTCAGGCACCAAGCCGTCAAGCACATGCAGCATCTCCGTGGCGGCAAGGTCTGCCGCGCGGCCAATGGTTTCGCCGCGAAACGGGCGCGACAGTCGCGAATTGACGGTACCTGGGTGCAACGCGACCAGGACGCTGTTCTGCTGCGTGCGCGCCACTTCGATGGCGGCGGTCTTGACCATCATGTTCAGTGCCGATTTCGAGGCGCGGTAGCTGTACCAGCCCCCGAGCCGGTTGTCGCCGATGCTGCCCACCTTGGCCGACAGCATGGCCATGATGGCGCGTTCACGGTCGAGCAGCGGCACGAAGTGGCGCAGCAGCAGCGCCGGGCCGAAGGTGTTGGCCTGGAAGGTGGCCTGCATCTGCGCGTAACTGAGGTCGGCCAGGCGCTTTTCCGGCATGAAATCTTCACTGTGCAGCAAGCCGGCGGCGTTGATGATCAGGTGGAAACGCGGGCCGGCAGACAGCGCGCTGGCGGCACGGGCAATGCTGTCTTCGTCGGCGAAGTCGATGGGCGGCTGGGAATGGCGGTGCAGGCCGGTGACGCTGGCGCAGCGGGGCGAGGCTTGCAGCAGGTCGACGAAGGCAGCGCCGATGGTGCCGGAGGCGCCGATGATCAGGGCGTGGAATTGGTCGGGCAGGCTGGACATCATGATCGGGTTCCGTTCGCGCATTGGTTCGAATCTGCATGATGCACGCCTGGCGGCTGGTGTTGTCTGCCGCCAGACCAGAATCGGAAAAATAAGCGCGTCAACCAGGTGTCGGGCGGGCGGCCTGCTGTTGCGCTGGCTTTTCAGACCGGGCAAGCCGCAGCCAGTGCGGCACCGGGGCCTGGGAAGCGGCGCTGATCAATACCCTGAGCGCCGGCGATCACGTGCTGATGTACGAAACCAGCCACTTCGCCACGCTGTGAAAAAAATGGCCGAAGCGCTGGGCGGGAAGCCCGCGTTCCTGGACTTGCCCGGCATCCAAGGCTGGCACCACGGCGTCGATACGGACGCCATCGAAACGCGCCTGCGCCGCGCGATCGACAACGCCTGAGTGCAGCGGCACCGCCAGCGGCATGATGAAAACCGGCTCGGCCATGGCGGCCATCCTGTCGCCGGTGGTATCGGGCTACATCATCGACCAGACCGGCAACTGGCAACTGCACTTCATCGTCAGCATCGTCCTGCCGGGCACGCCAGCGGCCACCGAGGCCGAGGTACTCTCGAGCATTGGGGGCATGGGCGCCGCCATCGAAATCGTCTCGAGCAGGCTGGCCGGCTGGCCCGACGGGTCGAAGCTGACGCAGCTGGCGGACTTGCAGAACCACGGCGCACTGGTCATTGGCGAGTTCATCTACTACCGCGACGATGTCGATTTCATCAACCCGGCGGCGTATTTGCAACTCGATGGCCGCGACATTTTCAGCGGCCCCGCCGCCAACCCGGCCGGCGACCCGCGCCGCTTGCTGCACTGGCTGGTCAAGCACTGCAACGCCCAGAACATCGCGCTTCCGGCTGGCACGGTCGTCAAGGCGGGCTCTTACACGGGATCTACTTCGCGAAATAACCGGGTAAACTCACCGGCCAGATCGCCGGCCTGCCACCTGTCTCCTTCGACATTCGCTGATGGCGGCGATTGTTGTTGTGCCGTGCGGAATCCTTGCTATAATACGCGGCTTCGTGAAAGCGAAGGCAGGACACCAGGAGAGGTGGATGAGCGGTTGAAGTCGCACGCCTGGAAAGCGTGTATAGGGTCAAACCTATCGGGGGTTCGAATCCCCCTCTCTCCGCCAAGATTTGGAACAAGCTGTAAGCTGTTGAATGCAAAGGGTTTTCTGGCCAAGCATCTCCCCTAGTTGGAGTAGTGTTTTGGAGTACCAGAAAACCCTTTTTTCATTTCGCATTCATATAGCCCCCCCCTCCTCCTTTTCTGATGACTCGCATCCCTTGCCACTCTTGGAGGGTGTAGGTAGGCTAATTAGCTGTTATCCTTAGCCTACCTTGGGTTGTCCCTGCGTTACTCGTTAGAAGTCCGCCGCGCTTCCATCGTCGGTATCGTCAGGCTCACCGTAGTCATACCCAAGCACCTCAGGGTCGATGCCGTATTCCTCGCAGAAAGAAATTGCAAGGTTGGGATCGTATGCCTCAAGTGCCATCCACAGCGCCCTAGGGTACTTGCTCAATTCCCTTCCAAACGTCTTTTTCAGCTGCTCGGCAATGTGCCGTGCCTTCCTATCCAGCCATTCGTTTCCGTTGCCGAACTCGGAATCATTCCCATCAAACCTAGCCCTTGCAGTGGGCCAGTCCATAGACCCCACATGCCCAAGGTTCGTTTTCGCAACCAGCACATCCCGCACCTTCCGCATCGTGACCACAGTCGCCCGCGATGCAAGGGAGACTTCAGCTGTGACGTTAATGGACAACGTGGACCCGATAACCAGCCGCCATGCAGCGTTCGTCTTTTCCTTTGCTGACATCGTCAGCTTGTCGTGAGAGTTCGCCCTAAGTGCTTCGCCTACAGCCTCGTCTAATGACCCCTCAAACGCTTTTACAGGAATAGGTTCATCGAACTGATACTCGCTGTACGCCATGAGCCTATGGTGGCCGTCGATGACGACCCAAGCATCGCCAACCCAAAATACAGTGAGCGGTTCAAACGGCTTCCCTGAGGTGTTCTTGAGACTTTTGAGCAAAGCTTTAGTGTGGGAATCGCTTGCCCATTCACTACCCGACCGGTGTTGAAATACCCGGTCTTCGATCATAATTTCATTAATGCGAAGGGTTAATGGATGCCCAGGGGGAAAAGTTCCTTTGGCGATCCTAACCTCTAATTCTTGTTTGTATGCAAGCCAGTTGTCCACGTGATCCTACTTTCCATGCGCTTCTTTGGGTTACCCAAAGTGTTGATTTATTCAGCGAACGGGAAAGCCGTGCGACCTCACAAGAGACTACATTTGGACACCCAATATAAGCAACTTTGGGGGTGCAACCGCCCCGGCTATAGCATAGCCAAAGGATAAACTAGTCTTCAATGTGCGGCACGGTCTAAGCCATTGCTGTTCGTATGCGCATGGTTCTGTGTGCTGGTGGTAGTGGTCGGTGAGGTTCGGGGAAAGTGTGATTCTACGCTCTTTGATGGCAAAGCCCAGCCGGTTAAAACGCTGTTTTCAGGATGCGGTAAACGCTGGCGATTCCGATGCCACAAGCCCCCGCGATCTCCTGCTTGGTGTTGCCCTTGGCGTGCATGGCGAGTACCTGTGCGGTCTTCTTCTGAGCCGTAGGCGCACGCCCTGTGTACTTGCCCTTAGCCTTCGCGGCGGCGATACCGACCTTCTGGCGCTCAAGCATGTTCTCCCGTTCAAACTGCGCGATGCTGCTGAACAGGTTGAACGTCAGGCGACCTTGGGGCGTACTGGTATCCACCGCCATATCCAGAATGCGCATTGATGCCCCTACAGCGGCCACAGCGGCTTCGATCTCGATCATGTGGATCATTGAACGGGCCACACGGGAAAGGCTCGTAAAGACCAGTACGTCGCCTTTGGTGAGCTTGGCGAGTACCTTTGCGAATTCCGCCCGGTCAGCCATCTTTACGCTGCTGATTTGCTCTTTGTAAATCGACTGGTCGGTACACCCGGCTTCTTTGAGCTTGGCAACCTGATCGGCCAGTCCGGCTACTTGTTCAACTGTTGAGGTGCGTGCGTAGCCGTAGGTGGTCATGGAGATTTACCAAAAGAGTTTAGATCCAGTGATATTATCACTAGACTCTAGTGTTTACAAGGCTTCTGATAGATTCCTGAGGGTTCCCGCTGCTCATCCATTAGACCCTGCCCATGTGATAAGGGATGAGACTTCGATAAATGGCTTCGTTTGCGTAGCTCACTATAGCGAGGTATGCTAGTATTTTATAAAATAACAACTTAAGAAATCTATGAACTTACGCAATCGGTTCCGGCCAATGGGTAGATTTTTGAAGCATTTTGCAGTTTGGGGGTTACTACTTACTCCAATTGTGCTGTATGTCCATACGTTCGGACCAGAAGTAAGCCGTAATCATCAAAGGTGGGCGGAAATGGGTTCCGCAATGTCCGGAATCTACGGGCCGCTGTTAGCACTCATGGCGTTCGCGGTATTGGCTTATCAGTCTATGCTTCAGCAGCAGACGACGAAGCATATGTTTGACCAAGCCCACATTCAGGCCGCAAACGGCGATATTGCTTTCTACCTTGGAAAGTTAGATAGCATATGTAGCAAGCAAGACCCCGCCGGTGTGACGGTAGCGTACCGGCTTATTGACGAATTTGGTTTCCCTCCAGGAACGGACATGCGCGACCCAACTGCGTTGGCTGCGGCAAAGCGATTTCATCGAGATTACCCCCAAATATTCACAGCTTGGATGGCTTACCAGTCGATACTCTCTGGCTTGCAATCAGTTGATGAATCTGCGTACAAAGTAACCCTTAGTAGCGCAAAGCAGAAAGCCATAGTCACCCTGTCGCTTGGTGTTTGTATGGCTCTGGATCAGGGTGTGTGGTGCTGGTGCGAGGGTAGGCTGTTCGGTCCGTATCTGTTTGGCCAAGTGCCTTCGTAGCTACTCAATTTGTGCACTCACATTCCGATGCTCAGACATAGACAAGTTGGTTTTCGTTTCGACATCTAGGGAGAATAGCCAGCTTTGTGCGCAATCAACCGCTTTTACGTCTCTGTTACTGTGCCATGCGAGTCCGGCCAGCGTAAACCTTCCCTCGCTACACGATACTATAGGAACGTCAGTAAGCTTATGGCGTACATCGTTCCCCTGCATCAGCCGTGCGACCTTCGCAGGACGCCGTAGACCCTGATCAGAGACGTCCATGATGAGCAGCATTCCTCTGCCCAAGAGGTCACGCAAGGCTCTACGGTCGTGTTCTACGCCCTTGTCGCGCATCTTTACTACCCTTACTTGCATTCGTACCCCCGCACCGCCACTAACCACTGTATATGCTTTCACGTCGATGATGCGTTCGGGTAAATCGAATGATACTATTCATAATGCAATGGGAGATCTTTCAGCATAAAGAAGTTGCCACCTTCCTTCAATAATTCAAAATATTTTGTTTCATCTAATACTTCGCTTAAAAAGCGTCGAACCGTACCGCGATCTAACTTCAGTTTATTATCCAAATCGTCATACTTATATGCTGTGATTGCCTGTGCACTCGTGTTTAGCCACTGCTGCAAAATAAGCTTCTTATCTACGTCATCGTAGCTATCGGACTCTGTAACTGGTATGTGCCCTGGCTCGACATCAGGGTTGAAACGTCCTAATGTCCTGATTGCACGTCTGATTGATTGACATGCAGGACCCAAATTAGCTGCCATCTCAGCCGGGTCCCGTTTGCTGGAGTAAGTAGCGGGTGTAACGCCTACTAGATCACTTGCGATACGCATCGGATGGGCGTCTGGGGCAACGATGAAACAACGGTTTTTTCCGAGACGCCCAATAAAGAGCCCTAGTTCAAACAAGACGTTATCACGCACGGAATTGGTAGTATTACCGCGCATCTTGATTTCGTCGTCAGGACTAAACACAAAAATAGCAAAGTCTGAGTTGTCTAACTGCTTAATTAGCGAGTCGATTGGCGGAACCGACAACTCAAATATTCCCTGCGGCCAAGCTGTACAATCAGCATCATGCGCAAGATTGGTCTGTATATCATATGCTATGTTTAACCCTTCAGTTGAAGAAGCTATAAAGACTTTTGAATTGTTCAAAGTTCCGTCCGATGATTGGTTAACAAGCTGATTTGTGGGTGTGCCAAGCTCATGCTTCGCGTCTTGATAGATCATACCATTCCGATAACCTTAGTTAGATGTCAAGACCCGCTTGGTTATAGACGCGTTTAACGAATAATTCTGGCTTTTTATCGTGCCAGTTTTTCAGGGCCTGGACAGGCGTTTGGTGATCGAGAGCGCGCTGTGGGATGCTGTTGTTGTAGATTTTTAGGTAGTTGCGCAACGT